>NZ_JAQZRK010000001.1:0-401385 GCF_028737495.1 Enterobacter cloacae complex sp. 2022EL-00981
TGATTACATCGAAATGTTTTATAACAGTAAGCGTCGGCATGGTTCTAGCGAACAGATGTCACCGACAGAATATGAAAACCAGTATTATCAACGGCTCGGAAGTGTCTAGATTATCCGTGGCGATTCAGCTTCACATCTAAGCATAGGTCTTACTCACACCTACCTTACAAATAGTCAACTCATTAGCCCGCCATCAAAAGCGGGCTTTTTTTATTTCAGGCTCAGGGAACCATCATCGACGCACTTACTTGTTAAATCGTCCCGAGAGCCTGACCCTTTACTCACAGCTCCCGCCGTTACGCGAGGAGATAGAGATGATCCGATATATGCCTGACAAAATTGCATCCGCAGTCTCGTATTGCGTGTCCGGCAGTCTTATTTGTGGAGGCGGCATTTTGCAATGGTTGCACGACCTCGACTGGAACAAGGTTGCAGTGATTGGCGGATTTCTTATCGGCATCGCCACATACCTGACCAACCTTTACTTCAAAAGACGCCAGACCAAGGCATACGAGAAGGCCCTCAAGAAGGGCTACATTACCGCTCCACCACAGGATAACTAAAATGGCATCGACCAGAGCAAAACTCAGCGCAGCTATGCTATCCCTGATCGCCGCTGGAGCATCAGCGCCTGTACTGTTCGACCAGTTCATCAGTGAGAAAGAAGGCAACGCTCTTGTGGCCGTCATGGATCCTGGTGGCGTCTGGTCGCTCTGCCATGGCGTGACAGTTATTGACGGCAAGCGTGTCGTGAAGGGCATGACCGCCACCGAGGCGCAATGCAAAAAAGTGAACGCCATTGAGCGCGACAAAGCACTTGCCTGGGTCGACAGGAACATCAAGGTTCCATTGACAGCGCCGCAAAAGGTAGGAATTGCATCGTTCTGCCCCTACAACATCGGCCCCGGAAAATGCTATCCATCCACCTTTTACCAGCGAATCAACGCCGGTGACCGTAAAGGGGCCTGTGAGGCTATCCGCTGGTGGATTAAAGACGGCGGGCGGGATTGTCGCCTGACCAAAGGCCAGAAAAATGGCTGTTACGGTCAGGTTGAGCGTCGTGATCAGGAAAGTGCGCTGGCGTGCTGGGGGATAGATCAGTGAAATTTAATCTTTTCCCAGTTGCGATTGTCATCATTGCTGTCCTGTCAGTAGCACTCGTTAAAAGTTGTTCAGATGCCAGCAGCCTGCAGAGTGATAACAACGTTCTGCGAAGTGACAACTCTTTGCAGGGACAGGTAATCGCCACCCAGGCATTCAACTTCAATCGATTCAATCAGGTTGCAGAACATGCCAATAAGCTTAACTCCCTTATCGACACCAGCACCGAAGAAACCGTAATCGAATACCGGGAGATTCTCCGTCGTGAAAAAACTTGTGATCTGCCTGTTCCTGCTGATGTCGCTGGTGGGCTGCTCAAATACGCGCACCGTTTACGTGCCAGCGCCATGCACACCGATACCAGCAGACCTGACGCAGCCGATGATAGTACCGCTGCCGCCGGCTCAATAACGTACTGCCAGGCTGTGCTCTGGATTAAGCCGCTGCTGGCCGTGATTGAGAAGGGCAATAATAACCTGGCTGGTATAAGGCAGATAGAGCTGGAAAGGAAAAACTAGGGATGGCTCATCCTTGAGCGCACGGTATTTCTGAACGACGGCTTTACCTGACATAGCAAAGCACCTTTAAATTCTAGAAAATACTCAATATTTAACAAGCGAAGCGCATCAATCGCAAAAAAAGCCCCCACGAGGGAGGGCTACCGGAGTCTCAGTTTCACATGCTCTTTTTATCGATGTTTCCCTGGAGTTGGCATTCTCCGCATCAGAGTCATAACAAGCCTGGCATCCAGCATGAGATCAACAAGCGTAAGCGTAAGGAATTAAGATTTTACTGAGGCAGAATGATTGGTGTTTGGTGCAAAGTTATCTATCTGTTCACGATATTGATGTTCAGGACCGCCAGACGAAGAAAGACATCCTGGCGCATAACAAATCGTGGCAGGTGAACTGCCAAAAGGAGAAAGTCGATTTGAAGTAGTAAAGCGGATAGACCGCCGCCGAAAGGTAATGCAGCAGTCATGATGCTGCCCCGAGTCGCGTAATGGCGAGCAGGTATAGCAGACAGTTGTGAGGGTAAGTAAGGGAACATGCTCCGGTAAAGCAGCACGAACGCCATACGCGCACCGGTTATCAGCGGCTAATAAACGACAGAGACTCAAAGGCATGAGCGTGGCCACTTCGGGTAGTGGCAGCCATTACAAAGCTCACCTGCTGGTGGCTTGATAATGGTTATAAACATAAGCAGTTTAATCAATCATATGATCATCTTACGCAATTGGATTTCTTCCTGCCCGTTGAGTTGGGCGTACTCCACTAATTGCTTAATAAGCGATTCTTTGTCATTAGACATCAAGGAAGAAACGTAAAGACCAGTTGTCCATTCAAAAACGCTCACTAAGGATAAGGGCGATTTTCTTGAGTACTGATAATTTATTGAGAAGTTATTGCAGATTCTTTTCTTTTCCATGGGGTAAATTTGTACTTAATGCAAATTATCGGCATTTATAATGCTGTAATGGTTTGAGATAAATGAGTACTTCACTTTGGGTAAAAGATACTTTAGCACCGCTAAAAATAGTAGGATTAATCTTAGATTGTTGTTGTTTTTAGCAAAATATGAATAATAAATTCAACTAAACACAACGATAACAACCGATGAAAATTCAATCTATTACAATCGCTTTTCTGGTGGCGATATCGTCACCCTCATACTCAGCCTTTCAGGAAAGGGAATACAATACCTGGTATCAGAAAGATGCAGTGCTTTACGACATTACGCAGACCTCAGAGGGATTGCCTGTCATGATAAGCATCTCTCAACCCGGGAGGGGAGCAGCAAATATGCTGGTGTCCTATATGTCCGATGGCAGTTGTGGAGATAAGAAGGAGTTGCTTAATGTGAATGGGAAGGATGTTCCTGCAACTTACAGGTGTGTATCGGTCGGGGCAAACAGGATTGAGCACTTTGCAGTTAATGATGCCGAAAAGGTCAATGAGATGGTTAACCACCTCAAGTCAGATTTCACTTTGCTGCTTCAGAACGATATCAAAGTCTGGGCTGCGAACATAAAGACGCCGAAGTATGGCATAGCACCAAGATTTTAAATCGCTATATCTAACCGCCTGAAGGCGGTTTTTTAATGGCAATAACATTGGTTATCCCCTGAAAGGGATAAAGCACTGAATATCCCTTTCAGGGGATAAATCGGCCTCGCAATTTGCGGGGCTTTTTTATGCGCATCGCACGCGCAGATCAAAGAAAGTCTTTCAGCTGTGAGCCTGGGCAAACCGTTAACTTTCGGCGGCTTTGCCGTGCGACAGGCTCACGCCTAAAAGGAAATCCCTCATGAAATATTTATCGCTGCAGCAGGCGATGCTGGGCATGCGCGTAACAATGACCGACGACGGCTTGATTCTCAAAAGACCTGCCGGTAGCGCACACTACGATTTGAAAGGTCGCCGCCATACAGTTTGGGGTGATGCTTCTTTCTTTCCTGAACATCTTCGCGTGAAAGATAAGCGCAAACCGAAAGGTGGCCAAGTCAGTTACGGCAATGGCGAAATCGTTGGCCATCGGGCTGACGGTTCTGTGGCCTGGCGAATGGGGAAAATCGAAGAGACAACAAAAAAACCTGATGCTGCATTAGGTGAGTTGTCGGCTGTTTACACTCTTCCGCGATACAAAATTGGTAGCGATATGAAGAGGCAGGAGCTGATTGCTAATGCTCTTGATGAAGCAAAGCAGAGGTCCAATGAGGTATTTGGCGGATTTCCAGCAGATAAAACAGCGGTGGTTTTCTTGGCTGATCGCTGGGTAGCTATTGAAGGAGGCTATACGCCAGATGAAATTCGCGATGCGGTGGAACACATCAAGCACAGACGTCTGACGAAGGAATTTGCTAAGGGGCTCGCAGATTTATCTCCATTTGCCATGAAGGACGGACAGGCATTTATCAAGGATGCAGTTATCCAGAAAGTTTAATTGAGCCGTACTGAAACGGACCCGCGAAAAGGGTATGCCATCGATTCTGGCATTGGTCCCGAAATTAAGACCAGCGTGAAGCTATCCCCTGAAATGGAAAAAGCGATTTCAGATGTTGTGTCCGAGGAACTGAAGAAGAGTCTTCGGCCAGGTGGCACGATATGGTCAGCGCTGTCGCGATGAGTGGACGGTTAGACGTCCAAATGGATGCAAATCAAGTTGCAATCTCTAAAATGATAATCATTATCATTAGCGGGTCCTCCCGGCAGGGTGGCCTGCCACGGGGCGGCTGGCGCGCGGAAAACGGCTAGTTTTTGCGATCTAGGGTCATCATCATCATTTATGAAGGCCTTTGATTTGTTTAAAGGCCGTTTTCGCAAGATGTCGAATCGTTTAAAAAGTGTTCACCATCATGGACCAGGAAATCGCCGCATTAAAACTGAATATCAACCAGCTTGCCGGGATAACCGGCGTACACCGTCAGACGGTTGCCGCGAGGTTGAAAAATGTCGAACCTGCGCCAGGCAGCAACAGCAAATTAAAGCTCTATCTGGTTACAGACATTCTGACCGAACTGATGATCCCCACCGTGTCGACGAATATCGACGATATGGATCCATCCGACAGGCTCGCTCACTGGAAAGCAGAGAACGAGAGGCTGAAGTTTGAACAAGATACGGGGCAGTTAATACCCGCTGATGAAGTGGCGCGTGAATTCTCATTGATGGCGAAAGCCGTCGTCATGGTACTTGAAACTCTCCCTGACATACTCGAACGCGACTGCGCATTAACGCCGACTGCGGTTTCCCGCGTACAAAACGTTATCGATGATCTGCGCGACCAGATGGCGGAGAGGGTGAAGGACGCTGAAACAGAGGAGGAAGAGCCAGAGGAGGACTGATGGCAAAGCGGGCATCCGCCAGGGGCATCCGCCGCGATGTTTCCGGTATTTTACGTGCCCCGCGTCGTATGCCGGTGGCCGATGCGGTCGGTACATATATGCGCGTGCCAATGGGGGCAGGAAACTCCGTTCCATGGGACCCGGATCTTGCACCTTATGTGATTGAGCCGATGAATTGCCTGGCCTCGCGTGAATACGATGCGGTTGTGTTTGTTGGCCCGGCGCGAACGGGTAAAACCATCGGGCTGATTGACGGATGGATTGTCTATAACATCGTCTGCGATCCGGCAGATATGCTCGTCATTCAGGTATCAGAGGAAAAGGCGCGCGAGCATTCAAAAAAACGTCTGGACCGTACTTTTCGCTGCAGCCCTGAAGTTAAAAACCTGTTAAGCCCGAGGCGTAACGATAATAACGTCTACGATCGTACATTCCGCGCCGGTAACTATCTGAAGCTCGGCTGGCCATCCGTCAATATTATGTCGTCCTCTGACTATAAAAGTGTGGCGCTGACGGATTACGACCGCTTTCCTGAAGATATCGACGGGGAGGGTGACGCTTTTTCACTGGCGTCGAAACGTACCACGACATTTATGTCCTCCGGGATGACGCTGGTTGAGAGTTCACCCGGCAGGGATATCAGAGACACAAAATGGCGGCGAACCACGCCTCATGAAGCCCCTCCAACTACCGGAATTTTATCACTCTATAACCGTGGCGACCGCCGCCGCCTTTACTGGCCATGCCCGCATTGTGCGGAGTATTTCCAGCCGGAAATGGACAATATGACCGGGTACCGCGACAGCAGCGATCCCGTGCTGGCCAGTGAAGCTGCGTTTCTACAGTGCCCGGCCTGTAAAGGCAGGATCACACCGGACATGAAGCGTGCGCTGAACATGAAATGTGTCTGGCTGAGGGATGGGCAGAGTATCGACCGTAAAGGTCAGGTAAGTGGTGATGGCCGTCGTTCCCGCATTGCCTCCTTCTGGATGGAAGGTCCGGCAGCTGCATACCAGACCTGGGCGCAGCTTATTTATAAGTACCTGACCGCCGAGCAGGAATACGAATCCACGCGCAGCGAAGAAACACTGAAAACGGTGATCAACACCGATTTCGGCAGACCCTATCTGCCGCGGGCAAGCCTGGAGCAGCGTAAAAGTGAATTGCTCGAGCAGCGTGCCGAGGATGTTCCAAAACGTTCGGTACCGGACGGCGTGCAGTTCCTCACCGCGACCGTGGACGTGCAGGCCGGGCGCGACCGGCGATTTGTAGTGCAGGTTACGGGTTACGGAAGTATGGGTGAGCGCTGGATAGTTGACCGTTACAACATACGGTATTCGCTGCGCTGTGACGGCAACGGGGAAAGCATACAGGTTGATCCGGCAAGCTATCCGGAGGACTGGGATCTTTTGCTCACTGACGTCTTTGAGAAAACGTGGCCTCTGGCATCTGACCCGTCAAAGGGCATGCGGCTTATGTCGATGGCCGTGGACTCCGGGGGCGAGGACGGTGTGACGGATAATGCCTACAAGTTCTGGCGCAGATGCCGCAGGGAGGGGCTGGGTAAGCGTATCTATCTCTTCAAAGGTGACAGTGTTCGTCGCAGCAAACTTATCCAGCGAACGTTTCCCGACAACACCGGCAGATCAACACGCCGCGCACAGGCGACCGGGGATGTGCCTCTTTATCTTCTCCAGACCGATGCCCTTAAAGACCGGGTGAACAATGCGCTGTGGCGTGATTCACCCGGCCCTGGCTATGTGCATTTCCCCGCCTGGCTGGGCAGCTGGTTCTATGACGAACTGACATATGAGGAACGCTCGAATGAAGGGAAGTGGAGTAAGCCCGGCCGGGGCGCAAACGAAGCATTCGACCTGCTCGTTTATGCAGATGCGCTCGCCATCCTTAGTGGATACGAAAAAATTAAATGGCCGTCAGCTCCTGAGTGGGCACGGCGGGAAACGTGGATCGAGGACACGCAGACGGAAACTGGCGAAGTGCCATCCCCGTCGCCTGCGCCGAAATCTAAATCAAAACCAAAACGTGAGAAGCCCGTAACTGAACAGGCTAATCCGTGGTCTTCGTCAGGAGGTTGGGTGTGAGTCCAGCTGATATTCAAAACATGATCGACCGCTACGCTGCTGCAGAGCTGTCTGTTCTGGAAGGGAAATCAATCACTTTCAACGGGCAGCAGATGACGCTCGAAAACCTGTCGGAAATCAGAAAAGGCCGTCAGGAATGGGAGCTCCGACTGGCAACGCTCAATAACAAACGCCGCGGGCGACCCGGCTACAGGCTGGCGAGGTTTGGATGAGTCTTTTAGATGATGCGATTGGCCTGTTTTCTCCAGGCTGGAAAGCCTCACGCCTGCGTGCCCGTGCAGTCATTAAGGCGTATGAGGCAGTTAAGCAAACGCGTACCCACAAAGCCCAGAAGGAAAATCGCTCAGCTGATCAGCTCAGCCAGATGGGGGCAGTTTCACTGAGGCAGCAGGCGCGCTGGCTGGACAACAACCACGATCTGGTGATCGGCGTTTTCGACAAGCTGGAAGAAAGAGTGGTGGGTGCGAAGGGCATCATAGTTGAACCTCATCCGATGCTGAGTAACGGGAAGATAGCCAAAAAGCTTGCCACTGATATCCGCAGAAAGTGGGGCGAATGGTCCGTAAGGCCCGATGTCACAACCCAGTTTACCCGGCCCATGCTTGAGCGTCTTATGCTGCGAACGTGGCTCAGGGACGGCGAGGTTTTTGCTCAGCTGGTTCGCGGTACCGGAAATGGGCTTCAGCCGGTCGCGGGTGTGCCGTTCTGGCTGGAAGCGCTGGAGCCTGATTTCGTACCGATGAACAGCGATGAAGCCACCCAGCTTAATCAGGGCGTTTTTGTCGATAACTGGGGACGGCCTAAAAAATATCAGGTCTATAAAAGTCTGCCGGTATCCGGGCGACAGTTCGATACGAAAGAGATAGATGCTGAGAACATGCTCCATCTCAAATTCACCCGCCGCCTGCACCAGACCCGCGGAACGTCTCTTTTGTCTGGCGTCCTGATGCGCCTGAGCGCGCTGAAAGAATACGAGGACTCGGAGCTTACTGCAGCAAGAATTGCTGCGGCACTCGGCATGTACATCAAAAAAGGCGACGGACAGAGTTTCGATTCAGATTCCAGCAGCGATGACCGCGAGCTGATGATTCAGCCTGGTATGCTCTATGACGAACTGCAGGCCGGGGAAGAAATCGGGATGATTAAATCCGATCGCCCGAACCCTAACCTCGAGTCGTTTCGTAACGGACAGCTGCGGGCGGTATCTGCGGGCAGTCGCCTCAGTTTTTCCAGTACATCCAGAAACTACAACGGCACATACAGTGCCCAGCGGCAGGAGCTTGTCGAGTCAACCGACGGATATCTGATTCTGCAGGACTGGTTCATCGGTTCAGTGACCCGGCCAATGTACCGGGCCTGGCTGAAGATGGCTATTGCTGCCGGAGAAATCAAGCTGCCGAGAGGCATCGATATGGACACGCTGTATAACGCGGTTTATTCGGGACCCGTTATGCCGTGGATTGATCCCGTTAAAGAAGCCAATGCCTGGAAAACGCAAATCCGCGGCGGTGCGGCAACCGAATCCGACTGGATCCGTGCCAGCGGTCGCAACCCGGATGATGTTAAGTCACGCCGTAAAGCGGAGGTTGACGAGAACCGAGAACAGGGCCTGGTGTTTGACACCGACCCCGCCAATGATAAAGGAGGCACCAGTGCCGAAGCCAAAGAACCGGGCGCGCCACCGTCCGAAAGCCAGCGCAAAAAGTAATTCGTGGTTCCGCATGCAGGCCAGCAATAACAGCGAGGCCGACATTTTTATTTATGACGAAATCGGGTACTGGGGCGTAACGGCGAAACAGTTCGTCAATGATCTCCGGGCACTTGGTGACATCACCCACATCAACCTTCACATCAACTCACCCGGTGGTGATGTCTTCGACGGTATTGCTATCTATAACGCGCTGAAGCACCACGGTGCGGCGATTACCGTTCATATCGACGGTCTGGCGGCCTCCATGGCCTCGGTGATCGCGATGGTAGGCAATCCGGTCATCATGCCTGAAAACACGATGATGATGATCCATAAGCCCTGGGGGTTTGCTGGTGGTGATGCGACTGATATGCGCGACTATGCGGATCTTCTCGACAAGGTTGAATCCGTTCTTATCCCGGCTTACGCGCAGAAAACCGGGAAATCCACCGAAGAAATTGCGGCAATGCTGGAAGACGAAACCTGGATGAGCGGCAGCGAATGCCTTGAACTGGGTTTTGCCGACCAGGTGACCCCATCCCTGCAGGCTATGGCCTGTATCCATTCAAAACGTATTGAGGAATTTGAAAAAATGCCAAAAAGCATTCGCAACATGATCACCCCGCCGCGCAATACTACCCAGCGTGACCCGGTTATTACCCAGCCTCAGGCACCGCAGGCAAAAACTGACCCGGCGCCGGATGAAAATGCGATCCGCGCGCAGGTACTGGCTGAGCAGAAAGCCCGTGTTAACGCCATCGGTGATCTCTTTGCCATGTTCGGTAATAAACACACGGAACTGCAAAATCAGTGCGTGGCCGACCCTGATTGTTCCGTTGATAAGGCGAAAGATTTGCTGCTGGCAGAGCTCGGTAAAACGGCCACGCCATCCAACAAAACCACACAACAGCATATTTATGCGGGCAACGGTAATTTCGTTGCGGATGGTATTCGCCAGGCGCTGATGGCGCGTGCCGGTTTTGAAGGCCAGGAGCGGGATAACGTTTATAACGGTATGACGCTGCGCGAGTATGCGCGCATGGCCCTGACAGAAAAAGGTATCGGTGTATCCAGCTACAATCCGATGCAGATGGTTGGCCTCGCGCTGACGCACAGCACCTCTGACTTTGGCAATATTCTGCTGGATGTGGCGAACAAAGCGCTGCTTCAGGGCTGGGAAGAATCCCAGGAAACCTTCGAACTGTGGACCAAAAAAGGCCAGCTGTCAGACTTCAAAACGGCGCATCGTGTCGGTATGGGTGGTTTCCCTTCTCTGCGACAGGTTCGCGAGGGGGCGGAGTACAAGTACGTCACTACCAGTGATAAAGGCGAAACCATCGCGCTTGCCACTTATGGTGAAATTTTCTCTGTTACCCGCCAGGCGATCATTAACGACGATCTGAACCAGCTCACCGACGTGCCGATGAAGATGGGGCGTGCGGCGAAGGCAACGATTGGCGATCTGGTCTACGCCATCCTGACCAAGAACCCGAAACTTTCCGACGGCAAGGCGCTGTTCCATGCCGATCACAAGAACCTGAGTGCGGGAGCAATTTCCGTTGCCAGCCTGGACGAATCGCGCAAGCTGATGCGCCTGCAGAAGGAAGGGGAGCGTACCCTGAATATCCGTCCGGCCTTCATGCTTGTACCTGTAGCTCTGGAAACCCTGGCGAATCAGACTATCAAGTCAGCCAGTGTTAAAGGTGCTGATATTAATGCCGGCATCGTAAACCCGATCCAGAACTTTGCAGAGGTCATCGCTGAACCACGTCTGGATGAAGCGGATGCGAAAGCCTGGTATCTGGCCGCCGCGAAGGGCACCGACACCATCGAGGTTGCTTATCTCAACGGTGTCGATACGCCTTACATCGATCAGCAGGAAGGCTTCACCACTGATGGCATCGCAACGAAAGTGCGTATTGATGCCGGTGTGGCGCCGCTGGACTATCGCGGCATGACCAAATCCACTGGTCAATAAAAAACAGTCCTGACAATCAGACGCCCGTAAGGGCTTTTTTTATACCTGAAACCAGCCCCGTAAGGGGCTGAATGGAGAAGTTATGGCTAAGAACTACGCGCAGGACGGGAAAACAATCCCTCTGGTAAACAGCGGTGCAACCGATATTCAGAGCGGCGACCCGGTTGTTGTTGGAAAACTTATCGCGGTGGCAATTACTGATATTCCGGCTGGCATCACCGGGGATGGTTTTGCTGAAGGTGTATTCCTTCTGCCAAAAGTCTCCGCCGACGCGGTGACTGCCGGGGCGCAGGTGTATCTCAAGGACGGCAAAATCCAGACCGATGAAACGGATGCTGTTGCCGCAGGCATCGCCTGGGAAGATGCACCGGCAAACACCACCGTTGTTGAAGTGAAGATTAATGTCTAATCCCTTTGACCGGATGGCGGCTCGCATGGACGCGGCCACCATAAAAAAGATGGGGAAAACGGCTCTTATTAACGGAATTACATATGACGTTATCTCTGCTGAGTTGCTTGAAGAGATGGGGCCGTTATCAGGGAATTTACGGTCTCTGGTGGTATTCAGTGGAGAATATACCCCGCGGCGAAACGATGAAGTGGTCTGGGAAGGCAAAAACTGGACCGTCACACGTCACGAACTGTTTAACGGGAAACCTCGTATCTTCATTGAGTAGGAGGGGCTATGTCGATCAAAGGCCTCGAGCAGGCTATCGCAAACCTCAACAGCATCAGCAAAACGGCCGTACCACGTGCCTCTGCCCAGTCGGTTAACCGTATTGCCGGGCAGGCCATCAACCGAAGCGTTTCTGTCGTTTCGAAATCGACTCGAGTACCTCGAAAACTGGTTAAGCAACGTGCCCGGTTACGGCGGGCTACCGTCAGTAAACCACGCGCACTTATTCGGGTGAACCGGGGAAATCTCCCCGCCATAAAACTCGGTCCCGCCAGTGTTCGTTTGTCCCGCAGGAAACGGGATAAGTCGGGTGCAAACAGTGTGCTCAGAATAGGCCCGTTTCGTTTTCCAGGCGCTTTTATCCAGCAACTGGCAAATGGTCGATGGCATGTGCTGCGACGCACCACAAAGAACCGTTACCCCATTGAAGTGGTCAGCATTCCCCTGGCTGTTCCCCTTACAGAGGCCTTCCGTGCGGAGCTACCCCGGCTTATGGACGAAAACATGCCAGCAGTTATGCGCCAGAATCTGCAAAACCAACTGAGGTTGATACTCAAACGATGAAACACCCGCAGATACGCGCCGCCGTTCTGACGGCCCTGAAACGCGGTATTACAGAGCAAATAACCTGGTTCGACGGCCGTCCGGGATTTCTGGAAGAAGATGATCTGCCTGCTGTAGCCGTCTATCTGACAGACGCGAGAGCTTCAGAAGATAGCGTGGATGAAGATATGTGGACTGCACTGCTGCATATCGAGGTCTTTTTGAAGGCAAAAGAGACCGATTCCGCTCTGGATGCCTGGATGGAAGAAAAAGTGTACCCCGCTCTGGCTGATATCCCAGAATTGCTGCCCCTGATCGAACTGATGAATGCAAATGGCTATGACTATCAGCGAGATGAGGAAGTGATGATGTGGGGATCAGCCGATCTCAGTTATTCAATCAGCTATGTAATGTGAGGATCCTATGGCCACACCAAACCCGCTGGCGCCAACAAAAGGTGCCGGTACCACTCTCTGGGTTTACACCGGAACCGGTGACCCCTATGCCAATCCGCTTTCAGACGTTGACTGGTTGCGCCTCGCAAAGATTAAAGACCTGCAGCCCGGTGAACTGACGGCTGAATCTGAAGATGACACCTACATCGATGATGAGAATGCCGACTGGACATCAACGATGCAGGGGCAGAAATCAGCCGGTGAAACCAACCTGACGCTCGCGTGGATGCCTGGAGATTCCGGTCAGCAGGACCTGGTGAACTGGTTCGATGAGGGCACCGTGAGGGGATATAAAATCAAATACCCAAATGGTGTTGTCGATGTGTTTAAGGGCTGGGTGAGCAGCCTCGGTAAAACCATTACCTCCAAAGAGGTCATGACCCGCACGGCCAAAATCACAAACAACGGCAAACCATCGCTGGCAGAGAACAGCGGTACCGCGCCGATTGCTGTCACGGGGATCAGTCTGGATAAATCTACTGCAGCTGTCGCGGTCGCAGCCACAACGCAACTGGTGGTTTCTGTCCTGCCGGCCAGTGCGTCAGATAAATCCTTCCGCGTAGCCAGCTCTGATCCTTCAAAAGCAACGGTCACCGTTAACGGCAATACCCTGACTGTCACCGGCGTGGCGGCGGGCACCGTAGAAATCATCGTTATGAGCAATGACGGTAACTTTGTGGCGATCTGCAAAGTCACTGTTTCCTGATAACCGGGGCGTGAGCCCCGTTCCCACCCGGAGTAATTATGTTTCTAAAGAGCGAACTGCTGGAAAGTAACGGCAGCAGCGTCACATTATTCCAGCTTTCGGCGCTTCAGCGTATTGAATACCTCGAATACCTGAAGCAGCTGGAGGCAGTTGAAGCTGGCGATTTTCAGGCGGCCATCACCCTCACCGTAAAAAGTGGGGCGTTCCTCGTGGCGATGTCACTCTGGCACGGCCACGAACTGAAAGGCTCCCAGGGAGAAAATACGGCGGCAGAAGTGGCAAAGATTCAGGATGAGGTCATGCAGTCATGGCCGACCGAACTGGTTGCCGAAGCGGAATATAAGGTGAAACTCCTGTCCGGGATGATTGCGCCGGTAACTGATGACCAGGCAGCTTCCGGCGAAGAAAGTTATGAACCCGCTGAACCCGTTACTGCGGAAAAGTCCTCGCCAGTGAGCTGAAATTTGCCATGAAACTGGCGCGTGAGTTCGGTCGCCCGGACTGGCGTGCCATGCTTGCTGGCATGTCCTCAACGGAGTACGGCGACTGGAAAATCTTCTATCAGGACAATTACTTTCATGATGCGCAGCTGGACGCTCACTTCTCCGGCTTGCTCTACACCATCTCAACCCTGTTTTTTGCCGATCCGGAGTTAACCCCGGACAGTTTCAGCATTCTTAATACTGCACCGGAACCCATCGACATTGATGAACCGGATGACAATACGCTGATGGCGAAGGCTGCAGGTATTTCAGGAGGCGTGCGCTATGGCCCAGACGGCAGTCGGTGATCTGGTCGTTAACCTTGACGTTAACTCGACAAAATTCAACGAGCAGCTCAGCTACGTCAAAAAAGAATTAAAACAGACCGGCAGTGCGGCAAACGACGAAGCGTTACGTATCCAGCAGTCCTTCAGCCGCCAGGAGAACGCCGCGCGTAAGGCCGGTATTTCAGTGGGTCAGTATAACGCCGCAATGCGTATGCTCCCGGCGCAGTTTACCGATGTGGCCACGCAGCTGGCAGGTGGGCAGAACCCCTGGCTGATTCTGCTTCAGCAGGGCGGTCAGGTTAAGGACTCCTTTGGCGGGATCATCCCGACATTCCGGGCGTTGATTGGGACGGTTTCCCCGTTGATGGTCGGGATTGGTGCATTGTCCGTTGCAACGGGCGCGTTGTTCTATGCCTGGTACCAGGGCTCTTCCACCCTGTCTGATTTCAACAAAACGCTGGTGCTGTCGGGGAACACAGCCGGACTGACTGCAGATCGCATGCTGGCGCTGGCGCGGAACGGGCAGACTGCTGGACTGACCTTCAACCAGACCAGTGAAGCGCTGACCGAGCTTATCAACGCGGGTGTGCGTGCTGGCTCGCGCTTTGATGACATGAGCCAGGCGGTGGCGCGGTTTACCGATGCCTCCGGCGTGCCGGTGGAAAAGGTAGCAGCAGCCTATGGCAAGCTCGCAACTGACCCGACATCGGGCCTGATCGCGATGGCCCAGCAGTTCCATAACGTTACCGCTGAACAGATTGCCCATGTGGCGCAGCTGCAGCGTGCCGGTGATGAGGCTGGCGCACTGCAGGCAGCTAACGAGGCTGCTACAGCCGGATTCAACGATCAGACCAAAGCCATCCGCGACAATATGGGGACGATTGAATCTTCAGCGGACTCCCTGAAGCGCGCCTTCAAGTCGATGTGGGATGCAGCCCTCGATATTGGCCGACCTGACACCGCGCAGGAGATGGTGGCAAAAGCCGAAGCCGCGTTCAAAAAAGCCGATGAAATCTGGAACCTGCGTAAAGGTGACCGATATGTCAATGATGAGGCCCGCGCCCGATTCTGGAATGACCGCGAAACGGCCAGGCTGGCGCTGGACATGGCGCAGCAGCAGGCGGGAATTGCCAAGGCGAATGAAGAGAATGCATCGCGTGAAGCGGCAGCGGAATCGGATCGCCAGAAGTATGCTGCGCAGGCTCAGGCAAACTATGCCAAAACGCAGACGGCACTGGAGAAATACACGGCCAGGCAGAGCGAGCTCAACAAGGCGCTGAAAGAGGGGCGGATCCTCCAGGCTGACTACAACATCAACCTGGCTGCCGCGAAAAAAGAGTACGAAGACACCCTTAAAAAGCCGAAGAAGACCCCGGCAATCAGAACCCCCGTAGGTGCCCGTGCCACCGATACGGCCAGCGCCCAGACGCTGGAGCTGCAGGCACAGCTGCGCACCCTGCAGGAGCATAAGAGCATCAATGACACCATCAGCCAGCAGCGTCAGGAGCTGTGGCGTCAGCAGTCCCGCTTTACGGTTCTGGAAGAGGCCGCGAAGACCCGGACGCTTTCTGCTGAGGAAAAATCCCTGCTGGCCAGTAAAAGCGAGGTGCTTTCCCGTGCGGAGCTGAATGCGAAGCTCGGCGATCAGATAGTGGCGCAGGAGCGGCTTAATCGCCTGCAGGATACGTCCCAAAAATACGTCACGCAGATCGGCGAGAAAACCCAAGCCCTTGCGGAAAGTGCTGGTAAGAGCAGTCGTGAGGCTCAGAGGCGCAATGAAGAGGCTCAGCTTCTCCAGGGCTGGAAAAATGGTGGCGGGTCTGAGAACGATGCCGGTTATCAGAATGAGCTGCAGGCGCTGCGAACATATTACGCCGAGCAGGATAAGCTTCGGGGTGACTGGAAGTCCGGGGCCAAGTCCGCATGGGCAGATTATGTTGATTCTGCTTCTGATGCTTATGGCCAGATGAAGTCGTTTGCCACCAGTACGTTTGATGGCATCGGGCAGAATATGGCTGACATGCTGACGCGCGGAAAGGCTGACTGGGCTGACTTTACCCGATCCACGCTCTCCATGCTGACACAGATCCTGATGAAGCAGGCGCTGGCCGGCCTGGTGGATTCAGCGACAACCGCGCTGGGATTTGCAGGTGGCGGTTATACCGGTTCAGGCGGGAAATATGAGCCTGCAGGTGTCGTTCACCGTGGTGAGTTTGTCTTCACCAAAGAGGCTACCAGCCGGATCGGCGTCGGCAACCTTTACCGGATGATGAAAGGGTACGCCACGGGTGGGTATGTCGGAGGTGGCGGAACAGGTCCAGCTGCAGCACCTTTCGGTGTCAGTGTATATGCCCAGGTGACGGTCGAGAATGCCTCCGGTGGCGCACCGCAGCAAAATGACGGAGACAGGCTGGGTAAGGCGTATCAGCAGGTGATTAACAAATCTGTCAATGATGGTATCGCCAGGGCAATCCAGCCCGGTGGGCTTATCTGGAATGCGACCAATCGCAGGTAACAGTTATGACGATAGAAACATTCTCCTGGGGTATTAAGGTCTCCAGCCAGCCCACAGAGGGAAGCAAAGACACCGTCAGGAAGGTCCAGTTCGGCGACGGGTACGCACAAGTGAGCGGCTCAGGTCTGAATGATGAAATTCGCACCTATGAATTTTCCTTCTCAGGGGATCCGACTACAGCGAATGAAATTCATGCCTTCCTTCGGCGGCATAAAGTGAAGTCGTTTATTTTCACTCCGCCTTTCGGCGATACCGCACTGTGGCGTGTCGAGGCTGACACGCTCAAAAAGGTGGTTAAAAACGTAAAAGTGATAACCGTAACCGCAACGTTTGAACAGGCATTTGCACCATGAGTCTTAATGCTGATTATCAAAAACTTGAGCCGGGCAATGAAGTCCGGCTTTTTTCTGTCGATGGTACCGCGTTCGGTATGTCAGATGTGCTCCGCTTCCACGCACACAATATCGCACACACCCCGGAAGAGATTGAAGCCGCAGGCGGCGACGAGAATAAACTTCCGGCAAAGTCCATCTGGTGGCAGGGAGAGGAGTATAAAGCCTGGCCGTGTCAGGTGGAGGGTATTGAGGCGACCACTGACGGTACCAGCCCACAGCCAAAATTGACGGTGGCGAATCTGGACAGCTCGATCTCCGCGCTCTGTCTTGCGTATGACGATCTGCTGCAGGCGAAAGTGAGTATCCACGACACGCTGGCGAAGTATCTGGACGCCAGAAATTTTCCGCAGGGCAACCCCACCGCAGACCCGTCACAGGAAAAGCTGAAGGTCTTTTATATCGACGCCAGAAGTACCGAGACGGATGAAGCTGTTGAATTTACGCTTTCCAGTCCGATGGATTTGCAGGGCCAGATGATACCGACGCGGCAGCTGCATTCGCTATGTACCTGGTGCATCCGGAACAAGTACCGTACCGGCGACGGTTGCGACTATGCCGGTACGCGCTACTTCGACAAAAACAATAATCCGGTTGACGATCCCTCACTGGATGTCTGCAACGGCACGCTGACAGCCTGCAAGCTCCGGCACGGAGACAGCAACGAGCTGCCGTTCGGCGGATTTCCGGGCACATCTCTTATCAGGAGCTGATATGCGCCAGAAAACCATTGATGCCATCATGGCGCATGCTGCAGCGGAGTATCCGCGCGAGTGCTGCGGCGTGGTGGCACAGAAAAGCCGGGTTGAGCGCTATTTTCCCTGCCGTAACCTCGCAGCAGAGCCGACAGAACATTTTCACCTTTCACCCGAAGATTATGCAGCTGCAGAAGACTGGGGGACGGTGGTGGCCATTGTTCACAGTCACCCTGACGCGACGACGCAGGCCAGCGAGTTGGATAAGGCGCAGTGTGATGCAACGCTGCTGCCCTGGCATATAGTGAGCTGGCCAGAGGGGGACTTACGCACCATTCAGCCGCGCGGGGAACTGCCATTGCTTGAGCGTCCGTTCGTCCTTGGCCACTTCGATTGCTGGGGTCTGGTAATGAGCTATTTCCGGCAGACCCACGGTATCGAGCTCCACGATTACCGGGTCGATTATCCCTGGTGGGAAAACGACTATACGGACAACTTTTACCAGGATTGCTGGTATGAGTGTGGGTTCCGGGAGTTCGACGGGCCGCCACAACCAGGCGATATAGTGATCATGCAGGTCCAGGCCGATAAGTGGAATCACGCGGGGATCCTGCTTGAGGGCAATATGCTACTGCATCATTTGTACGGTCATCTTAGCCAGCGCGTGCCATATGGTGGCTACTGGCAGGAAAGAACAATGAAAGTACTTCGGTACAAAGTATTTTGTTAATTCTATAGTGGTTAAGTTGTTAATTACTCACTCCATAACTTCATGTTAGTATTCCTCTGATATTTTCAATGAAAGGGAAGCTTAATTGTGAAAAAATATTGTTCTCTGGTCTTGTGGTGCTTGCCACCGCTGGATGTGCTGATAATAGGCCAATGCCGGTATTAGATACTAAGCCTGTCACATGTTCATCAGAGGCTGAATGTAGTTATCTTTGGTCGAAGGTTCCTCAGCATTTGGAGTTTGCAACAAAAATGAGAGTAGAATCAGCTAACGATACATTTATAACAACATTCCCACCTATTGATACAAGGCAACTTGCAGGACGGGCATCTAAGGTTAAACAGTCCGGCGATACGGCAATAAATGCTGAATTCCAATGCCATCGACATTATGGGCAGAAGGATTGTGAAAGGGCGGTAATTAATGCTACAAATTTCTTTAATCAAGCAATGAGCATTGAAAAGAAACATTTTAATAAATAAACACCTAAATAAATCAACCAAATTAAACCGCTTCGGCGGTTTTTTTACGTGGGGGGATTATATGCAAGAGGTCATGAGTCGAATTGAATTAGGCAGTGTTCTTGGAAAAACGTTTGGCAAAGTTCACTACCGTCTGATATCCCGCGTAAGCGAAGCAGGCGTTGCACTCGCAAAAACCATTCCTGGATTTGAGCAGTTTATGATTTCCAGCCAACGCCGTGGGCTCACATACTCCGTGTTTAAGGGTAAAAAAAACATCGGTGTGGATGACCTTGGCTTCCCGATTACCGGCGAGGTTATTCGCATTGTTCCGGTAATCATCGGGAGTAAAAAAGCCGGTTTGATTCAAACTATCCTGGGCGCAGTATTAGTGGTTGCATCGATTTGGATGCCGGGTCTGAGTATAGCTGCCAGCAATATGATGTTTGCTGCTGGCGCGTCCATAACACTGGGGGGCGTAGTCCAGATGTTATCCCCTCAATCAACCGGGCTGGCCAGCAAACAGAGCTCAGATAACCGCGCCTCATACGCATTCGGCGGAGTAACCAACACTGCTGCACAGGGCTATCCGGTACCGCTTCTTTATGGTCGCCGACGCATAGGCGGCGCAATTATTTCAGCCGGGATTTACGTTGAGGATCAACAATGAAGAAATACTTAAGATTGACCATTTCAGGCCTGCATCGCGTTGATGACGGAATCCTAATCGGCGGAAATGCGACAGTAATAGTAAACCGTGGCGGAGAGGTTATTTGTCGCGAGACATTTTCTGGCAAAGTTTCCGATAAATATTCAAAGCTATATGAAGTTGAAGATACCGGTATTCCAGTATCAGTAACGTCGTCCAGTGATTGTCAGTTTTTCAAAGCAGAAGCTGATTTTGTAAACCCATTTAGCGAAACAAATATCTGATTAATCTTCTCTTGCAATAAGCCACCGCAGGGTGGCTTTTTTTATGGGCGCAATATGGCTACATCTACTCCGATTAGAGGCCGCAAGGGCGGCAGCTCAAGTTCCCGCACCCCGACTGAACAACCAGACGACCTCCAGTCCGTAGCAAAGGCCAAAATTCTTGTTGCGCTGGGAGAGGGGGAATTTGCCGGGCAACTGACGGCGAAAGATATCTATCTCGACGGCACACCACTGGAGAATGCAGACGGTTCGCAAAACTTCAGCGGCGTGGCGTGGGAATTCCGCCCGGGGACGCAGGCACAAAAATACATTCAGGGCATCCCCGGTACCGAAAACGAAATAAGCGTGGGCACCGAAGTTTCAAGCACCACAGCCTGGACGCACACCTTTACCAATACGCAGCTGTCAGCCGTTCGCCTGCGCCTGAAATGGCCATCGCTTTTTAAACAGGAGAACGATGGCGATCTGGTTGGCTATTCAATTAACTACGCCATTGATCTGCAGACTGATGGTGGTACCTGGAAGACGGTACTTAATACCAGCGTAACCGGCAAGACAACTTCCGGCTACGAACGCAGCCATCGCATCGACTTACCACAGGCAGGCAGCACATGGACGGTGCGCCTGCGTAAGCTCACGGCGGATGCCAACAGCGCGAAAATTGGCGACACAATGACGCTGCAGAGCTACACAGAGGTTATCGACGCCAAACTGCGTTATCCAAATACCGCGCTGCTCTACATCGAATTCGACTCAAGCCAGTTTAACGGCTCTATCCCGCAAATATCCTGCGAACCGCGAGGACGTGTAATCCGCGTTCCGGATACGTATGACCCGGAGACCCGCACCTATAGCGGCACATGGACGGGGGTTTTTAAGTGGGCGTGGACGGATAATCCGGCCTGGATTTTTTACGATCTGGTGGTGAGCGACCGCTTTGGGCTGGGCAATCGCCTGACGGCGGCCAATATTGATAAATGGACGCTTTACCAGGTCGCACAATATTGCGATCAGCCGGTTCCCGATGGTAAAGGCGGTAGCGGCACCGAGCCTCGTTATACCTGCAACGTGTACGTGCAGGAGAGAAATGACGCCTATACCGTGTTACGTGATTTTGCGGCGATATTCCGGGGCATGACGTACTGGGGTGGCGATCAAATCGTTGCGCTTGCGGATATGCCCCGCGATGTGGATTACAGCTACACGCGTGCAAACGTGGTTGATGGCCGCTTTACCTATTCGGGCAGCACCACCAAAACCTGATATACCACGGCACTGGTTTCCTGGTCCGATCCGGGTAATGCCTACGCAGACGCGATGGAGCCGGTTTTTGAACAGGATCTCGTCGCTCGCTTTGGTACAAACCAGCTCGAAATGACAGCCATTGGCTGCACCCGGCAGTCAGAGGCAAACAGGAAGGGGCGCTGGGGTATCCTGACCAATAACAAGGATCGCCTCGTGTCGTTCGATGTGGGTCTGGACGGCAAGATCCCACAGCCTGGCTATATCATCGCGGTTGCCGATGAGCTGCTTTCCGGCAAGGTGATGGGAGGGCGTATCAGCGCGGTTAACGGTCGCGTTATCACGCTTGATCGTGAGTCTGCAGCCGCTCCCGGAAGCCGCCTTATGGTTAACCTTCCGTCCGGCGCATCGCAGAGCAGAACGATACAAAGCGTAAACGGCCGGGCCGTCACCGTGACAACGGCATACAGCGAAACACCTGCAGTGGAATCGGTGTGGATTGTCGAGTCCGAGGAGCTTTATGCGCAGCAATATCGCGTTATCAGCGTCACGGATAATAATGACGGAACGTATTCGATTTCTGGTGCTTTGCACGATCCGGATAAATATGCGCGTATCGATACCGGTGCCATTATCGACCAGCGGCCAATAAGTGTTATTCCGCCAGGTAATCAGTCCCCGCCAGCCAATATCGTCATCAATTCATTCTCTGTGGTTCAGCAGAACATGAACGTTCAGACCATGCGCGTCAGCTGGGACCAGGCGAAGAACGCCATCTCCTATGAAGCGCAATGGCGCCGCAACGACGGGAACTGGGTTAACGTGCCTCGCAGCTCCACCACGTCATTCGACGTTCCGGGGATTTACGCGGGACGATACCTGGTGCGCGTGCGTGCCATCAATGCCGCTGAAATTTCGTCCGGATGGGGCTATTCAGAAGAGAAAACGCTGACGGGCAAGGACGGGAATCCTCCGAAGCCGGTGGGTTTCATCGCGTCTGAAAACGTGGTGTTCGGCATCGAGCTGAACTGGGGGTTCCCGGCCATTACGGACGATACACTGAAGACGGAAATTCAGTACAGCCTGACCGGTACTGAGGGCGATGCGATGTTGCTGGCCGATGTGCCATACCCGCAGCGTAAATATCAGCAGATGGGCCTTAAAGCGGGGCAGATTTTCTGGTACCGCGCGCAGCTGGTGGACCGCAGCGGAAACGAATCAGGGTATACAGACTTTGTGCGCGGACAGGCCAGCATTGATGTATCCGACATCACAGACGTGATCCTGGAGGAAATTAAAGACTCCGATACCTTCAAAGACCTGATCGAGAACGCGGTGGACAGCAACGAAAAAATTGCTGGCATGGCTAACGACATCAAACAGGCCAACGACGAACTGGCGCAACAGGCGCAGGAAATCGCCAAAAACGCCCAGGATATCGGTAAAGTTCAGACCAGCGTTACAAACCTGTCGAGCACGGTCGGAGATGTGTCTTCTTCTCTGAGCAAGCTTGAGCAGACAGTGGCGACGGCCGATACCGCGCTGGGCCAGCGCATCGATAACATCAGCGTGTCTGTGGACGGCATGGCGGGGGGAGTGAAGAACTCCGCCATCGCGATTATTCAGGGCAATCTGGCTCAGGTGGCCGCGCGCAAAACGCTGTCTGCATCCGTCGCCGGTAACAGCGCGCAGCTGGACCGCATTGATGAGGTGATCGTCAACGAGAAGGAGGCAACTGCGCGTTCGCTGCTGAGTTTGCAGACTGACGTGAACGGCAACAAGGCATCCATCAACAGCCTCAACCAGACGTTCTCTGATTACCGGCAGGCCACGGCCACGCAGATAAACGGCATAACGGCAACGGTGAACGGGCATACCTCAGCCATCACAACTAACGCTCAGGCGATAGCGAACGTAAATGGCGACCTCAGCGCGATGTACAACATCAAGGTGGCTGTAGATGCCAACGGACGTCAGTATGCAGCCGGGATGGGCATAGGCGTGGAAAATACCCCTGGAGGTATGCAGTCACAGGTACTTTTCCTGGCGGATCGTTTTGCTGTGATGATGCAGGCAGGATCTACGCCTACCATCGTATTCACCACGCAAAATGGTCAGTTGATTATCCGAGATGCAGTTATCGGCGACGGAACGATCAGCAATGCCAAAATTGGTAGTTATATCCAGTCTTCGACATGGGATGGCAGCGGTAATGTTGGCTGGCATATTAATAAATCGGGTTACGCTGTATTTAATAACGTCACTATCCGTGGAACAGTATATGCAACAAATGGAAGCTTTAAGGGTAGTGTTGAGGCCACGACTTTTGTCGGTGATATAGCGAATATTGGAGTTGGAGCAGACGTTGTCGTTTCAGGCGCTACAACAGCTACCAGAGTGATAACATTCACAGACTCCTCTAATTCCTCGCTTGCGAAATCCGCCCTTCTCGAAGGTCTGATTTATGTGTCATCGCTTACCGGAACAACGGTCGTTAACATCACGCTCAATATCAATGGGAATATACGTGACCTTGGAAATATTAACGTACCGTCAGGGAATACTGGGATGTGGATATCGGTAAGGCATGCATTGAGAAACATCACCGCAAATACAGTTACGGGAACCATTACAGTCACAGGAAGCGGAACATCAAGTAAGTCAATTACATCACCGACGTTAAGCATTACCCGAGGTACCGGGTCGTTCTCATAATCCAATTAGACATTCAACACGATTAATAACCCGTCACTTTTGGCGGGTTTTTTATTTCCTGGAGAAAATATGATTTACAGCACAGGTACCATTGCAGTTAGTGGTAATACGGTAACCGGAACAGGAACAAACTGGACCGCGCCAGCCAGCCAGGTTCGTGCAGGACAGACGATTATCGTACTCTCTAACCCGGTTCAGATGTTCCAGATCACCACCATCAACAGCGCTACTTCGCTGACAGTTACGCCAGCGGCATCACCGGCGCTGAACGGCCAGAAGTATGGAATCCTTGTGTCGGACAATATCTCGGTCGACGGCCTGGCGCAGGCCATGTCACAGCTCATCAAAGAGTATGACGAGAATATTGGTGCCTGGGAGACGTTCGCCACTACCTCGGCAAACCAGAGCATCACCGTTACCATCAACGGCACCCCTGTAACCATTCCTGGCATCGGTAAACTGGCGCAGAAAGGGGCCAACGGTGCTCTCCCGATTGACCAGGGCGGGACCGGGGCAACAACGGCTGAAGGCAGTCGCACAAACCTCGGTTTAGGAAGTAGCGCGACTAAGGACGTCGGAACGGCGGCCGGGAACGTCATGCAAGTTGGGGCGTTCGGACTTGGAGCTTCAGTATACGATAGTGGCCCAAGCACGCCAGCAGCCGAAGCTAACGCTAATTATATGGCAGTAAATGGAATTTTCTCTGCGCCTGGTGCCTCAGCATCAAATTATGCATCAGCGTATGCTCCGGTAATGATTATGACACGCGGAACTTCTATAGCGCAGCTCCAGGTAACTGGAATTGGTGGAGTAGTTGCAAGATACAGAGACGCCGGAAACTGGTCATCGTGGGCCACTCACTATCATACAAATAATACAACTAAAGCCAGTGATGGCACGCTTAAGGCGGCATCGCCAGTAGCCCGTATTGTCAAAAGCAGGGAAGAAACTGAACGTACTGATGTGGCAGAGGATGGCTTCACATGGTGCGGCTGCGGCACAGCGAATGCTGAGGCCGAGGGAATTACCCTTTCCCGCCGCGACGTAGGTTTTTACGTACTCACCGGTTCGGCAGGTCTGGCATCTGAGGGGTGGCAGTTACTGCCGCCGATGGACCCTGGCGGCATGGGAGAGCTGGGCGTGGTTGAGGCAGAGCAAACCGACAATGGCGAGCTGACAATCCGCCTGTTTAAGCGCAAATACATGCTGAGCGATGACGGAGAGATCATCAAAACGAAAGGAGAACTGATGGATGTCCCGGCGAACAGTTGGATCGATGTTCGCCTGGATATGCCATCTGATTCGCTGTTTAACCAGCGGATGAATCAGGAACTTCAGCCATAGCCTTGCGCTGATTCCAGATACTGTCCTGCGGCATCTGAATACGTACAGAGACAAATTGGTCAGAAGGGATGTCTATCGGGTCACCATTGCTAATATCCTGCAGTTCATTCCTGGCGAACTCTGGCGCGGCAGGATGTGTGCGGTGATAGGTTTTCACTAACACCGAACCGTCAGCATGAACCTCATAATCCAGCCAGATCAGGGGCTGTTTGTTGCGGTCGGTGGGAATATCAAAACCGCCGTCAATACCGCCCCATGCAGCGTCAGAGTTAAGCCCTTCACATCCTTCAATCAGATATTCACCGATGGCCAGACGGGTTACGGTGCAGCCTTCAGATTCGTCATTGGTCTGGTATGCGCCATCTGTAAACACTTTGACCACAGGCGATGCTGCTTTAATGCTGCCATCTGATGCAACTGTAGTATTTGCAGTCGTGTAAACCTTTTTCCATAGATACGTAGTGCCCTGCATATGGCTTGTCTGTATATATGCCTGTCCATCGTTCGTCCAAACGAACCATGACGTGGATGGACCACCATCATATTGTAGCTGCACCCCTACACCGTTGGTATTTGCAGGATTATTAGCTGTTTGACTTGTGAAGCGACCAAATCCAAGCATGTTTGTGTTTGAAAAGTTGTCAATATGACGAGCGTATCCCAAGCCAAGAGCTTTTAGCGAGGGAATCTGACTCGTATCACTATTGGTAACAATCTCAGAATCCAGTGAGTTCCTCGTGGCGCTACTTCCCAAACCGAGGTTTTATAGATTGCCCTTCGCCAGCCATGCCGATAACTTCACCTGATTTTTTCGTAGCAAAAGGTGGATAAAAAAAATGCAATATGGGTACGCAAGGGTATCAACTTTTGACCAAAATCTTGAATTACAGTTAGAAGCACTTAATCGATTAGAATGTGACCGAATTTTTGAAGATAAAATATCCGGTTCAAAATCAAAACGCCCAGGGCTGGATAAGATGATGAAGCTACTACGACCAGGCGATACCGTTATCGTCTGGAAGCTTGATCGGCTTGGGCGGTCCCTCATTCACCTTGTGGATTTATTGCGTTATTTCCGTGCGAACAAGATTGAATTTGTTTCAATCACTGAAGGGATAAGAATCAGCACTTCAATAGGCCGTTTCGCATACACCATGCTGAGTGCAGCAGCTGAAATGGAAAGGGAAAACATTATTGAAAGAACGCGTGCAGGTTTAGCTGTGGCGAGGGCAAAGGGGAGAATCGGAGGCAGGCGACCAAAGCTTACTCCAGAGCAATGGGCGCAGGCGGGGCGTTTGATCGCAAACGGAGTAGACAGAAAGCAAGTAGCGATTATTTACGACGTTGCGGTGTGCACCTTGTATAAGAAATTTCCGGCGCGGTAGGGGCAGAGGAAAAAATATTGAACATTTAATACAATTTTCGTAATAAAGTATTGAAAGAATGTAATAAAGTTGTTGAAATTTTGGTGAGCGGTGGGGTTGAGCATTGGGGGTATTCATGGCAAAAACAGATTCTATTACACCAGAAGAGTTCAGGGCTATTCACGTTGAATTGTCTAAAATCTCATCAACTTGGGCAGACTTATGGTTAACATTGTTTTCTCTCCGTGCTGAAGGCAGCAGGGTGATTACTATTAGATATTCCGATATCGAAGATGACATGCTGCACTTGGCTGGAACTCCAAAATTTGAGCCACGAACAATTAGATTAAATTTATTGCTTTCTAAGTTAATTGCGTGCAGAAAGGATTGCAATTCTTCTGATATTTATGTTTTCCAGAGTAGATCAAATCGAGTTAAAGGATTAGCTAGGCCTGTGACTGTAATAGCAATGAATAATGCCTTAAAACAAGCATCCAAATATGTAACAAGGAAAAACATCACCATGAAAAGTGCTTTAAGGGTAATCGTAAGGAACTAGTTGGACGGGGGTTCATACACAACATACCCACCTGTGTATGGAAGATTAGGACGATGGTCTATGATCACGTCCTTTATCAAGTCATTATTCTCCCTGATGATTGTCGATTTACTACTCGATTGGATATAAAATATGTACTTGCATAAATTTTGGGAGGGATTTTAAGTAAGTGAAATGAGAACCTGATCAGAATAAATCAAACCGAGCATTGAGTAGAGTAAATAATAAAGCAGCGCATGCAAGATTTAAGAGTATAACAAAACGGGCGGAAACATTCACTGAACAAATCTCCTGATCATGTATTAGACAAAGAATGACTGTAATGTAAAACCATCTTACACACACCTACTAAAAAAGACAGATAAACCAAGGTTGACCTGCTCCCCGTTGATTAGTACACCCCGATGTTAGTAATGTCTTCATAAGCCACATGAGGACATCCCCATGAAGAAGCGTTTTTCCGACGAACAGATCATCAGTATTCTCCGCGAAGCCGAAGCTGGGGTACCCGCCCGTGAACTCTGCCGCAAGCATGCCATTTCCGATGCCACGTTTTACACCTGGCGTAAGAAGTATGGCGGTATGGAGGTGCCTGAAGTTAAGCGCCTGAAGTCGCTTGAGGAAGAGAACGCCAGACTCAAGAAGCTGCTTGCCGAAGCCATGCTGGATAAAGAGGCGCTTCAGGTGGCTCTTGGGCGAAAGTACTGACGACAGACCAGAAGCGGGAAGCCGTGATGTTGATGTGTGATGCGACCGGTCTGTCGCAACGTTGTGCCTGCAGGCTTACAGGTTTATCCCTGTCGACCTGCCGCTATGAGGCTCACCGTCCGGCTGCTGATGCGCATTTATCAGGGCGCATCACTGAGCTGGCACTGGAGGGCAGGCGTTTTGGCTACCGTCGTATTTGGCAGTTGCTGCGCCGTGAAGGGCTTCATGTTAATCATAAGCGCGTGTACCGGCTTTATCACCTCAGTGGCCTGGGCGTAAAACGCAGAAGACGTCGTAAAGGGCTGGCAACAGAACGTCTGCCGCTGCTCCGTCCGGCGGCGCCCAATCTGACCTAGTCGATGGATTTCGTCATGGACGCACTTTCCACCGGTCGCAGGATCAAGTGTCTTACCTGCGTCGATGATTTCACAAAGGAATGCCTGACGGTCACTGTTGCCTTTGGGATTTCAGGCGTTCAGGTCACGCGTATTCTGGACAGCATTGCACTGTTTCGAGGCTATCCGGCGACGATAAGAACTGACCAGGGGCCGGAGTTCACTTGCCGTGCACTGGATCAATGGGCCTTTGAGCATGGTGTTGAGTTGCGCTTAATCCAGCCGGGCAAGCCAACGCAGAACGGATTTATTGAGAGCTTTAACGGACGATTTCGCGATGAATGTTTGAATGAGCACTGGTTCAGCGATATCGTTCATGCCAGGAAAATTATTAATGACTGGCGGCAGGATTATAACGAATGCCGCCCGCACTCCACGCTGAATTATCAGACACCGTCTGAATTTGCAGCGGGCTGGAGAAAGGGTCATTCTGAGAATGAAGATTCCGACGTTACTAACTGAGTGTTGTATCTAATCGTGGGGGCAGGTCATGTTATCTACGGAACGGTAGATAATCGGTTTGTTAATCTTTGACCAGCCACATATCGGACTCTTCAAACATTTCCTCCAGCATACGGTTCAGCTTTTCCCGATCACCTTTGCTGGCGTCACTGTTTAAGGCGTTTGCCTGCATCGGCTTCACCTTCACTTCAGCGCTAGGGAAAATCTGGTGCACCCGCTTCGTCAGTTCTGCCAGGATAATCTCTCTCGCCCCTTCGAGCCCCTCAACATTACGCTTGTCATAAACCAGTTCAACGAACATCACTCTCCCTCCTGACTGACTTGATCTCTTGATATAAAAATACTACTGTATATGCATACAGTCAATGAGCAAGTGAGGGTGCTGTATGCCTCGCCAATATGATATTCACGCAGCTTTTTTAGCCTCTATAGAACAGAATCCAAAGGGTTACCTTTGTCTCAATACAAACAAATTCATCAATAAATTGCGCGAGAAGAACTGGCATTTCAGCCAGGCAGACGCTAACGCATGGATTGAGAGATACCAGCCAGATTTTGCTGATAAGACGACGGACGGCAGTGATAACCGTTACTGGATCTTGCGTAATATGGGGAGGGTATTCTGATGGGCTTTCCTTCACCAGCTATGGATTACCAGGAACAGCGGTTAACCATAGATCTGTTATGCGGAGTTGATGGGAACTGCAGGGTAATAGAAACGTCTTGCGGTTGGGCTGTCATTAACGTTGCCATGATGCCAGAGCAGGGAGATACGCTACTGGTAAGAATGGATAACAGAAACGAGTTTGCAAAGCTATATGGGGCGGCATTGATAACTGAAGATGGTGAAGCGATAGAAGGCGACGCGCTGGATGACGTGGAGGTTTTTGGCGTGCTAACGCATAGTCTTAACAGAGTAGGTAACGAAGATTGCCCAACCATTTAAGTTAGGGGTTTAACCCCCATTCTCCCTATACCCAATGTCGGTTCGCAGAACGAAAAAGTTTCGCCATTGTGAATTTTTGATATGCGTAAGCTGTTGATTCATTTGATCTAAAAATTATGAATTAATGGCGAAAAATAAACGTATGTATTTGATTATTATAGATAACACGCGTGATTTAAAATCCCTCGGCGTTCGCGCTGTGTGGGTTCAAGTCCCACTCCGGGTACCATGGGAAATAAAGAATAATCAAAGCAATAAGCAGTGTCGTGAAACCACCGAAAGGTGGTTTTTTTGTGTCTGAAATTTGCTTTTCGTGGTATGAATGCAAGAGTGGTTGCAAAAAATAAGGCGGATTAACCGCCCTGCATTAGACTGTAACGCGCTCGTTCCATGCGTCCGAGTATTGGACATTCCCGTCGCAGTACTTCCAGGTGATACGCTCATAGCGGAGCTGTATACCTTCGTTGTGATTGTGTATCTGTAATGCTGGCTCTTTGCAGTTATGCATAACGGGGTTAATACTGACTACCCGGACGTTTTCAAGCAACATATTGAAGTATTCAACTTCTTGTCCTGCATCGTTGATTTTATACCATTTGATCTCGGCGCTTTTTAGCGTCTGGCCTGTTGCTACCGCTTTGTAGAGGTACGGACTCGAGCTATCAAACTCTTTTTCGATTACGAGAGGCGCATGGAGGCGCGTACCGGTTATTTTGCCCGTCCCGTTATCGGTCGGAACCAATAAGCCGTGGCTAAAGGAAAGCACTTCAATGCTCCCTTCACGATCTAAAATATCAACAGATCCTTTGATATCCGCACCACCGTCATCCTTAAGCCATAAGTAAGCAGGAATAGCCATTTCAAAAACTCCTTTTTGATGATTAAACGGTCATTAACGGCTAAAACTGGATAGCGCGTAATACAGATTGTGCCATTGGTGATTGAAATGAAATTGCGTTACTTATTGATATTAATAATAAAAATATTAAATTGATCCCGGGCAATATACACAATCTCAATTAATTTTATGTTGCCTGCTTTAAATGGCTACAGAGATCAAGGATGGCATGTATACCAATTTACCCACCCCGTGGGCTGGAGATTTTGCGGGAACACATCAGACTCGCGAGAGCACGGTGTGAAGTGCAGGACATGGCCGCTCCGCTAACGTATATCTGGTTTTATCAACGAGTCAGAAACGGTGGGCCGTGGGATTACAAACAAAAAAATCGACTCTGGGCTGATTTTGGTAACTTTCATTTCGGGGCAGTGGGCTATGCTGCTTGCATTCCGGCAGAAATTTTACATATGGCCGCTGGTGCGGCGCAGTGGAAAGCGGGCACATCAAGAAAAGAATGGGGAAATTTCATGCAAGGCCCACCGTTCGGCGATGACCCGATTGATCAGTTCTGGATAAAACAGGGAATAGACTATGCTAAACAGCACCACTTTTAGAGTGCTGCACTGGGCCGCCACGGTGATTATGGCCGTTATGATCGCGATGTACTGCTATTTACAGCATATTCAGCGCTTAACTGTGCGAGACAAGCTTTACGAGGTTCGTCAGCTCACTCCACGGACGTGGCTATATATCACTGAATACGCAGAACCGGACACGACAACAGGGGACGTATACCGCTATTTTTTGGCGAGCAAGTTTGACGGCGATCCCCTGGAGGGACTCGAAAAACAGCACATTGCTCCCACGCTTACAGCGAACACGCCACGAGCAAAAGTTGATGGAATCGGAAATAACATCTCTTTCACCGTTCACGGCACCGTATACGACTTTACGACCTCCGCATTTTTTTATGATACTGAGGGAATAGCTGTCGTGCCATCGGTCGATTTAACTGCTCGCGGTGAAGGCTGGGATAAAGGGAAATTCAACAAATAAATAATGTCGGCGCGCTCTGCTGTTCAAGAAGTTAATGACCAGCCTTTGACATCACACCCCGCCCAAATACGCCTTCCTCACCTCCTGATTCCCCAGTAACTCCTCTCCGCTGCCGCTCAGGCGGATCTGCCCGTTAACCATCACGTAGCCGCGGTCAGAAAGTTTCAGCGCGTGGTGCGCATTCTGCTCCACCAGAAAAATGGTCATCCCGTTGCGGGCCAGTTCGCGCAGCGTCTGGAAGATCTGTTTCACCACAATCGGCGCCAGGCCGAGGCTGGGTTCATCCAGTAACAGGAGTTTAGGGCGGCTCATCAGCGCCCGGGCGATAGCCAGCATCTGCTGTTCCCCGCCGGACATGGTCATCGCGCGCTGTTTACGCCGCTCTTTGAGGCGAGGGAAGAGGTCAAACATGGTGTGCATATCTTCCATTGCAAACTGGCTGCCAATGGGGATGGTCCCCATCAGCAGGTTCTCCTCCACGGTCATATCGGGAAAAATGCGTCGTCCTTCCGGCGCCTGGGCAATGCCTTCGGAGGCGACATAGTGGGTCGATTTATGGCTAATCTCCTCTCCGCAAAACACGATCTGCCCGCTGCGAATACGCGGCTGGCCGAAGATAGACATCAGTAATGTCGATTTACCCGCGCCGTTAGCGCCTATCAGCGCCACGGTTTCCCCTTTGTTTACTTCAAGGGTTACCTGTTTCAGCGCCTGGATCACGCCGTAAAACACGTCCACCTCGCGAAAGGCCAGCATCGGTTCGCTCATAGATTGACCTCGCTTTCATCGGTGCCCAGATACGCGGCGATCACTTTTTCATCATGCTGGATCTGCTCGGGTTTTCCCCTGGCGATGACGTCTCCATGGTCGAGCACAATGATGTCGTCCGAAATCTCCATCACCATTCCCATATCGTGTTCAATCAACAGTACCGTAATACCGTGGTGGTCGCGCAGAAAACGGATGATGTTGCTCAGCTTGTGCGTTTCAACCGGGTTGAGCCCGGCGGCGGGTTCATCCAGACAGATCATCTCTGGTCCGGTGCACATGGCGCGCGCGATTTCCAGACGCCGCTGCTGGCCGTAGGACATCTCGCCCGCCAGGCGATTGGCACACTCCACAAGATCCACCACCTCAAGCCAGTAGAAGGCCCTGTCCAGGGCGTCGCTCTCTGCCCGTCGGTAAGCGGGGGTATTGAGGATCCCGGCGAGCAAATTACGGTTAACGCGCATATGCTGTGCGACCAGCAGGTTTTCCACGACCGACATCTCGCGGAACAGACGAATGTTCTGGAAGGTGCGTGCCAGCCCGGCGCGGTTAACCAGATGCGTCCCGCCAAACATCTTATAGAAAAGGCGCTGCCCCAACTGTGCAGGGTGAATCCAGTCGTCCGGCTGGAATTTTTGCCCGAGAACCTGAATGACGTTGGTCGTTCTGTTGCGTGCATTAAACAGAATGTTCCCGCCGGACGCTTTATAGAAGCCGGTCAGGCAGTTAAAGACGGTGGTTTTGCCAGCGCCGTTTGGGCCGATAAGGGCGGTAATTGAACCGCGCTGCACGTCGAGATTGACGTCATTAAGCGCCTTGATCCCGCCAAAATGCATCATCAGGTGCTCTACGCTTAAAATCGTTCCATTCATGGCGCCACGCCCTTACGCACGGCAAACCCGCTTCGGTTAATGCGGATCAACCCGCGCGGACGCCAGATCATCATCACCACCATCAGCATGCCAAACAGCAGGACGCGATACTCAGCAAAGCTGCGCAACAGCTCGGGTGTCACGGTGAGCACAAAGGCTGCCAGCACGACTCCGAGCGTAGAGCCCATGCCGCCCAGTACCACGATGGCGAGGATCAGCGCAGATTCAAAAAAGGTGAATGAGGTTGGATTCACAAAACCCTGATAGGTAGCAAAGAACACGCCCGCAATCCCGGCCGTTGACGCGCCCAGCGTAAAGGCCGAAAGCTTAACCAGCACATGGTTGAGGCCCATGGAGCGGCAGGCGATTTCATCTTCCCGCAGGGCTTCCCATGCCCGGCCAATTGGCATTCGTGTCAGACGATGCTTGATATAAAGCACCAGCAGCACCACCAGAAACAGCACCGCGTAAATAAAGATAAACTTCATATTCGGGTTGTACGTCAGATGGAAAAACTCATGAAATGGCACGCCACCTTCTTTGGCGCGTCGACCAAACTCCAGTCCGAAAAACGTAGGCGGTGGGGCTGACACGCCATTAGGCCCGCCGGTGAAGGTTAGCCAGTTGTTCAGCACCAGACGGATAATTTCCCCGAACCCGAGCGTCACAATCGCCAGGTAGTCGCCGTGCATGCGCAGCACCGGGAAGCCGAGCAGGGCTCCGGCGGCAGCGGCCATAATTGCCGCCAGCGGCAGCATGCTCCAGAATCCAAGTCCCAGATATTGATACCCCAACGCCAGCCCGTAAGCGCCGATGGCGTAGAAGGCGACATACCCCAGATCCAGCAGTCCGGCCAGACCCACGACGATATTCAGGCCGAGGCCGAGCAGGACGTAAATCAGCCCGAGGATAGCAACCGTCAGCAGGTATTTGGTGGCGACAAACGGGAAGCAGATCGCAAGGGCGATCGCCAGAGGAATAACCCAGCGCAGACGGCTTTTGTATTCCGGCGGGCGAACATATACTCCCGCGCTGTCGGCTTCGAACCGCGCCTGAAAACGGGCCCCGGCAGCGGTACTTAAAAAAGCGCTCAGCAGAAAACGCCCAACCATCACTGTGCCAACCATCCAGGCCAGGCGCTGTGCGGCAAAGTTAAAGCTATATCCGTCCAGCACCACGCCCGCAATCGGGCCAAAAATAATCAATGCGATCAGCCCGGAAAACATCGCGTCCAGCAGGCAGCGCTTGAGGGAGAAACCGTGTGATGTCATTGTTTTCTCCTTCACACTTTGGCCACGACAGGGCGGCCGAGCAGTCCCTGAGGGCGGAAAATCAGGATCATGACCAGCAGCCCAAACGAGAACACATCTTTGTAGTCCGAGTTCACCATGCCGGAAAACTGAGCTTCGGCCACCCCCAGAATCAGCCCGCCGAGCATCGCGCCGGGCAAAGAGCCGATCCCCCCGAGCACCGCGGCGGTAAAGGCTTTGATACCAATCACAAACCCGACGTAGAAATCAAAGGTGCCGTAATTCATGGTAATGAGCACCCCGGCCAGACCGGCCATTGCCGCGCCGATGACAAATACCAGAGAAATAATCCTGTCGGTATTTATCCCCAGAATGGAGGCCATTTTTCGATCCTGTTGTACCGCACGACACATGCGTCCCAGCCGGGTATGGCTGATAATCCAGGTGAGCAATAGCATCCCGGCGAAGGAGGCGACCAGAATGAATACTTTGGTATAGGTAATCTGCACGAACCCCTCTCCCAGATGCAGACGAATCACGCCGTCCAGCATGGTGGGAACCCCTTGCTGACGCGGCCCCTGGCTCAGTTGCGCGTAATTTTGCAGGATAAGCGACATGCCGATGGCGGAGATCAGCGGCGCCAGACGGGTGGAGTTGCGTAGCGGTTTATAGGCAATGCGCTCGATGGTCCAGCCATACACTCCGGTGACCACGATGGTGAATACCAGCGTGCCGAGGATCAGTAGAGGGAACGACTGCAGGCCGAAGAAGGAGAGCAGCGCCAGGCCAATCGCGCAGAGATAGGCTGAGATCATATACACTTCGCCGTGGGCGAAGTTAATCATCCCGATGATGCCGTACACCATCGTATAACCGATGGCGATGAGTCCGTAGACGGAGCCCAGCGTTAAGCCATTAATTAACTGTTGCAGGAAGAATGTACTCATCTTAGCGCGCTCTTTATAACGGCCGCGCAAACCGCGCAGCCTGATGTGTTGTTTGCGTCGGCAGGCGGCCCTGCCGACGTTGAGCGTGACTCCGTCCCGTTACGGCACTTCCTTATACTTTCCTTTGTCGTCCCACTGATACACCACGTAGTCAGAGACTTTCAGATCGCCTTTGCTGTCCCAGGCTTTTTTGCCCATCACCGTATCGACGGAATTAGCCTTCAGCCATTCGCTGGCTTTGGCTGAGTCCTTGCCGCCCGTCGCCTTGAATGCCGCGGCGATAGCCTGCACAGAGGCATAGGAGTAGAGGGTGTATCCTTCCGGTTCGAATTTACCGGCGCGGAATTTCTCAATTACCGCTTTACCGTCCGGGATCAGGCGCGGATCTTTACCGAAGGTCATATAGATGCCGTTGGTATATTGGGGGCCTCCCGCCGCGGTCACCATCTCTTCGTTGACAATACAGTCGCCGGAGAAGAATTTTGCCTGCACGCCCTGTTCACGCATCTGGCGAACCAGCGGGCCGGCTTCAGGGTGACAGCCCCCGAAGAAGACGACGTCCGGTTTTTGCGCCCCAATTTTGGTGACCAGGGCGTTAAAGTCTTTTTCACCGCGGGATAACCCTTCGTACATTACGTCCTGCACGCCGCGTTTTGCCAGTGCGGCTTTGGTGGCGTCCGCCAGCCCCTGACCGTAGGTGTCTTTGTCGTGAATGATCACCACCCGTTTGGCTTTCAGCTTGTCGATAATGAAATCGCTGGCGACCTGACCCTGCTGGTCATCGCGGCCGCACATGCGGAACATATCGCTCATGCCGCGCTCGGTAATCTGCGGGTTGGTGGAGCCAGGCGTGATGGCGATGATCCCCGCGTCGCTGTACACCTCAGAGGCGGGCATGGTGGACGAGGAGCAGAAATGACCGACCACCGCGTTGACCTTATCCTGGTCGACTAAACGGTTGGCGACGGCAACGGCCTGCTTGGGCTCGCAGGCATCATCTCCCTGAACCAGCTTAATTTTTTCACCGTTGATCCCGCCTGCGGCGTTAATGTCCTCTGCTGCCTGTGTTGCGCCATGCCAGTACTGATCGCCGTAGGTGGCATTGGGGCCTGTAAATGGCCCGGCCACGCCAATGACAATATCTGCCCGGGCGGAAAATGCCGTCACCAGACAACCGGCCAACACAAGAGAAAGAGGAGTTCTGATTAATTTCAGCGACATTATTGTGTTCCTTAGCAATGAGGTTTTTGCACCACGGTGTAAACCCGAACGCCCGACGGCGCAGCCAATCAAAAACACGAGCGAGAAAAATGATGTTACGAACAAGATACGGTCAGCATCCTGCTTAATACGGCGAGGTTTCCATGCGCAGTGTCGCGTGCTGAAGATTAAGCAAAATCGTTGCCAGAATGGTTAACCTGTTGACGGCGTTGCGACATGTTGAGTATAGAGCGCCGTTGTACGCAGCCTTGCGGGACGCACTGAAATTACAGCGGAGATCACATCTCGTTAACAATAAAGCCCATAAGTTGTGCAAGGGTCACGATTTGCACGTTTTTGCAGCAATAATTCCCGTAACTTCCGCCGGGAAAGGCCTACGATATGTGCTAGGATCCTTTCCTTTTTGATCAGGAGTGTCAGCAATGACTGAAGGCCCATTAAATGCAAGCGAAATGGCGTGGCTGGAAGAGACGTTAATGTCTTACGGTCATGACGATGCGTCCGTGATTGACGTGTCCGAACTGGACGGCATGCTTACGGCAGTGCTTTCCGGCCCCGTGGTTGTCGAGCCAGACACCTGGCTGGTGGCGGTATGGGGCGGCGAGAAATATATCCCGCGCTGGAAAAACGATCGAGAAATGAACCGTTTTATCGATCTCTGCTTTAAGCATATGAACGACATTGCTGAGCGCCTGAGCGAATACCCGGATCAGTTTGAGCCGATGTTTGGTTATAACGACGTGGACGGCCAGAGCTACACCGTGGTGGAAGAGTGGTGTTATGGCTATATGCGCGGCGTGTCGCTGACCGACTGGTCTGCACTGCCAGAAGAGCTGAAAGCGGATCTGGATGTCATCGCGCTTCACGGCGCAGAAGAGAACAGCGAGAAGCTGGACGCGCTGAGCGAAGAGGAGTACATCGCCAGCATTGAGCGTATCCAGCCAGCGGCGCTGCGTTTATACGACTACTGGTCTGCTAACCCACAGCAACCGGAAGCGAAGAAACCGATTGTTAACGGCACAAAGGTCGGGCGTAACGATCCGTGTCCGTGCGGCAGCGGGAAGAAGTTTAAGAGCTGTTGCTTACACTGATAAAAAAGGGGCTGTTGATAGCCCCTTTTTTTTACCCCACTTCCGGCAGCATTCCCGCCGCAATCAAAAATTGCACCAGAATAATGACGACCCCGCAGGCAAACACAATGCACAGTAGCGGTTTTCCACCTGCCACCCGGTACCCTTGCCGGGCATGCTGTTGGCGGCTCTTCCACGCCAGCAGAGAAGGGAGCAGCAGGGCAAGAATGGATAGCGCCACCCCCGCATACCCCAGCGCCATGACAAACCCGCGCGGGTAGAAGAGGGCAAAGGCCAGCGGAGGCAGGAAGGTGATCGCCCCTGTCTGTAAGCGGCCGGTGACGGAATTGCGACGCTGGAAGAGATCTGCCAGATAATCAAACAGACCGAGCGCCACGCCCAGGAAGGAGGTGGCCAGCGCCAGATCGGCAAACAGATGCACCGCCAGCTCAACGTGTGGAGAAGTTACCACTTCACGCAGCGCCAGCAAGAAACCATTCAGACCAGCGTGTTCCGCCATCAAGCCAATAAAGGTGGAAGAGTCGATACTGCCCAGCGTCACCAGCTGCCAGAAAATGTAGGCAATCAGCGGGATGGCGCTACCGATAACAAACACGCGGCGAAGCTTGCGAATATCACCGTTCATGTAGCTGACAATGCTTGGCACACTGCCGTGGAAGCCAAATGAGGTAAAAATGACCGGGATCGCGGAAAGCGCCAGGCCTTTTTCCAACGGCAGCGTCAGCAGGTTGACCTTATGAACATGCGGTGCCAGCAGAACCAGCATTACAATCAGAAAAAGAATTTTGGCGCTGAATAAAAAACGGTTAAACAGATCGACCAGCGAGGTGCCCACACAGACTACGCCGCCGCCGATGAGCGTAAAGAAGATGGCCCCCGTCGCTGGCGTAATGTCAGCACCGAACCCGTCGTTGACGCTGGAAGCGATCAATTCCCCGGCACCGCTGATATATGCAGCGGTCAGGGCGTACATCAGAAACATCATGCTAAAGCCTGTCACCCACTGTCCGTAACGGCCCAGATAGCGTGCCGCAAGCGAACCCAGCCCGGTATCGGCGGGGACGTGCTGATAAACCTCAAGCAGCAACAGCGCGGTGTAACACATTAATGCCCAGAGCGTACCCAGTAGCAGTAATGTCATGCCAAATCCGACGCCCGCGGCGGCCAGCGGCATCGCCAGCATTCCTGCGCCAATCGTCGTTCCGGCGACGATAAAAATACTTCCCAGGGTTCTGTTTTTCACGCTTTCCTCTACAACGCTTCACGATCGCGACAAAATCTGCGGCGCAGAGTAAGGGAAAAGCCGTATTTCGTCAAATCACCGTTACAAGAGGTGTAATTATAACTTTACGATTCTAGCCGGGCGAGGCTCTTCAGGTAACTCTCTGATCCTTCGGAGGTGTAAGGCTACTTCATAAGGACAATAGGATCGCGTGAAAATCAGGCGTAATTTAAACAAAAATTGCAAAACATAAAATAAAATGAGGGTCTGATGGCGGGGGAAAATCCATTCACAGCGGCCTGGAGCCGGGAAGGCAATTTGCTATGTCACGGCCACTGGATCATCAGCTGGCAGAATACGGCGCTGACTTTGCCGGAATCCCGACGTGAAAAGGATATGGGCACCTGGGCGATTTATTCGATTATCGATCCTGAGGATGAGACCTTTGCACAGGGGTTAAAAGAGGATGAGTGGATAATCGAAAACGTGGACTGGCTGACGGATTTATTCTTCGACGCCGGGATCCCGCTTGAGGCGGCAAACTACCGGTACTTTTTCCAGGCCGTAAATCCGCATGACTGGCGCTGCACCAGTTGCGCAGGTTGCATGTAAAAAAATACGGCGCTGAAAGTCAGCGCCGTATCGATATTAATTCTGGGTATCAAGCGTAGAGAGTTCTTTATCAATAAAGTAAAGACCTTCACCGGTTTTACCGGCCAGCGATAATTTATCCAGAACCGATTTAAACAGTTTCTCTTCTTCGTGTTGTTCGGCCACATACCACTGCAGGAAATTAAAGGTTGGATAATCCTGGCTGGTCATTGCCGCATGCACAAGTTCGTTAATTTTCTGGGTGATCAGCTGCTCGTGCTCGTAGGTAGCGCGGAAGAGTTCATCAAGTGAGCCATACTCCGCAAACGGTGATGCCACGTTATCAATGCGCGGCAGGCTGCCGGTATCTGTCAGATAATCAAAGAGACGCTGCATGTGGGTCATCTCTTCCTGAGCGTGACGACGCAGGAACGCGGCGGCACCTTCAAAGCTGTGATAGCTGCACCAGGCACTCATCTGCTGGTAGAGCAGGGAGGAAAAAAGCTCAAGATTCATTTGCGCATTGAGCTTGTCGATCATTTCAGTTTTCAGCATGGTGACGCTCCGGTTTATTATTTCTGGTTCACAATGAGCGACACTATAATTTGTTATTGAATTATATGCAAAACGTAAAATAAATATTTGTTTATTTAAAAATACGAATGGGAATAAAACGCATTGGCGATATTTATATTTATAAATGAGAATTGTTTATTTTAACGGGCTGCCAGCCAAAACTGGCAGCGCAGATTAATACCACGGATTACTGGTGGCCGGTTTAACAGCATAACCCATGCATTTGTACTGAATGGTGACGCTCTCGTTCAGACACAGTGAGCCGCTAATCAGGGTGCAGGTTTTAATGGGCTGCCCATAGGAGGAGGCGGTGGCATATCCCATGCCCTGGCACGCTTTGGTTGCGGTGCCGTTATTCACATATTCATCAGACCAGGCGTTTTGCAGGGCGGCCTGACCATAGTCGAGGCGGACTATGCCATTTGGCGCATCCAGACTGCTCACCTGTGCCTGGCGGTTGATGCTACATCCCGCGAGCAGCAGGACCGTGCCGACAACGAAGACTCTTTTCATGGTTCGCTCTGAGTGGAGGGAAATACGTTATCGTACCCCTCGCTGTCCGCCGCAATGCCCGGAATAGCCGGACAATCTGCCCTTTCTCTTTGCAACGGGCCGGGCTCAGACCTGTCATTAACAAAAATGTGAGTCCTCTTTGGTTTTTTAAAACAATCTTTCATTTAATTTGAAAGTGCGTTTGTGTGATAGTAGGGTGAAGATGAAAAGGTATCCATGATGGGCTCGCCCGCAACGCATTCAGGAGAGAGACAATGAAAATCGCACTGATGATGGAAAACAGCCAGGCCGCAAAAAATCCAGTGATTCTGAAAGAGTTAAAAACGGTCGCCGATGAAAAAGGGTTCCCGGTGTATAACGTTGGCATGAGCGATGAGAACGACCATCATCTGACCTATATCCATCTGGGGATCATGGCGAGCATTTTACTCAATGCGAAGGCCGTCGATTTTGTGGTGACTGGGTGTGGAACAGGCCAGGGGGCGTTGATGTCGCTGAACATCCACCCGGGCGTGATCTGCGGTTACTGTATCGACCCTGCAGATGCGTTTCTCTTCGCACAGATTAACAACGGTAACGCGCTTGCCCTGCCGTTTGCCAAAGGCTTTGGCTGGGGCGCAGAGCTGAACGTTCGCTTTATCTTCGAAAAAGCGTTTACCGGCCGCAAGGGAGAAGGTTATCCGCCAGAGCGCAAAGAGCCTCAGGTACGTAATGCGGGGATCCTGAATCAGGTGAAAGCGGCTGTGGTCAAAGAGAACTATCTGGACACGCTGCGGGCAATCGATCCTGAGCTGGTAAAAACCGCCGTTTCCGGGCAGCGCTTCCAGCAGTGCTTCTTTGAAAACTGCCAGGACAAAGAGATCGAGGCTTTCGTGCGCGAGATTGTCGGCTAACCGCGTGGCTGAATGCAGAAAAAATTGTGATGTGAGTCACAAAAATATTGATTTTTGTGATGGTGGTCATATTATAGGCACATTGACGATAAAGTTGTATAACAAGTTAATGGAGCATCACAATGAAACTGCGCAAAATCCTCAAAAGCATGTGGGCTAACTACTGCAACACCTTCAAAGACGTGCCGCCTGGCGCGATGTTCTGATAAAAAAACCTGCTTCGGCAGGTTTTTTTATGCCTGCAACCACCAGAAGGGAGATGAAAGGGGGCGTGTTTTGTTACTATGGCGGCCTTTGAATAAGGAGAAACCCCCATGTCTCAAAACCTGAGCGCCGATCAGGAACTGGTATCTGATGTTGTCGCATGCCAGCTGGTCATCAAACAGATCCTTGATGTCTTAGATGTTATCGCGCCGGTGGAAGTGCGCGAGAAGATGTCTACCCAGCTGAAAAACATCGATTTTACCAGCCATCCCGCTGCGGCTGACCCGGTTACGCTTCGGGCGATCCAGAAAGCCATCGCGCTGATTGAGCTGAGATTCACGCCACAGGGTGAATCTCACTGATAGCGCGCAACGTGAGAAGGGCGACAGTGCCTGTCGCCCGAAAGCGTTTAAAAGAAGGTCTGTACCAGCAGATAACTCGCCGCGCACGCACAGCTCACGCCAATTATCCCCGGCAGGATAAAGCTGTGGTTGATAATAAATTTGCCGATACGGGTTGTCCCTGAACGGTCAAATCCGATGCAGGCCAAATCGCTTGGGTAGGTGGGCAGAACAAAATAGCCATACGACGCCGGGAAGAAAGCGATCAACATTTTCGGATCGATACCCAGCATTAACCCCATCGGCGCCACGGCCGTCAGCGCTGCCGCCTGGCTGTTCACCAGTTTAGAGACCAGGAAAAGCACGATGGCGTAGGTCCACGGATGGCTTTTCACGACCCCTTCCAGCGCCAGTTTTAGCTCGTCGAGATGTGCCTGGAAAAAGGTATCACTCATCCACGCGACGCCGAACACCGAGAAAATCGCCACCATTCCGGCTTTAAAGACCGCGCCGTTAGAAATGGTCGCTGCATTGACCTTGCAGGTGACCAGCATCACCGCACCCGCAATGAGCATCATCATCTGAATGACAAGGTTCATCGACAGCGCCGTCATTTTGCCTTTCACCTCAAACGCCGGACGCAGTTCAGGCAATGCCCCGAGCAGTACCACCACCGCGATCCCGGCGAAGAAAATCCACGTTGACCAGTAGGCCTGTTTCGGAAAACGTTGGTTCATCAACGTCTCGGTTCCGCCGTAGATAAACTCGCGCTGTTTTGGATCTTTCAGCTTTTCCTGGAATTCCATGTCATCGGCTAAATCTTTCCCGCGGCGTAAACTCCACAGGGCGGCAATGGTCACACCGAACAGCGAGGCGGGAACCGACACGGCGAGAATTTCGAGGATCCCCCACGCGTGTCCAATGCCGTGCTGGGCGGCCAGAATGGAAATCAGCGACACCACGGCAACGGAGACCGGGGAGGCGGTGATCGCCATTTGCGATGCCACCGACGCCACGGCCATCGGACGTTCCGGGCGGATCCCTTTTTTCAGGGCGATATCGGCAATAATCGGGAACATGGTGTACACCACATGGCCGGTACCGCAGAGAAAGGTCAGCATCCATGTGGTAAAGGGGGCGAGGAGGGTGATGTGCTGAGGATGCTTGCGCAGCAGGCGCTCGGCAAATTGCATCATCACATTCAGCCCGCCTGCCGTCTGCAGGGTGGCCGCACACCCGATCACGGCGAGGATAGTCAGCATCACATCAACCGGCGGTTTACCGGGCTGCAGACCAAAGATAAACGTCAAAATAAACAGACCGATACCGCTTATCAGTCCCAGTCCCATCCCGCCAAAACGCGTGCCTGTCAGCAGGCACAGGAGGATGACAATAAACTCAATGGTGATCATGATGCTCCCTCGTCATTAATTATGTAATTAAATAAATCATTACATGTTGTAGGGATAATCATTGAGAGCGAGATCTGATTTGTTAAATCTTTTAAAAAGCAGGAGGTTGGCTGTGAAAAAGAGGCCCACTCCCGAACGGGAGCAGGCGAAAAGCTTAGTGGTGCTGCACTGTCACCAGATCGAGCAGGTGACGGTCGGTCTGTTCCGGGCATAACCCGGACTGTTGCGCGTTGCGGAGCTCATCCGCCAGTGCTTTAAGCAAAATGCCGTCCTGCTGCTGCTCTTTGTCCATATCGCGCAAGAACTGCAGTGTTGCGCTGTCATGCTGAGCCCTGGCTTCATCCGCCAGTTTATTCAGCGTGGCGCAGCGTTGCTCATACTCTTCAAGTGTTTTCCTGAATAACTCCTCCAGCGAGGAGTAGTGCCCATTAATTGCATCCGGGGCTTTGACGATAGGATTTGCCCCTGCGCCTTTCAAAAAGTTAAAGACGCGCATCATATGGGTGACGTTACTTTGTGCCTGGGTACGAAAAAAAGTGGCGGTACCGTTGAGACGGTTCTCAGAACACCACTCGCTCAAATGGAGGTGCAGATTCGACGCATAGAACTCCAGGTTCATCTGCGCATTGAGTTTTTGCATCATCGTTTGGGTAGTCATACCAATATCCTTATAGACTGTTAGTGTGATGTCCGTAACAAAACCTGAACGGGCAGGTTAAGACGAGTAAGTGGCAGAAAAGCATTTCTGCAATGACAAAAGTCGACCGAATAATCACTTCCTGTGTTCGATATAAATAAGCATACCCCTGCTCGGCGCTTAAGAAAACTCTTAATTGGTGCGTTTTACCATACATTACAAAATTTAATATAGTACAAAACTAACAACATGTTGTTATAAAATAATATTTATCTAATGCCTTGAAATTACTGGTTTTTACCTATTTCAATATCGATATTTACCCAATGGGAATAGTGAGCCGGAATAATGCTCTGAGAAAGAGTTAATTCTGGATTAACTATTTCAAATATATGATGCGCCGACTAAATTGCGCTAAATCAATTTTCGCAGAATAACGCCATAAAATATATTTTGCGGCAACGCCAATGCTACACAGTTCCCGATGATGGTAACGCCGTACCGCGATCGCGCCCGGAACGCGGGGGTTTGGGTATCAGGGATTTCTTAGCTGATCTTATGGATAATTCTGCTTATCTCGGTTTCATTTGTCCGACAAATACTGCCGTTTTTATGTCATTTTTCGCTGAATTTATGTACGCAATTACTGTAATTCTGCGGTGTGATGGCGCTCTCTTATGGATGATTAATTTCCCGCTAAAACTATCACCAGCACTAACGCTTATGACGAGGTAAGCGCTAATGCCTTGTTTTAAGTCCGATTAAATAAGAAGTACGCAAATATTCCCTACAGAAAAGAACGCTAATGCTGGAGTTTACCATGCACAAATTTACTAAAGCGCTGGCGGCCATCGGTCTGGCTGCCGTTATGTCACAATCCGCTATCGCTGAGAATTTAAAACTCGGTTTTTTGGTAAAACAGCCGGAAGAACCCTGGTTCCAGACCGAATGGAAATTCGCCGATAAGGCCGGGAAAGATTTAGGATTTGAAGTCATTAAAATCGCCGTGCCTGACGGTGAAAAAACGCTGAACGCTATCGACAGCCTGGCGGCCAGCGGGGCGAAAGGGTTCGTTATCTGTACGCCGGATCCCAAACTGGGCTCTGCGATTGCAGCCAAAGCGCGCGGTTACGACATGAAGGTCATTGCGGTTGACGATCAGTTCGTCAACGCCAAGGGCAAACCGATGGACAGCGTGCCGCTGGTGATGATGGCGGCCACCAAAATTGGCGAACGTCAGGGCCAGGAACTCTATAAAGAGATGCAGAAACGCGGCTGGGATGTGAAAGATACCGCCGTGATGGCCATCACCGCCGACGAGCTGGATACCGCCCGCCGTCGTACCACCGGGTCAATGGACGCGCTGAAAGCGGCCGGCTTCCCGGAAAAACAGATCTATAAAGTGCCGACAAAATCCAACGACATTCCGGGGGCCTTCGACGCCGCCAATTCCATGCTGGTTCAACATCCAGAGGTGAAGCACTGGCTGGTGGTCGGCATGAACGATAACACCGTCCTGGGCGGCGTACGCGCAACGGAAGGTCAGGGCTTCAAAGCGCCTGATGTGATCGGTATCGGCATCAACGGCGTTGACGCGGTGAGTGAGCTCTCTAAAGCGCAGGCGACGGGCTTCTACGGCTCACTGCTGCCAAGCCCGGACGTACACGGCTATAAATCCAGCGAAATGCTCTACAACTGGGTTACCAAAGGGGTGGAACCGCCGAAGTTTACTGAAGTGACCGACGTGGTGCTGATCACCCGCGACAACTTCAAAGAGGAGCTGGCGAAAAAAGGACTGGGCGGTAAGTAATACGCGGTGATTGTGCCCCTCGCGAACCGCGAGGGGCCAGACGTACACACTACAGGAATCACGGAGACGTTATGCGACAGTCTGATCCGTATCTCTCTTTTCGCGGTATCGGGAAAACCTTTCCCGGTGTTAACGCGCTGACCGATATCAGCTTCGACTGCTATGCCGGTCAGGTTCACGCCCTGATGGGCGAAAACGGCGCCGGAAAATCCACGCTGTTGAAAATCCTCAGCGGCAACTACACGCCAACCACCGGCACGCTGGCCATTCGCGGCGAAGAGGTGGCGTTTGCTGATACCACCGCTGCGCTCAACGCCGGGGTGGCCATCATCTATCAGGAACTGCATTTGATCCCTGAGATGACGGTGGCGGAAAACATCTATTTAGGCCAGCTCCCGCACAAAAGCGGCGTGGTAAACCGGTCGCTACTTAATTACGAAGCGGGGCTGCAGCTGAAACATCTGGGTCTGGATGTCGATCCCCAGACACCACTGAAGTATCTCTCCATCGGCCAGTGGCAGATGGTTGAAATTGCCAAGGCGCTGGCGCGTAACGCCAAGATCATTGCCTTCGACGAACCGACAAGCTCGCTTTCCGCGCGTGAAATCGAAAACCTGTTCCGGGTGATCCGCGAGCTGCGTAAAGAAGGCCGCATTATTTTGTATGTTTCGCACCGTATGGAAGAGATTTTTGCCTTAAGCGATGCCATCACCGTCTTTAAAGATGGCCGCTACGTGCGCACCTTTACCGATATGGAGCAGGTCAATCATGACCAGCTCGTTCAGGCGATGGTTGGCCGCGAGCTGGGAGATATATATCACTGGCAGCCACGCGAATACGGCCCTGAGCGCCTGAAGCTGGAAAACGTTAAAGCGCCGGGCGTGCGAACGCCGATCTCGCTCTCGGTGCGCAGCGGGGAGATTGTCGGGCTGTTTGGTCTGGTGGGCGCAGGGCGTAGCGAGTTAATGAAAGGCCTGTTTGGCGGTACGCGCATCACCGAAGGGCAGGTATCCATTGACGGGCAGCGGGTCGATATCCAGAAGCCCGCACATGCCATCCAGGCCGGGATGATGCTCTGCCCGGAAGACCGCAAAGCGGAGGGCATTATTCCGGTGCACTCGGTACGTGACAACATCAATATTTCCGCGCGGCGGAAGTTTATTCGCGCCGGTTGCCTGATCAACGACGGCTGGGAGGAGAGCAACGCCGACCACCATATCCGTTCGCTGAACATCAAAACCCCGGGCCCGGAACAGCTGATCATGAATCTCTCCGGCGGTAACCAGCAGAAGGCGATTTTAGGCCGCTGGCTGTCGGAGGATATGAAGGTCATTTTGCTGGATGAGCCAACGCGCGGCATCGATGTGGGGGCGAAACACGAAATTTATAACGTGATCTATGAGCTGGCAAAACGCGGTGTGGCGGTGTTGTTCGCCTCCAGCGATCTGCCTGAGGTACTCGGCGTGGCCGACCGCATTGTTGTGATGCGTGAGGGCGAAATCGCCGGTGAATTGCTTCATGAACAGGCGAATGAACAACAGGCGTTGAGTCTCGCCATGCCGAAAGTTAGCCAGGCTGTCGCCTGAGTAAGGAGTTAATGATGTCCTCTGTTACTACATCCGGAGCGCCGAAATCGAAATCGGCCTTCAGTTTTGGCCGCATCTGGGATCAGTACGGCATGCTGGTGGTCTTTGCCGCACTCTTTGTCGCCTGCGCGATCTTTGTGCCCAACTTTGCCACCTTCATTAATATGAAAGGGCTGGGGCTGGCCATTTCCATGTCCGGTATGGTGGCCTGCGGGATGCTGTTCTGTCTGGCCTTGGGCGATTTCGACCTGTCAGTGGCCTCCGTCATTGCCTGTGCTGGCGTCACCACGGCGGTGGTAATCAACATGACCGAAAGCCTGTGGATTGGCGTGCTGGCGGGTCTGCTGCTGGGCGTTATCAGCGGTCTGGTTAACGGGTTTGTGATTGCCCGCCTGAAGATTAACGCCCTGATCACCACGCTTGCGACCATGCAGATTGTGCGCGGTCTGGCCTATATCATCTCCGACGGTAAAGCGGTGGGGATTGAAGACGAGCGCTTCTTCACCCTTGGCTATGCGAACTGGCTGGGGTTGCCTGCGCCAATCTGGCTGACGGTGGCCTGTCTGATCCTGTTCGGCTTCCTGCTTAACCGCACCACGTTTGGCCGAAATACCCTGGCGATCGGCGGTAATGAGGAAGCGGCGCGACTGGCGGGTGTACCGGTGGTGCGCACTAAGATCATTATCTTTGTGCTCTCCGGTCTGGTCTCGGCGGCAGCGGGGATTATTCTGGCATCGCGCATGACCAGCGGCCAGCCTATGACCTCCATTGGGTACGAGCTGATCGTCATTTCAGCCTGCGTGTTGGGCGGGGTTTCGCTGAAGGGCGGCATCGGAAAAATCTCATATGTGGTGGCCGGTATCCTCATTTTGGGGACAGTAGAGAACGCCATGAACCTGCTGAATATTTCGCCGTTCTCCCAGTATGTGGTTCGTGGCCTGATCCTGCTCGCAGCCGTGATTTTCGACCGTTACAAGCAAAAAGCGAAGCGTACCGTGTAACGTTCTTCCTGCCTTTTAATTGCTCAACTAATAACCTTAGTTGACGCCTGAACCGCCCCGCCAGTTCCGCTGGCGGGGCGGTTGTCAAATGGCGAGCGACGTCACACTGTCTATACTTACATGGCTATGAAAGAGGTAAAGGCGTTTACCTCTCGTAAACCGTAAGGAGGACCAGGGTGGCTGACTTGTTAACCGCACCGCCTGTACTGCCCGGACACTATGCTTTCTTTTTCGATCTCGACGGCACGCTCGCCGGGATAAAACCGCACCCCGACCAGGTGGTTATCCCGGAGGCGGTATTACAGGATTTGCATCAGCTCTCGCAAATGAATGAGGGAGCACTGGCATTGATATCAGGGCGCTCAATGGCCGAGCTGGATTTGCTCGCCAGTCCTTACCACTTTCCGCTGGCCGGTGTACACGGAGCGGAGCGCCGCGACATCCATGATCACACGCACATCGTTTCACTCCCCGATGCATTAATCGAAAAGCTGCAGGCGCAGCTCGCTGCTGCACTGGCTGAACTGCCGGGCACGGAACTGGAAGCCAAAGGGATGGCCTTTGCCTTGCACTATCGCCAGGCACCGCAGCATGAAGAGGCCGTGCTTGCGCTCGCCGCCAGGGTCGCGCAGGCGCATCCTGAGCTGGCGCTGCAGCCGGGTAAATGCGTCGTGGAGCTTAAACCGAAAGGGATCAATAAAGGGGCTGCGATCGCCGCGTTTATGGCAACGCCGCCTTTCCGGGGCCGGACGCCCGTTTTTCTTGGGGATGACCTGACCGATGAGGCCGGGTTTCGTGTAGTGAATCAGGCCGGAGGGATCTCCGTGAAGGTTGGGCCTGGTGACACTGAAGCCGAATGGCGTCTGGCAAATGTGGCCAGCGTCTGGCAGTGGATATCTGACATCGCTAACCAGCAACAACAACAAATAGCGCAAAACAAAGGGGGAAACCATTATGGGTCGCTTAGTCGTCGTCTCTAACCGTATCGCACCGCCTGACGATAAAAAAGCCAGTGCAGGTGGGCTGGCGGTGGGGGTATTAGGTGCCTTAAAAGCTGCTGGCGGGCTGTGGTTTGGCTGGAGTGGTGACATTAGTGAGGAAGAAAAACCACTTAAAAAGGTGACGCGCGGCAACATCACCTGGGCGTCATTCGCCCTGAAAGAGAAAGATTATGACGAGTACTACTCCCAGTTCTCGAATGCCGTGCTGTGGCCCGCGTTCCACTACCGTCTGGACCTGGTCAAATTCCAGCGAGAATCGTTTGAAGGCTACAGCCGCGTCAATGCGCTGCTGGCGGATAAACTGCTGCCTTTAATCGAGGAAGACGATATTTTATGGATCCACGATTATCATCTGCTTCCCTTCGCCCGTGAGCTGCGAAAACGCGGAGTCAACAACCGCATCGGCTTCTTCCTCCATATTCCGTTCCCGACACCGGAAATTTTTACCGCGCTGCCGCCGCATGAAGAGCTGCTGGAAGCGCTGTGTGATTACGATTTGCTGGGCTTCCAGACTGAGAATGACCGCATTGCGTTCCTGGATTCGGTATCGGGCAAAACACGCCTGATGACGAAAGGGGGTAAAACGCATACGGCCTGGGGTAAAACGTTCCACACCGAAGTCTATCCGATTGGGATAGAGCCGGATGAGATTGCTGAGCAGGCGTCTGGTCCGTTGCCGCCGAAGCTGGCACAGCTTAAAAACGAGCTGAAACACGTGAAGAATATCTTCTCGGTGGAGCGTCTCGACTACTCCAAAGGGCTGCCGGAGCGCTTCCTGGCGTATGAAACGCTGCTGGATAAATATCCGCAGCACCACGGTAAAATCCGCTATACGCAGATTGCACCTACGTCACGTGGGGAAGTGCAGGCCTATCAGGATATTCGTCATCAACTGGAGACGGAAGCAGGGCGCATCAACGGCCGCTACGGTCAGCTGGGCTGGACGCCGCTGTTTTATCTGAACCAACACTTTGACCGTAAGATCCTGATGAAGGTGTTCCGCTATGCTGACGTCGGCCTCGTAACACCGCTGCGCGACGGGATGAACCTGGTGGCAAAGGAGTATGTGGCGGCACAAGATCCGGCCGATCCGGGGGTGCTGGTGCTTTCTCAGTTTGCGGGAGCCGCGAACGAACTCACTTCAGCGCTCATCGTGAACCCTTACGACCGGGATGATGTGGCGAACGCGCTCAACCGTGCTCTGACGATGCCGCTGACGGAGCGTATTTCCCGTCATGCGGAAATGATGGATACGATCCGCGAGAACGATATTAATCACTGGCAGGCACGTTTTATTCGCGATTTGCGTAATATTGAGCCGCAAAGCCATGAAGGCGCTCTGCAAAAAAAGATCGCGACTTTCCCTAAACTGGCGTGATATTCCTCTGGGGGTTTAACGACCCCCAAGAGGCACCAACAGCACATCAACCAGGCTTGAGGCGACTATCGATTTCGCCGCACAGGCCGCCCGTGAAATAAAGCTTTGGTTATGATTACCGCATATCACTAAATCAATTTTCTCTTTGCGACATACGTCGAGAATATGCGCATTCAGTTCACCTGTCGCAATGACGGTCCGATAAATGGGATATTGCGCTTTCTCCACCAGCTCCTGCAGAAATTGCTGCGTTTCTTCCTGTAATACCTCACGAATATCTTCCAGCATGGGGGCTGCCAGTTGATTGTACATCTCGGGTTCGGCCGCAAGGGTAATTAAGCTGATGCGCGCATTATGCGGGCGGGCGATGGACACCGCCCGGGCAACGAGTTGGTGACTTTCCGGTGAAACTGCAACAGAAACAAGAAGATGGGAGTAACTCATCACGCACTCCTTAGCTGTCTGAAAAACCGCGTCTGTGTCAGCATTACCGCGAAATCAGCACTTCTGCAAGAGGTGAATACGACATTAGTGTGAAGCTTCTCATAATTATTCATTAATTATTCTTATAAGAAGAATAACGGCAAACCGCGTGCAAATGAAAAAAATTAACAACTTAACGTAAATCACACATTTTGATGCGCGTGATGTTAAATCGTTTTAAAGCGTTATATACGCAATGTGAATGATCACGCTTTGAAACAAATTTTTCACCCCTCAAGCATAACTGTATGTTTTTCATAGGTAATGAAAATGTGGCCCTGAGATGTATAGCGTGTGAATTGTTGCGGTAGTCGCTATTGCTCAAAAAAGCAATCGCCATGCGCCTTCTGTTCGCACTTCTGCATGAGTATTCGTCCATAAAGAATATAAAATGGTCTTGATTGGTTAAAAAATGAACAAATTACAAGTCTCACTGATGGATTTATGGATGATATTCACTTAAATTATGTGACATGGATCACATTTTTTTTAAATTTGAGGATGGCTGCATTGTATGTGTCAAAACTGACGAGTAGAGTTTGCGTCGAATTAGGAAAAATCTTAGTTATTTGTAAGAAATGATAAAACATGTAAGAAGCGCATCCGCGCTTCGTTGGTGCACGTTTTGCAGAATACAAACCTAAATTCAACTATGCATTTAGCCTTTTTTTTAAATACCGGGTGTTTTCCCGGCGACATCACGGGGTGCGGTCTTTCCGCATAAAAATAATAGTTGGTTATTCGGGATGGGAAAAATGCATACATCCGAGTTGCTAAAACATATCTATGACATCAACCTGTCATATTTACTGCTCGCGCAGCGATTGATTAGTCAGGACAAAGCGTCCGCGATGTTTCGTTTAGGTATTAACGAAGAGATGGCAACCATGCTGGGCGGGTTAACCCTGCCGCAAATGGTTAAACTGGCTGAAACGAATCAACTGGTTTGCCAGTTCCGCTTCGATAATCCTCAGACTATCACGCGGCTGACACAGGAATCTCGTGTGGACGATCTGCAACAGATCCATACCGGTATTCTTCTCTCCACCCGCTTGCTCAACGAAATCAGCCAGCCTGATGACGCAGCCCGTAAAAAAAGAGCGTAGAAATGAGCGAGAAAAGCATTGTTCAGGAAGCGCGTGACATACAGTTGGCCATGGAGCTGATTACACTGGGTGCTCGTTTACAAATGCTGGAAAGCGAAACTCAGTTGAGCCGTGGTCGTCTCATCAAACTGTACAAAGAGTTACGTGGTAGTCCCCCACCGAAAGGAATGTTGCCGTTTTCAACGGACTGGTTTATGACCTGGGAGCAGAACATTCACGCCTCCATGTTCTGTAATGCCTGGCAGTACCTTCTCAAAACCGGTTTGTGTAGCGGCGTCGATGCCGTGATCAAAGCGTATAAACTTTACCTTGAACAATGCCCACAGCAGGAAGAGGGTCCCCTGCTGGCGCTGACCCGCGCATGGACGCTGGTGCGTTTTGTTGAGAGCGGAATGCTTGAATTGTCGCGCTGCAACTGCTGCGATGGCAATTTCATTACCCATGCTCATCAGCCTGCAGGCAGCTTCGCCTGTAGTTTATGTCAGCCTCCATCCCGTGCAGTAAAAAGACGTAAACTTTCCCGGGATGCTGCCGATATTATTCCACAACTGCTGGATGAACAGATCGAACAAGCTGTTTAACCCGAACGTGTGGGAAAGATTCCAGCAGCGGTAAGCCATTACCGCTGCTTTTTTTTATCCTGGATTCGGTAAACGCTGCGAGCTGAACGTCCTTGCCATAGTCACTAGCGGAAGGATGATGTCGTGCTTATCTTATTAGGTTACCTGGTAGTTCTCGGTACAGTTTTCGGCGGTTACATGATGACCGGCGGGCACCTTGGAGCACTCTATCAACCGGCTGAACTTATTATCATCGGCGGCGCAGGGGTAGGGGCTTTTATCGTTGGCAACAACGGGAAATCGATCAAGGGGACGCTGAAAGCTATTCCATTGCTGTTCCGTCGCTCGAAATACACCAAAAGCATGTATATGGATCTGCTGGCTCTGCTCTATCGCCTGATGGCGAAGTCGCGCCAGCAGGGGATGTTCTCGCTGGAACGGGATATCGAAAACCCGAAAGAGAGCGAGATTTTTGCCAGCTACCCGCGCATCCTTGCCGATGCCATGATGCTGGATTTCATTGTCGATTACCTGCGCCTGATCATCAGCGGCAATATGAATACCTTCGAAATTGAAGCGCTGATGGACGAAGAGATCGAAACCCACGAGAGCGAATCCGAAGTGCCGGCCAACAGCCTGGCGCTGGTGGGGGACTCATTGCCGGCCTTCGGTATCGTGGCGGCGGTCATGGGGGTTGTTCATGCGCTGGCCTCGGCGGATCGCCCGGCGGCAGAGCTGGGGGCGCTGATTGCCCACGCCATGGTGGGAACCTTCCTCGGTATTTTGCTGGCGTATGGTTTTATCTCTCCGCTGGCCAGCGTTCTGCGTCAGAAGAGCGCGGAAACCACCAAAATGATGCAGTGCGTGAAGATTACGCTGCTCTCTAACCTCAACGGTTATGCGCCACCGATCGCGGTTGAGTTTGGCCGTAAAACGCTTTACTCCAGCGAGCGTCCGTCGTTTATCGAGCTTGAAGAACACGTGCGTGCGGTGAAAAACCCAAACCAACAGACGACAACTGAGGACGCATGAAAAACCAGTCCCATCCGATCGTCATCGTAAAAAAGCGCAAGCATAAGGGGCATGGGCACGGTGCGCATGGCTCCTGGAAAATTGCCTACGCCGATTTTATGACCGCAATGATGGCCTTCTTTCTGGTGATGTGGTTGATCTCGATCTCCAGCCCGAAAGAGCTGATTCAGATTGCGGAATACTTCCGTACGCCACTGGCGACTGCGGTCTCCGGTGGGCCGCGTATCTCTAACAGTGACAGCCCGATCCCCGGCGGCGGCGATGATTACACCCAGAAGCAGGGTGAGGTGAAAAAAGAGCCGAACATCGATGAGCTGAAGAGAAAGATGGAGCAGGCGCGTCTGAAAAAGTTGCGCGGCGATCTCGATCAGCTGATTGAAGCGGACCCGAAACTGCGCGCGCTGCGACCGCATCTGAAGATCGATCTGGTGCAGGAAGGGCTACGTATCCAGATTATTGATAGCCAGAACCGCCCGATGTTCAAAACCGGTAGCGCCGAGGTTGAACCCTATATGCGCGATATTTTGCGCGCCATTGCGCCGGTGCTGAACGGTATTCCAAACCGCATTAGCCTGTCAGGCCACACGGATGATTTCCCGTACGCCACGGGCGAGAAGGGATACAGCAACTGGGAGCTTTCTGCCGATCGTGCCAACGCCTCGCGTCGCGAGCTGGTGGCGGGTGGGCTTGATGATGGCAAGGTACTGCGCGTGGTCGGCATGGCAGCAACCATGCGTGTCTCTGACCGCGGGCCGGATGACGCCATCAACCGTCGTATCAGTCTTTTAGTGCTGAACCAGCAGGCGGAGCAGGCCATCCTGCATGAAAACGCCGAAAGTCAGAATGAGTCACTGGACGATTTAAAACAGCCTGGGGCCGTTCCTTCGGCTGCCGTTCCAACATCGCCACCAGCCAATCCGAGGTGATAGCGTGAGCATGGATATTAGCGATTTTTACCAGACATTCTTTGATGAAGCCGACGAATTGTTGGCGGATATGGAGCAACATTTGCTGGATTTGGTGCCAGAAGCGCCAGACTCCGAGCAGCTCAATGCCATCTTCCGCGCTGCACACTCCATTAAAGGCGGAGCCGGAACATTTGGATTTACCATCCTGCAGGAAACCACCCATTTAATGGAAAACCTGCTTGATGAAGCACGACGCGGTGAGATGCAGCTCAATACCGACATTATCAACCTGTTTTTGGAAACCAAAGATATTATGCAGGAACAGCTCGACGCCTATAAAAGTTCGGCAGAGCCTGATGCCGCCAGCTTTGAATACATCTGCAATGCGCTGCGCCAGCTTGCGCTGGAAGCAAAAGGTGAGGTCGCCGCAGCCGTTGTTCCTGCAGCCAAACTGAGCGTTGTTGATACGCCAGCCGCTGAAGATGCAGCACCTGCCGCCGCTAAAGCGGGGAAACTGCGCGTTGTGCTGTCGCGCCTGAAAGAGAACGAAGTTAACCTGCTGGAAGAGGAGCTGGGTAACCTGGCGACATTAAGCAACGTGGTAAAAGGCAAAGACAGCCTTGCTGCGACGCTCGATGACGGTATCAGCCAGGACGACATCGTGGCAGTGCTGTGCTTTGTTATCGAAGCCGATCAAATCGCCTTTGAAACGGAAGCGGTTGCCGTTGACGCGCCTGCTGCAGTGGAGGAGGTTACCCCTGTGGCTCAGGCTGCTGCGCCCGCGGTCGCCCCTGCTGCCCCGGCGTTGAAAGCCGTTCCTAAAGAGGCTGCTGCCCCGGGCCGTGGTGAAAAACCGGCGGCGCGCTCCAGCGAATCGACCAGCATCCGCGTTGCCGTAGAGAAGGTTGACCAGCTGATCAACCTGGTCGGCGAGCTGGTGATCACCCAGTCAATGCTGGCCCAGCGTTCTAACGAACTGGACCCGGTCACGCACGGCGATCTGATTACCAGCATGGGGCAGTTACAGCGTAACGCCCGCGATCTGCAGGAATCGGTGATGTCCATCCGTATGATGCCGATGGAGTACGTCTTTAGCCGCTTCCCGCGTCTGGTGCGCGACCTGGCCGGTAAACTCAGTAAACAGATTGAACTGACGTTGATGGGCAGCTCCACCGAGCTGGATAAGAGCCTGATTGAACGCATTATCGATCCGTTAACGCACCTGGTGCGTAACAGCCTGGACCACGGTATCGAACTGCCGGAAAACCGTATTGCCGCCGGAAAATCCCCGGTCGGTAACCTGATCCTGTCTGCGGAGCACCAGGGCGGGAACATCTGTATTGAAGTGACCGATGACGGAGCGGGCCTTAACCGCGAGCGTATCCTGGCGAAGGCGATTTCGCAGGGGATGGCGGTCAGCGAAAACATGACCGATGAAGAAGTGGGCATGCTGATCTTCGCCCCGGGTTTCTCAACCGCCGAGCAGGTGACGGATGTCTCCGGACGCGGCGTGGGAATGGACGTGGTGAAGCGTAACATTCAGGAAATGGGCGGCCACGTCGAAATCCAGTCTAAGCAAGGTTCTGGTACTACCATTCGTATTCTGCTGCCGCTGACGCTGGCGATCCTCGACGGTATGTCGGTGAAAGTGGCGGACGAAGTCTTCATTCTGCCGCTGAACGCGGTAATGGAATCACTGCAGCCACGTGAAGAAGATCTGCACCCACTGGCAGGTGGCGAGCGCGTGCTCGAAGTGCGTGGGGAATACCTGCCGCTGGTGGAACTGTGGAAAGTCTTCGAAGTCGACGGGGCGAAAACAGAGGCCACGCAGGGTATCGTCGTGATCCTGCAAAGTGCGGGTCGCCGCTACGCGCTGCTGGTTGACCAGTTGATTGGTCAGCACCAGGTGGTGGTGAAGAACCTCGAAAGCAACTACCGCAAAGTGCCGGGTATTTCTGCCGCCACCATTCTGGGTGATGGTAGCGTGGCGCTGATCGTCGACGTGTCGGCGCTTCAGGGATTAAATCGTGAACAACGTGTGGCGTACACAGCCGCCTGATTAAGTAAAGGGTAAGAACATGACCGGTATGAGTAATGTAACGAAACTGGCGGGCGAGCCATCAGGACAGGAGTTCCTGGTATTCACTTTAGGCGATGAGGAGTACGGCATCGATATCCTGAAAGTGCAGGAAATTCGTGGTTACGATCAGGTTACCCGCATCGCGAACACGCCAGCGTTTATTAAAGGCGTCACCAACCTGCGTGGGGTGATTGTGCCTATCGTTGACCTGCGCGTGAAGTTCAGCCAGGGCGATGTGGAGTATAACGATAACACCGTGGTGATTGTCCTCAATCTGGGGCAGCGCGTGGTCGGTATCGTGGTGGATGGCGTGTCTGACGTGCTTTCACTGACGTCTGACCAAATCCGTCCGGCGCCGGAGTTTGCGGTCACGCTGTCTACCGAGTACCTGACGGGGCTGGGTGCGCTGGGTGAGCGTATGTTGATTCTGGTGAACATCGAGAAGCTGTTGAACAGCGAAGAGATGGCGTTGCTGGATATCGCGGCGAACCATGTAGCGTAGGTAAATGCAAAACGGCAATCCAGGTTGCCGTTTTTTGTGTTTGCTCCCTCTCCCGGTGGGTTGAGGGATCCCCATAAAATAATGTCTGCACGGAGGACCCCCTCTCCCTTGAGGGAGAGGGTTGGGGTGAGGGGGAACATATGGCTGTAGAGGTAATTCCGTTCACTTTATGTTCCTTGCTACTCTGTAACGGCATGACTTGTGAACGTGCCAGGGCGGCTCAATCGCCACCGCCCTGGCGACCCGGGCTCCCGGCGGTAAATCGCCGCTTCGCGGTGCCCTCGGCTTATTCCTTCCGGCTTATCGGGGACGGGCGGATGTAACGTCCCTGTAAAGCCGCCCTCTCGGCGCATCCATGCGCCTCGCCCCGGCCTGCAGGAAACGCCTCAGCGATTTACAGCCGGACCAGGGCGTCGTTGTAAGTCATTCATTTTCCTGAAGCAACATTCATCGCTTTCGGTAAAAAATTACTGGGGATTCCTCAGCCCGGTGGGTTGAGGGGTGGGGTGAGGGCATCAGGCCACACCCCTTTTGTACTCTTACACTTCCTGCTCTACCAGCTCCGCTTCAGCTTCCCGCGCCCCTTCATTCTGCGACAGCATCGCGGTTGCAATCCCGTTACCCAGCACGTTAATGGCGGAACGCCCCATATCCAGGAAGTGGTCGATCCCCATCAGCAGCAGAATACCCGCCACCGGAATATTAAAGCTTGGGATGGTCGCCGCCAGTACCACCAGCGAAGAGCGTGGTACGCCCGCAATGCCTTTTGATGCCAGCATCAGCGTCAGCATCAGAACGGTGACCTCAGAGAAACTCAAATGAATATTGTACGCCTGAGCGATAAACATTGAGGCAAAAGAGCAGTAGACCATCGAACCGACCAGGTTAAAGGAATACCCAATTGGCAGGACGAAAGAGGCGATGCTGCGCGAGCAGCCAAATCGCTCCAGTTGCTCAAGGGTTTTCGGATACGCTGCCTCGGAGCTGCTGGTGGTAAAGGCGACCAGCACCGGATCTTTCAGCATGCTGAGCAGGCGGAACACCTCTTTTTTCAGCACCATGTAACCCACTGCCAGCAACACCATGCAGGTGAGCAGGATCGCCACATAGTAGCCGCCAATAAAGGAGGCATAGTTCAGCAGAATGCCGAGACCCTGGGTGGCAATCACCGACGAGATCGCAGCGAAAATCGCCAGCGGGGCAACATACATGACGTAGCCCGTGACCTTCAGCATGATATGGGATACCACATCCAGCGCCGCGACCAGCGGGGCGTTGAATTTCTGGCCCAGCGACGCGCCGCCGATGCCAAAGAACATGGAGAACACCACAATTTGCAGAATTTCATTGTTCGCCATCGCCCCGGCAATGCTGGTCGGAATGGTATGTGAGAGGAACGCTTTCAGGGTCATGCCGCCGACGGCCAGCCCGGTATCCACTGCTTCAGTGGGGATCGTCAGGTTCAGACCGCTGCCTGGATGCTCCAGAGTGACAATAAACAGCCCCACCAGAATAGAAAGCACCGATGAGCTGATAAACCATACCATCGCTTTACCGCCTACGCGGCCAATAGTCGAGGTTTCGCCCATTTTCATAATGCCGACCGTCAGCGTGCTGAAGACCAACGGTGCAATCACCATTTTGATCAGTCGCAGAAAAATATCGGTGAGAAGCGTAATGTTATCCGACCAGGTTTTGATGGCATCCGCAGATGCGTTTTCATGAATGGCCGCCCCTGAAAGAATACCCGCCAGCATGAATATCACGATGAAGAGCGTAAGTTTGTTTGCACTTGCCACGAAAAAGACCCCTATGCGCTGTAGATGTCGCCCGCGCCGATATATATGGATTTTTTATTACTGCGCGGGAAATTATTCGGCACATAAATTGAAGTAAAGCGGGGGGAGATACAACTCCTTTTTAAATTTTATTAATTTTGTTGCTAATGCCGCGACGATATATTGTGATGCTTATCACACTTTAATGGGATATATCCTCAGGCAACATTCGGTAAATTCCGTTTATAAATCAATAACCCAATGTTTCTTAAATCATTTCTCTGTCAATCGGACAAGGGGGTGACTGACATGGCCGCCAGTGGTCGAAGCGATAACCATAAACTAAATTCTCAATAACCCCCTCGGAGGAACATTAAGCGGGGCTAACATCTTGAACGTTAAAACTAAATTGTTGTACGTGAACGGAGACGTCTTCTGGAGGGTGGTAAATGAAAAGAAAACGCCTTTTGACCTGCGCTGGCATTCTGTTAACCGCGACAACCGCCCATCAGGCGCTGGCGGTCACCAGTAGTGGCACTATCGGCGCGACGCTGACATTGACAAACGGGTGTCTGATTAATGGATCGCCCACCCAAAACGGCATTAACTTCGGGACACTGGATTTCGGGACCCATCCTGCAACCTTTTCCACCCTGACGACGCAGTTGACCGGTGCCAGCGGCGGAAACACCTTCACGATTCAATGTACAACCGCCAGCTACACGGTGGCGATAACCGGGAATACCAACTCCACTGCGCCGGGCACCGTCGTTGGCACGACGGGGACACCCGCCCGCTATCTGATCAACACCACCAACACGGCGCAGGGTGTGGCATACAGCCTGTATAGCGACAGCGGATTTAATAACGTTGTGGCGAATAACGCGGCATTGCCGATCGCGTCCACGGCCGGTGGGGTGGACAGTTACACCCTCTACGGGCGTATTACCGGCGGCGGAAACAGCGTTACGGTGGTACCGGGGACCTACACCGACACCATAAATGTCAGCGTAACCTATTAGCCCACTTAGCCCATGAAGACCGCTTTTTCAGGTCTGCGCCACTGCGCAGAGGGGATCGTGCATCTTTTTTTTACGCTGATCCTCGGGCTGGCGCTGGTGCCGGTCGCTATGGCCGTCACGTCGCAGTCCTTTAAGGTCAGCGCGACCATTGTGCCGGGATGCGCGGTGAGCACCGGCAGTGGGGGGCTGTTGGGCACGCTGAACTTCGGTACCCATACCGGCGTGGAGAGTGCTCCGGTGAGCACCAGCTTCGTACCAAACGGGGCACTCTCGATCGCCTGTACGCCAGGCGTGGCGCTGAGTATGAGTATTAACGGCGGGCAGAATTACGCCTCCGTGCGGCGAATGACGCGCAACGGCGGGAACGACGTGGTGGGATACCGGCTTTACAGCAGCAGTTCACTTGCGGCGAACAGCGAAATAGGGGTCAACCAGGCGATTCCGGTGACCTATACCAACAGCAATAACATCGCGCTGCCGCTGTTTGGTGTGGCGCTATTGACCGGATTCAGCCCGGCAGGAACCTATTCTGATCAACTTTCCGTGACCTTGTCATGGTGATAAAGGGAGAGCGTCGATGACGGCATATTTCAGGCGCATATGTCTGGGAAGTTTGCTGGGGGTGATGGCCGTGGCGGCAGGCCAGGTGCAGGCCGCCGCCACCATTCTGTTATGGCCTATCGATCCGTGGCTGGCGGCTGATGCCAAAGCCACGGAGCTGTGGATCCAGAATCAAGGAAACAGCCCAACCACCATGCAGGTACGCATTGTGCGCTGGAAGCAGGAGGGCGGGTTCGAACGTTACAGTGCCCAGCAGGATGTGGTGGCCAGCCCGCCAATTGTCACCATCGCAGCGGGCAGCAAGCAGCTTATTCGTCTTATCAAACAGGGGACGGTTCCGGTGGGGGTCGAGCAGGCCTACCGCATTATTGTCGATGAAATTCCTCAGCCGGACAACAAAGCCGAACCGGCTATTGGTCTCAAACTGCAGATGCGTTATTCCATTCCCCTTTTTGTCTATGGGCAGGGGATCCCGACAAGCAAAGAGGGGGCACACCATGCGTTTGTGGATACGCACAACCTCAGCTGGCGGGTAAAAAATGAGGGCGGACAGCCTCACCTGGAGGTTAACAACCGGGGCGATGTACACGTCAGGCTCAGTCAGGTTTCGCTGGTGCAGGGCGGGCAGAAACGTCCTGTTGCTGAGGGATTGCTGGGCTACGTGCTGGCGGGCAGTACCCGCAGCTGGGCCATCCCGGCCGGAATTCGGCAGCCAGACCAGATGCGCGCGCAGATTAACGCCAGGGATGAACAATGGCAGTCGACGCCCGTCAACTGAAACCGGCGATGATGATCCTGCTTTGCGTCACGACCAGCGCCTGGGCAGAACCCGGCGATGACAGTTTACCGCCGCCTCCCGAGGCCCGGGCGGTGAACGATGAGGCGGTTTTTCAGCTTGGCCTCATAGTGAACCACTACGATACCGGTCTGGTGGTGCCCGTGACGCAGCGTAAAGGCGCTTACTTTATCTCGAGCGCCGATTTGCTGCGTGCCGGGCTGCCGCCGGAGCATGTGCCGACCGGCGAGGTGGATCTCTCATCGCTTGCTCAGGTTCGCGTGGAGTACGACAGCGCCGCACAGCGTCTGCTGCTCACCGTGCCCCGCGAATGGGTGGCCTCCCGGGTGACCTCCTTTGGCGGGCAAACCGCGCAAAGCAAACCTCACTTTGGGCGCGGGGCGCTGCTGAATTACGATCTTTATACTAACCACACGGAACACGTGGGCGGCCAGGCTTCTCTGTGGCATGAGTTCCGCTACTTCAATGAACGCGGTTCGCTCTCTTCTACCGGTTATGTGCGGAAAAATTTCGCTGGCGATGACGGCCAGCAGGCCGGATATGTGCGCTATGACACCACCCTGCTGGTCACCAACGAAGAGGACGCCACCACCTGGACGGCCGGGGATGTGATCAGCGATGCCCTGAGCTGAAGCTCCAGCGTGCGAATGGGTGGGATAAGCTACGGGCGTGACTTCTCCCTGCGCCCGGATCTGGTGACCTGGCCGCTGCCGGAATTCTCCGGGGAAGCAGCGGTTCCCACCTCGGTCGATCTCTTTATTAATGGCTATCGGTCTGGCTCTACGCAGCTTCAGCCGGGCCCCTTTACCCTGACGAATCTGCCCTATATTAACGGGGCCGGAGACGCGGTGCTGATCACCACCGATGCGCTGGGACGGCAGGTGAGCACTACGCTGCCGTTCTATGTCACCAGCGAACTGCTTAAACGCGGCTTGAGCGATGGGGCGGTGACGCTGGGAAGCCTGCGGCGCAACTACGGGATCGACAATTTTGATTATGGTCCGGCGGCGGGCAGCGGTTCGTATCGCTACGGGGTAACGGACTGGCTGACTCTTGAAGCTCACGCGGAAGGGGCGGAGTCGCTGGCGCTGGGCGGTGCCGGGACGGTGGTGAAGCTCGGGCACTTTGGCGTTGTGAATACCGCGTATACCCAAAGCCGGATGCGCGGCGATGAGGGCGGGCAGATCGCCTGGGGCTATCAGTACAGCACCAGCGATTTTAGCCTTGCCACTCAACATACGCGACGCGATCGCGGTTTTGGCAACCTGGCCCTCTATGACCAGCCGACGATCTATGACGAAAACGACCGGCCTGTCGCCAGCTTCAGCCGCAATACCGATCAATATTCCCTGACTTTTAATCTTGGGCAGTACGGCAATATCGGGGCCGCCTGGATCGGTGTGGAGAGTTTTGACAGCCAGAAAACAGAACTGCTTAACCTCTCATGGAGCCGCAACCTGTGGGGCGCGAGCAGTCTTTACCTCGCCGCAAGCCGTGATCAGCAGCGGGGCGACTGGACGGTTGCACTCTCGTTACAGGTCCCCTTTGGGGAACGGGACAGCGCCGCCGTCACCTTCGAAAACACGCCGGAGGCAGGCAGCACGCAGCGTATCAACTACAACCACTCCATGCCTTCCGATGGCGGTTTGAGCTGGAACATGGCATGGGCGCATCAGTCGCGGGCGAATAATTATCAGCAGGGAACGTTGGGCTGGCGTAATAACAATATCGAACTGCAGGGCGGGGCCTACGGGGAAAAGGACATGATGACCTGGTGGAGCGAGGCGCTGGGCTCAATTGTGCTGATGGACGGGGAACTGTTCGCGGCGAATAAAATCAACGACGCCTTTGTGGTGATCAGCACCGATGGTCAACCGGATGTACCCGTCAGCTACGAGAATCAGCCGGTCGGCAAAACGAATCGCAACGGCTATCTGCTGGTGAGCGGCGTGTCGGCCTATTACCCGGCCAGTTACCGCATTGACACCCTCAATCTCCCTGCCGATACGCGTCTGAAAGAGACCGAACGCCGGATTGCGATCCGCCGCCACAGCGGTTATCTGGTGGACTTCCCGATGGAGCAGGAGCGGGTGGCAAGTGTCATTCTGCATGATGCCGAGGGACAGGCCATTCCGGTGGGCAGCCAGGTCAGACGTGCCTCACGCAGCAACGCGGTGGTGGGTTATGACGGGATCGCCTGGCTGGAAAATCTCAGCGACGTCAATTTGCTGGAGGTTATTACCCCGACGGGGAAACGGTGCCAGGCGACGCTGACCGTTGGCGCGAACCCGGAACACAGGCTGCAAACCTACGGGCCGCTGGTATGTCGGGAGGCACGGTGACGCGTTATCTGCTGGTGATTTTGCTGCTCTTCTCCGGTGCCAGCGGCGCGGCCTGCACCGTCAGTACGGTGAATGCGTCGTTTGGCAGCGTGACCTCGTTCGCGCTGAGCGGAACCGGGGAAGTGGAAACCACCGGCACGCTGGTGGTGGCCTGCGATACGGTCCTCAACCTGCTTACCAACGACTCGGTGGCGCTGACTTACACCTCGGCATCGATATTCGCCAACAGTCGCGCCACCCTGAAGCGCACGGACAATGCGGCTATTACCGATGTGATACCCACGCGCCTGTGCGCTGCCTCCGGCTGTGGCGGTAGCAGCGAAGTGCAGATCGGTAATGCCTATACCTGGAGCGGGAACACGCTGCTCGGGCTGCTGGGGTCGAAGCGCTACAACATTCCGCTCTATTTCCGTACGGTGCCGGGACAGAACGTCTCGGCCGGGCCGTATCAGGTGCTGCTGACATTCAGCATTAATTACAACGTCTGTGCCGTTGGCGCTGCCGGACTTTGCCTGACGCCGCAAACCGGCACGGCCACCACCACGATCCTTCTCAACATGACCGTCACCAACGACTGCAGCACCATGACCACGCCGGACGTGAATTTCAACAGCGCGCCGCTGGTACAAAGTTTTCCCACCGTCTCGCAGGCCATCGCCGTCACCTGCACCAAAGGCAGTACCTATACCATAGGGATTAACAATGGTGCCAATGCGCTGAACAACGTTCGTCGCATGGTGAGCGGCAGTAACTACATGAGTTACGACATCTATAAAGAAGCCACCACCAACCGCTGGGGCAGCAGCGGCACCGAACGCTGGACCAGTGCGACGTCGTCCCAGGTCAGTACCGACGGATTACTGCGTACCTACAATTACACCGCCAAAGTCCTGACCGGGCAGGTCACACCCCCCGCCGGAACCTATACCGATACGCTGATTGTTGACGTGGCGTTCTAACCCCCGCGCTTTTCCCTTTCGCAAATGTAAAGTTCCTGTGGCCTGTGCCGATAACACCGTTAATAAATCTATGAGAAGGTGTTGTATGTTGAACCGTATCCGCGTTGTCACAATGCTCATGATGGTGCTGGTCATTTTCGCACTACTTCAGCTTATCTCCGGTGGGCTTTTTTTCTCGTCGTTAAAACAGAATCAGGACAGTTTCGCCGCCTCAAACGACCTGCGCCTGCAGCAGAGTGAACTCACCTCAACGTGGGATCTGATGCTGCAAACGCGTATCAACCTGAGCCGCTCCTCCGCCCGCATGATGATGGATCCCAATAACCAGCAGAGCAGCGCGAAAACCGATCTGCTGAAAAATGCCCGCGCAACCCTTGCGGATGCCGCAAAGCACTACGACGCCTTTAAGAAGATCGCCCCGCAGCCTGCCATGGAGCAGGTGAGCCAGAATATCGACGAAAAATATAACGCCTACTATGCCGGTCTGACGGAGCTTATCCAGTTCCTGGAGAGCGGCAACATGGACGCCTATTTCGCCCAGCCGACACAAGGAATGCAAAACGCGCTCGGCGCGGCGCTGAGTGAATACGCCAAAGCCAGCGCAGATCTCTACCACTCGGCCTTTACGGAAAGCCAGAATGATTACCGCTTTGCCAAATGGCAGATGGCGGTAATGGCGCTGGCGCTGGCCATTGTGCTGATCGCGGTATGGTACGGCATTCGCCATAGCCTGCTGAACCCACTGGGTCGCGTCATTGCCCATATCCGCGAGATTGCGAGCGGCGATTTGACCAAAACGCTCACCGTCTCCGGGCGTAACGAAATCACCGAACTGGCTAACAGCGTAGACCATATGCAGCGTTCGCTTATCGATACCGTTGCCAACGTGCGTAGCGGCACGGATGCCATCTATACCGGCACCAGCGAAATTGCGATGGGCAATAACGATCTCTCTTCCCGTACCGAACAACAGGCCTCCGCGCTGGAAGAGACCGCGGCCAGCATGGAACAGCTCACCGCCACCGTGAAGCAGAACGCGGATAACGCGCGTCAGGCTTCTCAGCTGGCAGAAAGCGCGTCCGAAACGGCGCAGCGTGGTGGTCGGGTGGTGGATGGTGTGGTGAAAACCATGCATGAAATTGCCGACAGCTCGAAGAAAATCGCTGACATCATCAGCGTGATCGACGGCATTGCCTTCCAGACCAATATCCTGGCGCTGAACGCCGCCGTTGAGGCCGCGCGTGCGGGTGAACAGGGGCGCGGGTTTGCGGTGGTGGCCGGTGAAGTGCGTAATCTCGCCAGCCGCAGCGCTAACGCGGCGAAAGAGATTAAAGCCCTGATTGAAGACTCGGTTTCCCGCGTCGATACCGGCTCCGTGCTGGTGGAAAGCGCAGGGGAGACCATGAATGACATCGTGAATGCCGTTACCCGCGTAACGGACATCATGGGTGAAATCGCCTCTGCCTCTGATGAGCAGAGTCGTGGTATCGACCAGGTTGCCCTGGCGGTATCGGAAATGGATCGCGTGACACAGCAAAACGCCGCTCTGGTGCAGGAGTCCGCCGCGGCGGCCGCTGCGCTGGAAGACCAGGCGAGCCGTCTGAAGATGGCCGTCTCGGCGTTTCGTCTCGCTTCACTCGCTGGAAATACGGTCACCCCGCAAGCCACGTATCGTGCGCCCGCCGCTGAGCCGGCGGCCACGCGTACCCGCGCCGCGACGACCGGACATGATGAAAACTGGGAAACATTTTGACTGACATTTAAACCGCGGCTGCTTGCCGCTTGATGGGAGCGTGGATGTTAAATCGTATTCGTATCTCGACCACACTGTTTTTGATTCTGATCCTTTGCGGTGTGTTGCAGGTTGGCAGTAACGGGTTGTCTTTTTGGGCGTTTCGCGATGGCTATCAGAATTTGCAGGAAGTTGAGGCGAGTAATCAGCAGCGCTCCGCACTGGCACAAACGCGTGCCGTGCTGTTGCAGGCAAGCACTGCGCTAAACAAGGCGGGAACCTTAACCGCGCTGAGTTATCCGCCGGATGATATCAAGGCGCTGATGGCGACGGCGCGCAACAGCCTTAAACAGGCCGACGCGCAGTTCAAAACGTTCACCGCACAGGAGGACGTCAGCGAAAAAGGGAAAGCGCTGAAAGCTGCCATGAAGAAGAACTTTGAGCAGTGGCACAGCGATCTGGATCACCAGGCGACCTGGCTTGAGAACAACCAGCTCTCGGACTTTATGACCGCGCCGGTACAGGCGTCGCAGGCGGCGTTTGATGACAGCTTTAACGCCTGGCAGCAGGACATTAACCAGTTTGTGCAGCGCGCAGGGGATAGCAGCCGCATGAGCTACCACATGTCCGGCGTGATTTTTACCGTGATGGTGATTCTGGCGGCACTGCTGACCGGTGCCGCGCTGCTCTGGTCGCGCAAGATGATTGTTCAGCCGCTGGCGATTATCAGCAGCCACTTCGACAGCATTGCGAAGGGGGATCTGGCGCGTCCGGTGGCGGTGTATGGCAAAAACGAAATTTCGGCGATCTTTGCCAGCCTGAAGGCGATGCAAGGATCGCTACGGGAAACGGTCTCCGATGTGCGCCAGGGCAGCTATGCCATGCACACCGGGATCTCAGAGATTGCGGCTGGCAATAACGATCTCTCTTCCCGTACCGAGCAACAGGCGGCCTCGCTGGCGCAAACGGCGGCCAGCATGGAACAGCTGACTGCGACGGTAAGCCAGAACGCCGACAACGCGCGCCAGGCGTCAGACCTGTCAAAACAGGCGGCGATGACGGCGAAGAAGGGGGGCGACCAGGCGTCTCATGTGGCCAGCACCATGCAGGATATTGCCGCCAGTTCGCAGAAAATTGGCGACATCATCAGCGTGATTGATGGCATTGCGTTCCAGACCAACATTCTGGCGCTGAACGCGGCTGTGGAAGCGGCGCGTGCGGGTGAGCAGGGGCGCGGGTTTGCGGTGGTGGCGGGTGAAGTCCGTAACCTGGCGAGCCGCAGCGCCAACGCGGCGAAAGAGATCAAAGGGCTGATTGAAGAGTCTGTCTCCCGCGTCCAGCAAGGCTCCGCGCTGGTGGATACGGCGGCGAAAACCATGCACGAGATTGTCACCTCCGTTACGCGGGTGAACGACATCATGGGCGAAATTGCCTCGGCATCTGATGAGCAGCGTCGCGGGATTGAGCAGGTGGCCCAGGCGGTAAGCCAGATGGATCAGGTCACGCAGCAGAATGCCTCGTTAGTGGAGGAAGCGGCAGCGGCAACCGATCAGCTGGCCAGTCAGGCGGATCATCTGACCGGGCTGGTCGCGGTATTTAATGTCAAAGAGCACGTTGAAGCAGTAACAGAAGTCGGGCGGTCGCAGGCCGTGCCAGTTGTATCCTGAATGTAATTAAGAAGGCGCTATGACATCACCAATGCCTCCAGGGCACACGTCATTATTGTTGCAGATGACACAGCGCCTCGCGCTGTCCGACGCGCATTTTCGTCGGATATGTCAGTTAATTTACCAGCGTGCGGGGATCGTGCTTGCTGACCATAAGCGAGACATGGTCTACAACCGTCTGGTGCGGCGTCTGCGTACGCTGGGGCTGGATGACTTTGGTCGCTACCTGAGCATGCTCGAAGCGAACCAGAACAGCGCCGAGTGGCAGGCTTTTATTAACTCTTTAACCACTAACCTGACGGCCTTTTTCCGCGAAGCTCATCACTTCCCGGTACTGGCAGAGCACGCCCGCCGTCGCACCGGGGAGTATCGCGTCTGGAGTGCGGCGGCCTCGACCGGGGAAGAGCCTTACTCGCTGGCGATCACCCTTGCCGATACCCTGGGAATGGCGCCGGGTCGCTGGAAAGTGTACGCCAGCGATATCGACACCGAAGTGCTGGAGAAGGCGCGTAACGGCGTCTATCGCCAGGATGAGCTGAAGACGTTGTCGCCTCAGCAGCTTCAGCGTTACTTCATGCGCGGTACCGGCCCGCATGAAGGGCTGGTGCGCGTGCGCCAGGAGCTGGCGAACTGCGTGGAGTTTGCACCGGTTAACCTGCTGGATAAGCAGTACAACGTGCCGGGGCCTTTCGACGCCATTTTTTGCCGTAACGTCATGATCTATTTTGATAAAACGACGCAACAGGACATTCTGCGTCGGTTTGTTCCGTTGCTCAAGCCTGACGGTTTACTGTTTGCCGGGCACTCGGAAAACTTCAGCAACCTCGTGCGTGAGTTTAGCCTGCGTGGGCAAACGGTATATGCGCTGAGTAAGGAAAAAGCATGAGTAAAATCAGGGTATTGTCTGTCGATGATTCGGCGCTGATGCGCCAGATCATGACTGAAATTATCAATAGCCACAGCGACATGGAGATGGTCGCTACCGCGCCGGATCCGCTGGTAGCGCGGGATTTAATTAAAAAATATAACCCCGACGTGCTGACGCTGGATGTCGAGATGCCGCGCATGGATGGCATTGATTTCCTGGAAAAGTTGATGCGTCTGCGTCCAATGCCGGTGGTGATGGTCTCATCGCTGACTGGCAAAGGCTCGGAAATTACGCTGCGCGCGCTGGAGCTGGGGGCGGTGGATTTTGTCACCAAACCCCAGCTTGGCATTCGTGAAGGCATGCTGGCCTACAGCGAAATGATCGCTGAGAAGATCCGCACCGCCTCGCGCGCGAAGCTCGCGGCCCATAAGCCAACGGCTGCCCCGGCAACCCTGAAGGCGGGTCCGTTACTCAGCTCGGAAAAACTGCTGGTGATTGGCGCATCAACCGGAGGAACAGAGGCAATTCGCCATGTACTCCAGCCATTGCCGCTTTCCAGTCCGGGTATTCTGATCACTCAACATATGCCGCCAGGCTTTACCCGCTCGTTCGCGGAGCGTCTGAACAAGCTGTGCCAGATCAGCGTGAAAGAGGCGGAAGATGGCGAGCGTGTGCTCCCGGGTCATGCTTACATCGCGCCGGGCGATAAGCATATGGAGCTGGCGCGCAGCGGCGCTAACTATCAAATCAAAATTCATGACGGGCCGCCGGTAAACCGGCACCGTCCGTCGGTGGATGTGCTGTTTCATTCGGTGGCGAAACATGCGGGGCGCAACGCCGTTGGGGTGATCCTGACGGGGATGGGCAACGATGGTGCCGCCGGAATGCTTGCAATGCACCAGGCTGGCGCCTGGACGATTGCGCAGAATGAAGCAAGTTGTGTGGTGTTCGGCATGCCGCGCGAGGCCATCAATATGGGTGGCGTGAGCGAAGTGGTCGATCTTAGCCAGGTAAGCCAGCAGATGCTGGCGAAAATCAGTGCCGGACAGGCAATACGTATTTGACTCAGGAGTATTATTTTATGGCGGATAAAGAGCTTAAGTTTTTGGTTGTGGATGACTTTTCCACCATGCGTCGCATTGTGCGCAACCTGCTGAAAGAGCTGGGCTTCAACAACGTTGAAGAAGCAGAAGACGGCGTGGATGCGCTGAACAAACTGCAGGCGGGCGGGTTTGGTTTTGTTATCTCTGACTGGAACATGCCGAATATGGATGGTCTGGAACTGCTGAAAACCATCCGCGCGGATGCAGGCATGGCTTCTATGCCGGTGCTGATGGTGACCGCAGAAGCGAAAAAAGAGAACATCATTGCCGCTGCACAGGCGGGCGCAAGCGGCTATGTGGTGAAGCCATTCACCGCGGCGACCCTGGAAGAGAAGCTCGGTAAGATCTTCGAGAAACTCGGCATGTGAGGTGTTGGTTATGATGCAACCTGCTATGAAACCCGTTGAAGAACATTCGCCCAGCGATATCATTGCCCGCATCGGCAGCCTGACACGCATGCTGCGTGACAGCCTGCGTGAACTGGGGCTGGACCAGGCAATCGCCGAAGCGGCGGAAGCGATTCCTGATGCGCGTGACCGTCTGGACTACGTTGTGCAGATGACCGCGCAAGCGGCTGAACGTGCGCTGAACAGCGTTGAAGCGTCACAACCGCACCAGGATGCGATGGAAAAGGGCGCGAAAGCGCTGACCAAACGCTGGGATGAGTGGTTTGAGAATCCTATCGAGCTGGCGGATGCCCGCGAACTGGTGACGGATACCCGTCAGTTCCTGGGCGATGTACCGGGCCACACCAGCTTCACCAACGCTCAGCTGCTGGACATCATGATGGCGCAGGATTTCCAGGACCTGACCGGTCAGGTGATCAAGCGCATGATGGATGTGATTCAGGAGATTGAACGTCAGCTGCTGATGGTGCTGCTGGAAAACATTCCGGAACCGGCTGCACGTCCGAAACGCGAGAACGAAAGCCTGCTCAATGGCCCACAGCTCGACGCCACCAAAGCGGGCGTTGTGGCAAGCCAGGATCAGGTAGACGACCTGCTGGACAGCCTCGGTTTCTGATACGCCTTTCCGCCTCAGGTGTGCATGCGCCTGAGGCGGTTAACGCAGAATCACCGAAAAGAGCCCGAATAAACGGGCTTTTCCCGCCATTGGATTTCCTCTGCGCTGGCATGATACCTGTGACGTAATGGGCTGAGCATGCACTGTGGCAGAAGAGAACGACGACAAAACAGAAGCCCCCACACCCCACCGACTTGAAAAAGCGCGTGAGGAAGGGCAGATCCCCCGATCCCGAGAGCTGACATCCCTGCTGATCCTTATTGTGGGTGTGTGCATCATCTGGTGGGGTGGGGAGTCGCTCGCCCGAAAACTGGCGGGGATGCTCTCTGCCGGATTACGTTTCGACCACAGTATGGTCAACGACCCAAACCTTATCCTCAGCCAGATTATTCAGCTTATTAAAGGGGCCATGGTCGCACTGCTGCCCCTGATTACCGGGGTGGTGCTGGTCGCGCTGATCTCGCCGGTGATGCTTGGTGGTCTGGTCTTTAGCACCAAATCGCTGCAACCAAAATTTTCCAAACTGAACCCGCTGTCCGGCATCGCGAAAATGTTCTCCGCGCAGACCGGGGCAGAACTGCTTAAAGCCATCCTCAAAGCGGCGCTGATGGGCAGTGCCGCGGGGTTTTACCTCTGGCACAACTGGCCGGAAATGATGCGGCTTATCAGCGAGTCGCCTTTGACCGCGATGAGCAATGCGCTGAATCTGGTCGGACTCTGTGCGCTGCTGGTGGTCCTCAGCATTATTCCGATGGTGGGGTTCGACGTCATCTTCCAGCTGTACAGCCACTTCAAAAAACTGCGCATGTCCCGTCAGGATATCCGTGACGAATATAAGCAGATGGAAGGTGACCCGCACGTGAAAGGGCGTATCCGCCAGATGCAGCGCGCCGCCGCCCGTCGACGGATGATGGAAGATGTGCCGAAAGCCGACGTTATTGTCACCAACCCAACCCACTATTCCGTTGCGCTGCAGTACGACGAAAACAAAATGAGCGCGCCGAAAGTGGTGGCGAAGGGGGCGGGCTTAATCGCCCTGCGCATCCGCGAGATTGGCACGGAAAACCGGGTGCCAATACTGGAAGCGCCGCCGCTGGCGCGTGCGTTGTACCGCCACGCGGAAATTGGACAACAGATCCCAGGACAACTCTACGCCGCCGTGGCGGAAGTGCTGGCCTGGGTATGGCAGTTGAAACGCTGGCGTCTGGCTGGCGGTCAACGACCTGTCAAACCTGAGAACCTTCCGGTGCCTGCTGCGCTGGATTTTATGAACGAGAAGGACACTGATGGCTAATCTGGTGGCAATGTTGCGCCTGCCCGGCAACCTGAAATCGACCCAATGGCAAATCCTTGCCGGGCCGATCCTCATCCTGCTAATCCTGTCGATGATGGTATTGCCGCTGCCGGCATTCATCCTCGACCTGCTTTTCACTTTCAACATTGCGTTGTCCATCATGGTGTTGCTGGTGGCGATGTTCACCCAGCGTACCCTTGAGTTTGCGGCGTTTCCGACCATCCTGCTGTTTACCACCCTGTTACGACTGGCGCTGAACGTGGCGTCCACGCGTATCATCCTGATGGAAGGCCACACCGGCGCGGCAGCGGCGGGCAAAGTGGTTGAGGCCTTTGGCCACTTCCTCGTGGGCGGTAACTTTGCCATCGGTATCGTGGTGTTTGTCATCCTCGTTATCATCAACTTTATGGTTATCACCAAAGGTGCAGGGCGTATTGCGGAAGTGGGTGCGCGCTTTGTGCTGGACGGGATGCCGGGTAAGCAGATGGCGATCGACGCCGACCTTAACGCCGGGCTTATCGCGGAAGATGAAGCGAAAAAACGCCGTGCGGAAGTGACCCAGGAAGCGGACTTCTACGGCTCAATGGACGGTGCGAGTAAGTTTGTGCGCGGTGACGCCATCGCGGGCATTCTCATCATGGTGATTAACGTGGTGGGCGGCTTGCTTGTTGGGGTGCTGCAGCATGGCATGGGCATGGGCCAGGCGGCTGAAAGCTATACGCTGCTGACCATTGGTGACGGTCTGGTTGCCCAGATCCCGGCGTTGGTCATTTCTACCGCTGCGGGCGTTATCGTTACCCGCGTCAGTACCGATCAGGACGTTGGCGAGCAGATGGTTGGCCAGCTGTTCAGCAACCCGCGCGTCATGCTGCTGGCGGCGGCGGTGCTGGGTCTGCTCGGCCTGGTGCCGGGCATGCCGAACCTGGTTTTCCTGCTGTTCACGGCAGCACTGCTGGGCCTTGCCTGGTGGATGCGTGGCCGTGAAATGAAACCCGCGGCAGAACCTGTACCGGTAAAAATGCCGGAGAACACGCAGGCCGTGGAAGCCACCTGGAACGACGTTCAGCTGGAAGATTCGCTGGGGATGGAAGTGGGTTACCGTCTGATCCCGATGGTCGATTTCCAGCAGGATGGCGAACTGCTTGGCCGCATCCGCAGTATCCGGAAAAAGTTCGCCCAGGATATGGGCTTCCTGCCGCCGGTTGTGCACATCCGCGACAACATGGATCTTCCACCTGCCCGCTACCGTATTCTGATGAAAGGGGTTGAGATTGGCAGCGGTGATGCGTATCCAGGCCGCTGGCTGGCGATTAACCCAGGCACAGCCGCCGGTACGCTGCCGGGTGAACAGACCATCGATCCCGCGTTTGGTCTGGCCGCTATCTGGATTGAAAGCGCGCTCAAAGAGCAGGCGCAAATTCAGGGGTATACCGTGGTGGAGGCCAGTACCGTGGTGGCTACCCATCTTAACCACCTGATTGGACAGTTCTCAGCAGAGCTGTTTGGCCGTCAGGAAGCACAGCAGTTACTCGACCGCGTGAGCCAGGAGATGCCGAAGCTGACGGAGGATCTGGTACCGGGCGTGCTGACGTTGACCACGCTGCATAAGGTGCTGCAAAACCTGCTTGATGAAAAAGTGCCGATCCGCGATATGCGCACCATTCTGGAAACCCTCGCCGAGCACGCGCCGCTGCAAAGCGATCCGCATGAGCTGACGGCGGTGGTGCGCGTGGCGCTGGGCCGCGCGATCACCCAGCAGTGGTTCCCGGGCACCGGTGAAGTGCAGGTGATTGGCCTGGATACGCCGCTGGAACGTCTGCTGCTGCAGGCCCTGCAGGGCGGTGGCGGGCTGGAGCCGGGTCTGGCGGACCGTCTGCTGGCGCAAACACAGGAGGCGCTGGCGCGTCAGGAGATGCTGGGTGCACCGCCGGTGCTTCTGGTAAACCATGCGCTGCGTCCGCTGCTGTCACGCTTCCTGCGCCGTAGCCTGAACCAGCTGGTGGTGCTGTCGAATCTGGAGCTGTCTGATAATCGCCATATTCGTATGACGGCGACGATTGGAGGTAAATAATGCGTAAGTGGTTAGGGCTATTACTCTTCCCGCTGGTGGCGCAGGCCGCGGGCGAAGGGAGCTGGCAGGCCAGCAGCATCGGCGTGACCCTCAGCAACCGTGGCGTGGCGATGTCGTCGCGTCCGCTGGCGCCTTCTGAACCGGTATCCGGTCAGATGAGCCTGGTGGTGTGGAACTACTCGCTGATTGGCCCGACGCCTGCCGGGATGCAGGTGCGTCTGTGTTCCCAGAGCCGTTGCACGGAAATCGACGCAGAGAATGGCACTACCCAGGCGTTTAACGGCGTACCTGCGGTAGAACCTTTACGCTTTATCTGGGAAGTGCCGGGCGGCGGGCGGTTAATCCCGGCGCTCAAGGTGCAGAGTAATTCCGTTATCGTTAACTACCGCTAGTTGCCTGCCTCAACGCCCGTTATCAGTGATTATGATAGCGGGCTCGCAAAAATGACCTCGCCTTTTGAAGTAATAGAAACGCTGTTTTATAAATCAGTGATGCACGTAATGACACTCTTTGCATTTTTGCCAGCCTTTGCGGTGTGATGGCAGAAACAGAAAGGTTTCCACAGTGCGTTAATTCTACTGTAGCCGTGTAAAAACTCCCGGACGAGGTTTGCTTACAGGGGGTCTCCTAAAACTGATTAGGGTTGACGGCAATGAAAACACGAAAAATTGGACTCGCAAACTATCTTGCATACGGGGCAGGGGATTTCCTCGGCGCGGGAACCACCGCGCTGACGGCGGCCTGGCTTTTGTATTTTTATACGACCTTCTGTGGACTCACACCGATTGAAGCGACCTTTATTTTTGCTGCTGCAAGGGTACTGGACGCGGTGGTCAGCCCGCTGATGGGCTTTTTAACCGATAACTTTGGCACCACCTGGCTGGGCAAACGCTTTGGCCGTCGCAAGTTCTTTATTCTGCTCGGCATTCCCTGCGTCTTCAGCTACTCCCTGATGTGGGTTGGGGAGATGAATTTCTGGTACTACCTGCTGACCTATCTGGTCTTCGATATCGTCTACACCATGATTCTGGTGCCGTATGAAACGCTGGTCCCGGAGATGACCGATGACTTTAAACAGAAAACGAAATTCTCCGGTGCGCGTATTTCGATGGCGCAGATGTCCGCTATCCTGGCTTCGTTCCTGCCAGGGATCCTGCTGACCCACTTTGGTAAAGACAACGCGATCTCTTTCTTCTACGCAAGCCTGGTCTTCTCGGTGCTGTGCGCGCTGATGCTGACCTTTGTCTGGTTCTTCACCTGGGAGCGCCCGCGCGAGGAGTGGTCCGAAGCGGCCCTGCGCGCGGAAGAAGAGAAGAAAAAACTGACCCTGGGCCAGAGCCTGAACCGCCTGTTTGTGGAGTTAAGCTCGACGCTGCGCATCAAGATTTTCCGTCAGCACCTGGGCATGTACCTCGGCGGCTACATTGCGCAGGACGTCTTCAACGCCGTCTTTACCTATTACGTGGTGTTTGTGCTGATGCAGGAGGCGTCAATGGCGTCAAACCTGCTGGGCACGATGGCCATCTTCCAGTTTCTTGCCGTGATTGGGATGATCCCGCTGTGCATTCGCTTTGGGCCTGCGCCGTCTTACCGCATGGTGGTGGTGCTGTTTGGCCTGGCCTCTCTCTCTTACGCCGTGCTGTATTACGCCGGGCTGAGCGACGTTTACGCTTTGCTGCTGCTTATCTCCGCGGTTGCCGGTCTTGGTCGCGGCGGTATCAACTATGTGCCGTGGAACACCTATACCTACATTGCTGACGTGGACGAAGTGATCACCGGCCAGCGTCGTGAGGGCATCTTCGCCGGTATCATGACGTTGACCCGAAAAGCGTCTCAGGCCGGTGCGGTAATGCTGGTGGGCATCGTGATGCAGATGTCCGGCTTTGTCAGCGGTCAGAAAACCCAGCCTGCTGAAGTCAGCCACACCATTCTGCTGATTTTGAGCGTGGGAACCCTTCTGGTGCTGTTCTGCGGCTTCCTGGTCTCCCTGCGCTTCAGGCTAAATCTACAAACCCACAGCACGCTGCGCGAAGAGACCGCGAAAATGCGCGAATCGGGCCGCGCCATGCCTGAAGCGGCCAGCCCGCACGCCCGCGCCACCGTGGAAATGCTGGCCGGTATGCCGTTCGAATCCTTGTGGGGGAATAACAACATTGGTTATCTCAATCGCAATAAACCAGCGGCTCCTTCGCTGAAGGGACGTGCGGTACTGAATTCGACATACAACAGAGGTTAAGATGATGAAAGTTTGGCCTGTCAAACATAGCCCCTTGCTGCGTCAGCCAGAGCGTTTTATCGCCAGGGACGAGCTGAAATCGCTGATTCAGAAGGTGACGCATAACCTGGTCAATATCCACGACAAAACGGGTGAATTTTTGCTGCGGCTGGACGACGGGCGCGTCATAGATACCAAAGGCTGGGCAGGGTGGGAGTGGACGCACGGCGTCGGGTTGTACGGTATCTGGCAGTACTACTGCCAGACCGGCGACGACGGGATGCGCGACATTATCGACAGCTGGTTTGCGGACCGTTTTGCACAAGGGGCAACCACCAAAAATGTAAATACCATGTCGCCGTTCCTGACGCTGGCGTACCGCTACGAAGAGACCCGAAATCCGGCCTGGCTGCCGTGGCTGGAGAGCTGGGCGGAGTGGGCGATGCATGAGATGCCGCGTACCGCACACGGCGGCATGCAGCACATTACCCTGGCGGAAGAGAACGCGCAGCAGATGTGGGATGACACGCTGATGATGACGGTCCTGCCGCTGGCCAAAATTGGCAAGCTGCTGAACAAACCGGAATACGTTGAGGAGGCCGTGTACCAGTTCCTGCTGCACGTGCAGAACCTGATGGACCGGGAGACCGGGCTGTGGTTCCACGGCTGGAACTATGACGGCAACCATAACTTTGCCCATGCCCGCTGGGCGCGTGGCAACAGCTGGCTCACCATTGTGATCCCGGACTTCCTCGAACTGGTCGATCTGCCGGAAAACAACGCCGTGCGCCGTTATCTGACGCAGGTTCTCAATGCGCAGATTGCCGCGCTGGCGACATGTCAGGACGACAGTGGCCTGTGGCATACGCTGCTCGACGACCCAGACTCATACCTGGAGGCGTCGGCCACGGCAGGCTTTGCCTACGGTATACTTAAGGCCGTGCGTAAACGCTATGTGGCGGCGGAATACGCTGAGGTCGCGGAGAAAGCCATCAGAGGGATTGTGAAAAACATCTCGCCGGAAGGGGAGCTGCTGCAAACGTCGTTCGGAACCGGGATGGGGAGCGATCTGGAGTTTTACCGCCAGATCCCGCTGACGTCGATGCCGTACGGTCAGGCAATGGCAATCCTCTGTTTGACGGAGTATTTGCGGAAGTACTTCTGATCATAAAAAAACCCGGCGATGATAGCCGGGTTTTTTGTATTACATACGTTCTACGGTTTCGATACCCAGGGTATCCAGACCCAGCTTCAGGGTCTTCGCCGTCAGCTGCGCCAGCTTCAGGCGGCTGTTGCGGACCGATTCATTTTCAGCAGACAGAATAGGGCAGTGCTCGTAGAAGCCGGAGAACAGACCGGCCAGATCGTACAGGTAAGCACACATCACGTGCGGCGTACCGTCGCGCGCAACCACGGACAGCGTCTCTTCAAACTGCAGCAGACGGGCCGCCAGCTGGGCTTCGCGATCTTCGGTAATGGTGACGGTCGCATTCGCCAGCACGCTTTCATCGATATTCGCTTTACGGAACACCGAGAGTACGCGGGTGTAGGCATACTGCATGTACGGCGCGGTGTTACCTTCAAACGCCAGCATGTTGTCCCAGTCGAAGATATAGTCGGTGGTACGGTTCTTGGAGAGATCCGCGTATTTCACCGCACCGATACCCACGGCGTTCGCCAGTTTTTCCAGCTCATCGGCCGGCATCTCCGGGTTCTTCTCTGCCACCAGGCGACGGGCGCGTTCCAGCGCTTCATCCAGCAGGTCGGACAGCTTCACGGTACCGCCCGCACGGGTTTTGAACGGCTTGCCGTCTTTACCCAGCATCATGCCGAACATGTGGTGTTCCAGCGGTACGCAATCGGGAACATAACCGGCTTTACGCACGATAGTCCACGCCTGCATCAGGTGCTGGTGCTGACGGGAGTCGATGTAGTACAGCACGCGGTCAGCATGCAGCGTTTCGTAACGGTACTTCGCACAGGCGATATCGGTGGTGGTGTAGAGGTAGCCGCCATCCTTTTTCTGGATGATCACGCCCATCGGTTCGCCTTCCTTGTTTTTGTACTCATCAAGGAATACGACCGTTGCGCCTTCGCTCTCAACCGCCAGATGTTTGGCCTTCAGGTCGGCCACAATGCCCGGCAGCATTGGGTTATAGAGGCTTTCACCCATCACGTCGTCGCGGGTCAGGGTGACGTTCAGACGGTTATAGGTGAGCTGGTTCTGGGACATGGTGATGTCCACCAGCTTGCGCCACATCTCCAGGAAGTACGGGTCGCCGCCCTGCAGTTTCACCACATAGCTACGCGCGCGCTCGGCGAAGGCTTCATCTTCGTCGTAGTGTTTTTTGGCTTCACGGTAGAACCCTTCCAGGTCCGCCAGCGCCATTTCACCCGCGTTTTCCTGCTGCTGTTTTTCCAGGTAAGCAATCAGCATACCGAACTGGGTACCCCAGTCGCCAACGTGGTTCGCGCGGATCACCTTGTGACCGAGGAACTCAAGGGTGCGTACTGCCGCGTCACCGATGATGGTGGAGCGCAGGTGGCCAACGTGCATCTCTTTCGCGACGTTTGGCGCGGAGTAGTCAATCACCACGGTCTGTGGCTCTGGCTGGGTTACGCCCAGACGGTCAGATTTCAGCGCTGCGTCAACGTGGCTTGCCAGGAAGGCCGGCTCAAGGAAAATGTTGATAAAGCCCGGGCCAGCGATTTCGGTTTTGCTGGCAATGCCGGTGAGATCCAGATGAGTCAGCACCTGCTCAGCCAGTTGTCGCGGCGGCATGCCCAGTTTTTTAGCCACTGCCATCACGCCATTAGCCTGATAGTCGCCAAACTGTACTTTCGCTGACTGACGAACCTGCGGTTCGCAATCCGCAGGCGCACCTGCGGCAATCAGTGCCTGACTGACTTTTTCGGAGAGAAGAGCCTGAATATTCACCTGGATACCTTACGTTTTTGATGCGGGCTGACTGCCACCCGCGCCAGTTAAAGAATGAGGGCGGGAGTATACTGCAAATGCCTTCTGCCGTCAGCATTGCGGGGAGCGAAGATTGCGCAGAATCCAGGCTAAGAAAGCATGCATAATCATGCAGTCATAAAAAGCGTCATTCCGCGGTTGGTCAAAAGGGGGCAACAGAGTAAATTAGCGGCTTTGCGACACGATAAGAGACTGACTTATGGCGAACTGGCAATCCATTGACGAACTGCATGATATTTCCGCAGATTTACCGCGCTTCACCCAGGCGTTCACAGAACTTGCCACCCGTCTTGGTCTGGACATTGCGCCGCTTGAGGCCGATCACATCTCCTTGCGCTGTCATCAGAACGCCACCGCCGAGCGCTGGCGTCGCGGGTTTGAACAGTGCGGGGAACTGCTCTCTGAGAACATCATCAACGGCCGACCTATCTGCCTGTTTAAACTGCATGAGCCGGTCTGCGTAGCGCACTGGCAATTTAGCGTTGTTGAACTGCCGTGGCCGGGAGAAAAACGTTACCCGCATGAAGGCTGGGAGCACATCGAAATCGTGCTGCCAGGCGAGCCCGAAACGCTGAATGCGCGCGCGTTGGCGCTGCTGTCTGATGAGGGGTTGAGCAAGCCGGGTATCTTTGTGAAAACGAGTTCACCAAAAGGCGAGCGCGAGCGTTTACCGAACCCGACGCTGGCCGTGACTGACGGACAGGTGACGGTGAAGTTCCACCCCTGGACGATAGAACAGATTGTTGCCAGCGAAGAGTAAGCGTTGTGACGACACGCGAAGACCGGCCGGGAGCGGCGTGTCATGATGGTGCATTACGCGAAATTTAAGGAGGAGTGGATGGCGCTGCTGGAGATTTGCTGTTACAGCGTGGAGTGTGCCGTGACGGCGCAACAGCGGGGGGCTGACCGCATTGAACTGTGCGCGGCACCGAAAGAAGGGGGGTTAACGCCCTCGTACGGTGTGTTGACGTCTGCCCGTCAGGCTGTCACCGTTCCGGTACACCCTATCATTCGTCCTCGGGGCGGTGATTTTTGTTACACGGCAGGCGAGTTCAGTGCCATGCTTGACGATATCGCCCTTGTTCGCGATCTGGGTTTCCCGGGGCTGGTGACGGGGCTGCTCGATGAAGAAGGCAACGTCGATGTACCGCGTATGCGCCAGATAATGGCGGCCGCGAAGGGGATGGCGGTAACATTTCATCGCGCGTTCGATATGTGTAAAAACCCATTGCAAGCCTTTGATACCCTTGCGGAACTTGGCGTGGCGCGTGTGCTGACATCGGGCCAGCAGTCGTCGGCTGAAAAAGGACTGCAATTAATTACGGAACTAAAAGCACATTCCGGTGTTCCAATAATAATGGCGGGTGCGGGAGTCCGTGCCAGCAATCTGGAACTGTTTTTAAACGCCGGGGTGGAAGAGCTGCACAGCTCTGCCGGGAAATGGATACCGTCGCCCATGCGTTATCGCAACACAGGGTTGTCTATGTCGACGGATGCTGAAGCGGATGAGTACTCACGCTACGGTGTAGATGGAGAGTCGGTTGCGGAAATGAAATCGCTGATTGAACGTCATCACGTGTAGCAACGTACCGATTTTTACCGCGCATCATGTCGCCCAATATGATGCTTGCTCGTACCAGGCCCCTGCCAATTACACAGGGGCCTTTTTTTCTCCTTCATATTTCAAGCCGCAGCTGCGTTGGCTGCCTCGCTCCCCCCAGTCACTTACTGATGTAAGCTCCTGGGGATTCGCTGCGTTGCCGCCTTGCTGCAACTTGAAATATTTTGGAGAAAACCTGCGATGACCAGGCCGGGTAAGGCGCAGCCGCCACCCGGCTAAAAGGCTACGGCTTCGTGGCAATCAACACCGCACGCATTGGCGCCGGATAGCCTTCAACGGTTTTGCTGTGGTCGGTTGGATCAAGGAACTGCTCCAGCGATTCGGTCACCATCCACTCCGTGCGGCGTTGCTCCTCGATGGAGGTCACGCAGACGTCGGCGATGCGCACATCCACAAACCCGCACTTCTCCAGCCAGTTTTTCAGCGCCAGCGCGGAAGGAATGAAGTAGACGTTGCGCATTTGCGCGTAACGATCGCCGGGAACCAGAACGGTATTTTCATCGCCTTCGACCACCAGCGTTTCCAGCACCAGTTCGCCGCCGCTGACCAGCTGATCTTTCAGCTGCCATAAATGCTCCAGCGGGGAACGGCGGTGGTAAAGCACGCCCATGGAGAAGACGGTATCAAACGCTTTCAGCGCGGGCAGTTGCTCAATGCCCAGCGGCAGCAAATGCGCGCGCTGGTCGTTACCCAGCAGCTTACGCACGGCTTCGAACTGGCACAGGAACAACTGCATCGGGTCGATGCCAACGGCTAAATGCGCGCCCGCGCCAATCATGCGCCACATGTGGTAACCGCTACCGCAGCCGACGTCCAGAATGGTACGCCCGGTCAGGTCGGAGAGGTGCGGCAGCACGCGATCCCATTTCCAGTCGGAGCGCCATTCAGTATTGATATTCACCCCGTAGAGCGAAAACGGTCCTTTGCGCCACGGCTTCAGGTTACGCATCAGCGTTTCGATGCGATTAATCTGCCCGGCGGGCAGCGGCTCTGCGCTTTCGGCCGTGACGCTGTGCAGCAGATCCAGACGGTGAGGCGTCAGCTCCGGCAGAAACTCCACCGCATTTGACCACTGCTTCAACAGCCCATGCTGCTGATCGCGCTGCCAGGTGGCAATCTGCGCAGGCAGGGTCTCCAGCCAGTGGGAGAGATGGTTTTTTGCAATCAGCTGATAGAAGTTACCGAACTCAATCATGCCGCGTCCTCAGCTTTCAGCGCCACCAGGGAGCCAAAGTTAAAGCACTGGAACCACAGTTCGCTGTGCTCAAAGCCTGCCTGGCGCAGACGCGCTTTATGGGTTTCCACGGAGTCCGTCAGCATCACGTTTTCAAGCATGCTGCGTTTCTGGCTAATCTCCAGCTCGCTGTAGCCGTTTGCACGTTTGAAATCGTGGTGCATGTTGAACAGCAGTTCGCCGACGGTCGCGTCTTCAAAGCTGAATTTCTCAGACAGCACCAGCGCGCCACCGGGGTTAAGGCCCTGATAAATTTTGTCCAGCAGCCGCTGGCGGTCATCGGGCACCAGGAACTGCAGGGTAAAATTCAGCACGACCATCGAGGCGTTGTGGATTTCGATATCACGAATGTCGCCTTCAACGACCTCGACCGGAGTTGCCGCTTTCCAGGCATCAATATGACGGCGGCAGCGTTCAACCATCGCCGGGGAGTTATCGACGGCAATGATCTTACAGCCTTCGTGATGAACGTTACGACGTACCGACAACGTTGCCGCGCCGAGCGAGCAGCCCAGGTCATACACCTGCGTGCCGGGTTGAACGAAGCGCTCAGCCAGCATGCCGATCATGGAGATAATATTGGAATAACCGGGAACAGAGCGCTGGATCATATCCGGGAAGACTTCGGCTACCCGTTCATCGAAGGTCCAGTCGCCCAGGCTGGCGATAGGCGCGGAAAAAAGCGTGTCGCGATCTGACATAACGTAAAAATCCGGGAAAAATAAAGTGGCGTATTGTGCGCTAACGGAAGGAGAAAACCAACTCCCACGGCATATACCAAAGGTTAGCCAGCACCATCAGCAAAAGCGAACACCATGTCGCGCTCATGCCGGAACGACGCCAGCGGAATAAGCGGTGGTGAAAGCCGTAATAATGCATTAACCGACCCGCAATCAGCAGCAGGCCACAAATGTGTACCATCCAGGTTTCGGCGCCATTCATCTCCATAAACAGCAGCAAAATGAGTGCCACCGGAATGTACTCAACCGCGTTGCCGTGGATACGGATAGCGCTTTGCAGTTCGGAAAACCCCCCGTCGCCGTATGAGACGCGGTACTGCATTCTGAGTCGCACAACATCAAATGAAAATTTAATCAGCAGTAATGCACCTAGCACCGCATACAACGCGCTGACCATACAAACTCCCTGTGTTTTGGCAGATGGCGTCTCTATGATATGGCGTGATCTCAGAAAAGAGAAGATTGTTGTGGGATGGAGGGCGCGCTGCCGAGCGACGGAACCGCGGTTTGCAGGGCCTGCCAGAGCGTATCGACCAGTTCGGGGGCCTGGGCGATATCCGGCGTATGTAAAAAAAGATACGGCGTGGTGGTCAGTTCCCATTTCGCTAACGTGTGCAGCCAGACGGCGAACATCTCCTGATTTTGCTGCATATTGTCGCTGCCGATAAACCGGACCATCGGATTGTGCGCGGTTACGATAGCGTGGACCGGGACTTTGGGCTTCTTGCGCTGGGCATCAATAATGGCTTCGTTATGCGCAATGGCGCTGTGAACAGGACGACTGTCAAGGATGACGCGGTTGACTGAGCGCTCATGCAATCCCCGGTTGAGTGCTTTTTCCACCTCGCCTTTGGCAAAAAATTCAGGATGTCTCACTTCAACGCCGTAGGTAAAGTCCCGGGACAGGCCATCAAGAAATTGCCAGAGCGCGGGCAGATCGCGCGGACCAAAGGTGGCGGGAAGCTGCAGCCAGTACTGGCCGATACGGTTTGCCAGTGGCGACATTCGGCCAAAAAACTCTTCGGTTAAATCACCGCAGTTACGCAGGGCGGCGTTATGGGAGATGGTTGCCGGAAATTTAAAGCAGAAGCGGAAATCATCCGTGGTTTGATCCCGCCAGCGCTCGACAATCTCTGCCCGGGGAAGGGCATACAGCGTGGTGTTGCCCTCCACGCAGTTAAAGTGCCGGGCGTACTCTTCAAGGCTGGTTATGCCAAGGCGCACCCATTTCGGGTGCGACCACTGGGGCAGGCCCACGTACATCATAACGCGCTTAAAATCTCATCCGTGCTGCGCACGCGACCGATGCGCGGGAAAATATGGGTCATGCTGCCCTGGTGTTGTTCCGCAGAAGCCGCGCTACATGCGTCTTCGGCAATCACCAGGTTAAAGCCCAACTCCCAGGCGTTACGGGCGGTGGATTCCACGCCAATGTTGGTGGAGATCCCGCACAGGATAATGGTGTCGATACCGCGGCGGCGCAGCTGCAGCTCCAGGTCGGTGCCATAGAAGGCGCCCCACTGGCGTTTGGTCACTTCGATATCGCTGTCGCGTTTACCGAGCGAGACCGGATACGTCCACCAGTTGTCCGGCAGGGCGTGCGCGGGCGCCTGAGCGTCAACCGGCTGTTTTAACGCTTCGGCAAAATCGGCCGACCAGCCAACGCGCACCATGACAACCGGTGCACCGCTGGCGCGGCATTTTTCCGCCAGACGGGCGGCACGGCTGACGACATCATCAGCGGTGTGCGGGCCACCGGCAAAGGGAAGGATCCCTTCCTGTAGATCAATCACCACCAGGGCGGTTTTGCGGGCATCAAGTGTCAGCATGGTAACTCCAGTTAAATGAATCGCTTCCGTTACACCTTACGACGTTATGGCCTGTTATCGGTCGGATAATTTTGTTAATTTTTGTGAGAATGCGCAATAAGAGCGCAGCAAACGTGCGTCTGGCCGTGCTTCGCTCTTATCGTCCGGCGGAATTTCCAGTATAATAGCCGCCTTTTTTCATCCAGTTGTGACATACAGAAAGCTGCGACATAGTAGCCTGCATACCAGGCGACATTTAGCCTGCGGCTAATTAAGGGATATCTCATGCGTACAGAATATTGCGGGCAGCTGCGTCAGTCCCACGTCGGACAGCAGGTGACCCTGTGTGGTTGGGTCAACCGTCGTCGTGATCTTGGTAGCCTTATCTTCATCGATATGCGCGACCGCGAAGGTATCGTTCAGGTGTTCTTCGATCCGGATCGCGCGGACGCGTTGAAGCTGGCTTCTGAACTGCGTAATGAGTTCTGCATTCAGGTCACCGGCACCGTACGTGCGCGTGACGAGAAAAACGTCAACGCAGATATGGCGACCGGTGCCATTGAAGTGCTGGCCTCCGATCTGACGATCATCAACCGTGCTGAAGCGCTGCCGCTGGACTCCAACCACGTCAACACTGAAGAAGCGCGTCTGAAATACCGCTACCTGGATCTGCGTCGCCCGGAGATGGCACAGCGCCTGAAAACCCGTGCGAAAATCACCAGCCTGGTGCGTCGCTTTATGGATGACCACGGTTTCCTCGATATCGAAACCCCGATGCTGACCAAAGCCACGCCGGAAGGCGCGCGCGATTACCTGGTGCCATCCCGCGTTCATAAAGGCAAATTCTACGCGCTGCCGCAGTCTCCACAGCTGTTTAAACAGCTGCTGATGATGTCCGGCTTCGATCGCTACTATCAGATCGTAAAATGCTTCCGTGACGAAGACCTGCGCGCTGACCGTCAGCCAGAATTTACCCAGATCGATGTGGAAACCTCCTTCATGACCGCTGAGCAGGTGCGTGAAGTGATGGAAGCGCTGGTGCGCAGCCTGTGGAATGACGTGAAGGGCGTGGAGCTGGGCGACTTCCCCATTATGACCTTCGCCGAAGCCGAGCGTCGTTACGGCTCCGACAAACCAGACCTGCGTAACCCTATGGAGCTGGTGGACGTTGCTGACCTGGTGAAATCCGTTGAGTTTGCGGTGTTTGCCGGCCCGGCTAACGATCCGAAAGGCCGCGTAGCAGCCCTGCGTGTACCGGGCGGTGCAGCGCTTAGCCGTAAGCAGATTGACGACTACGGCAACTTCATCAAGATCTACGGCGCGAAAGGTCTGGCCTATATTAAAGTAACTGAGCGTGCGAAAGGTCTGGAAGGTATCACCAGCCCGGTGGCGAAGTTCCTGAACGCGGAGATTGTAGAAGCGATCCTTGAGCGCACCGGCGCACAGGATGGCGACATGATCTTCTTCGGCGCTGACAACAAGAAAATTGTTGCCGATGCAATGGGCGCGCTGCGTCTGAAACTGGGCAAAGATTTGAACCTCACCGACGAGAGCAAATGGGCGCCGTTGTGGGTTATCGACTTCCCGATGTTTGAAGACGACGGTGAAGGCGGCCTGACTGCCATGCACCACCCGTTCACCTCGCCAAAAGACATGACGGCGGCAGAGCTGAAAGCGGCACCGGAAGAGGCGGTCGCGAACGCCTACGATATGGTTATCAACGGCTATGAAGTGGGCGGCGGCTCCGTGCGTATTCACAGCGGTGAGATGCAGCAGACGGTGTTCGGCATTCTGGGCATCAACGAACAGGAACAGCGCGAGAAGTTCGGCTTCCTGCTGGATGCGCTGAAGTACGGTACGCCGCCTCACGCAGGCCTGGCATTCGGTCTCGACCGTCTGACTATGCTGCTGACCGGCACCGACAACATCCGTGACGTTATCGCCTTCCCGAAAACCACCGCAGCGGCGTGTCTGATGACCGAAGCGCCAAGCTTCGCTAACCCGGCCGCGCTGGCTGAGCTGGGTATCGACGTGGTGAAAAAGGAAGAGAAAAACTGATATGGCATATAAGCGTCCCGTTTCTGTTCTGGTAGTGATTTATGCAGAAGATACGAAGCGGGTGCTGATGTTGCAGCGGCGCGACGACCCTGAATTCTGGCAGTCGGTTACCGGCAGTCTGGAAGAGGGGGAAACCGCGCCGCAGGCCGCCGCGCGTGAAGTAAAGGAAGAGGTCACCATTGACGTTGCTTGTGAGCAACTGACCCTGAAGGACTGTCAGCGCACGGTGGAGTTTGAAATTTTTAGCCATTTACGTCATCGCTATGCACCGGGTATCGAGCGCAACACGGAATCGTGGTTCTGTCTCGCGCTTCCTCACGAACGGGAGATCGTGTTCACTGAACATCTGACCTACCGCTGGGTGGATGCGGCGGATGCCGCCGCACTGACCAAATCGTGGAGCAACCGGCAGGCGATTGAAGAATTTGTAATTAACGCAGCCTGAAAAGGCGCGATTTTTGGAGAACTTTTTATGGCAGGTCATAGTAAGTGGGCCAACACCAAACACCGCAAAGCGGCACAGGATGCCAAGCGCGGTAAGATTTTTACCAAAATCATTCGCGAGCTGGTGACAGCGGCGCGTCTGGGCGGCGGCGATCCGGCGTCTAACCCACGTCTGCGTGCGGCAGTAGATAAAGCGCTGTCCAACAACATGACGCGTGACACCCTGAACCGTGCTATCGCTCGTGGCGTGGGCGGTGATGAAGACACGAACATGGAAACCATCATTTATGAAGGTTACGGTCCTGGCGGCACCGCGGTAATGGTTGAATGTCTGTCCGACAACCGTAACCGTACCGTTGCAGAAGTGCGCCATGCGTTCACCAAAACCGGGGGTAACCTGGGGACTGACGGTTCTGTAGCGTACCTGTTCAGCAAAAAAGGCGTCATCTCCTTCGAGAAAGGCGACGAAGATGTCATCATGGAAGCGGCGCTGGAAGCGGGTGCGGAAGACGTAGTGACCTTCGACGATGGCGCTATCGATGTCTACACCGCGTGGGAAGAGATGGGCGCAGTACGTGATGCGCTGGAAGCGGCGGGCCTGAAAGCCGACAACGCTGAAGTCTCCATGATCCCGTCCACCAAAGCGGATATGGATGCTGAAACGGCACCAAAACTGCTGCGTCTGATCGACATGCTTGAAGACTGCGACGACGTGCAGGAAGTGTATCACAACGGTGAGATCTCTGATGAGGTTGCAGCGACTCTCTGATGAGAGCGTTTAAACCGTTTACGGGAGACGCGTGATGTCGATTATCCTTGGGATTGACCCCGGCTCACGCGTCACCGGTTACGGCGTTATCCGTCAGGTTGGACGCCAGTTAACCTACCTTGGCAGTGGCTGTATTCGCACCAAAGTTGAAGATCTGCCGTCGCGACTGAAGCTCATTTATGCGGGCGTGACGGAGATTATCACCCAGTTTCAGCCTGACTATTTCGCCATCGAGCAGGTCTTCATGGCGAAAAACGCCGATTCGGCGTTAAAGCTCGGTCAGGCGCGGGGCGTGGCAATTGTTGCTGCCGTGAACCAGGATCTTCCGGTATTTGAATACGCGGCAAGACAGGTCAAGCAGACGGTGGTCGGGATTGGTAGCGCGGAGAAAAGCCAGGTGCAGCACATGGTGCGTACCCTGTTGAAGCTCCCCGCGAACCCGCAGGCCGATGCCGCCGATGCGCTGGCAATTGCGATCACCCACTGTCATGTCAGCCAGAACGCGATGCAAATGAGCGAGTCGCGGCTCAATCTGGCGCGAGGCAGGTTACGATAATGAGAAATCAGGCTGGATGTTTATCCAGCCTTTTTTTATTATGTCGCAAATCAATAATTTTCCAGAACGCAGGAGCGTCACGTGATAGGCAGACTCAGAGGCATCATCATTGAAAAACAACCCCCGTTAGTGCTGCTGGAAGTGGGCGGCGTGGGCTATGAAGTCCATATGCCAATGACCTGCTTCTACGAGCTGCCGGACGCGGGCAAAGAGGCGATTGTCTTTACCCAGTTTGTGGTGCGTGAAGATGCTCAACTGCTCTATGGCTTCAACAACAAACAGGAACGCACCCTGTTCCGCGAGCTGATTAAAACCAACGGCGTCGGGCCGAAGCTGGCGCTGGCCATTCTCTCCGGTATGTCCGCCCAGCAGTTCGTGAATGCCGTTGAGCGCGAAGATCCTGCCGCGCTGATTAAGCTTCCGGGCATTGGTAAGAAAACGGCAGAGCGTCTGATTGTTGAGATGAAAGACCGCTTTAAAGGTCTGCATGGCGATCTCTTTACCCCTGCAGCCGATCTGGTGCTGACTTCGCCGGGTGCGCCTGTGTCGGATGATGATGCCGAGCAGGAAGCGGTTGCCGCGCTGGTGGCGCTGGGCTATAAACCTCAGGAGGCCAGCCGAATGGTGAGCAAAATTGCCAAACCGGATGCCAGCAGTGAAACTCTGATTCGTGAAGCGCTGCGCGCTGCATTGTGAGGTAAAGGATGATTGAAGCAGATCGCCTGGTATCGGCAGGCACTATTCAGGCAGACGACGTGGTGGATCGTGCGATCCGTCCGAAGTTGCTTGATGAGTATATTGGCCAGCCGCAGGTGCGTTCCCAGATGGAGATCTTCATCCAGGCGGCAAAGCTGCGCGGCGATGCGCTCGATCATCTGCTGATTTTCGGTCCTCCGGGTTTGGGGAAAACCACCCTGGCGAATATCGTTGCTAATGAAATGGGCGTGAACCTGCGAACCACGTCTGGCCCGGTGCTGGAAAAAGCAGGCGATCTGGCGGCGATGCTGACCAATCTTGAACCGCACGACGTGCTGTTTATCGATGAGATCCACCGCCTGTCACCGGTGGTGGAAGAGGTTCTCTATCCGGCAATGGAAGACTACCAGCTGGATATCATGATCGGCGAAGGCCCTGCCGCGCGTTCGATCAAAATCGATCTGCCGCCGTTTACCCTGATTGGCGCCACCACCCGCGCCGGGTCGTTAACCTCTCCACTGCGCGACCGCTTTGGTATTGTGCAGCGCCTCGAGTTTTATCAGGTCGCCGACCTCCAGCATATCGTGGGCCGCAGTGCCCGTTATATGGGGCTGGATATGAGCGAAGAGGGGGCATTTGAAGTGGCGAAGCGTTCGCGCGGAACACCGCGTATCGCTAACCGCCTGCTGCGCCGCGTCCGTGACTTTGCAGAAGTGAAGCACGATGGTTCTATTTCTGCCGAAATTGCTGCTCAGGCGCTGGATATGCTGAATGTCGATGCTGAGGGTTTTGACTACATGGACCGCAAGCTGCTGCTGGCGGTACTGGACAAATTCTTTGGCGGGCCGGTCGGGCTGGATAACCTGGCGGCGGCAATCGGGGAAGAGCGCGAGACAATTGAAGATGTACTCGAACCGTATCTGATCCAGCAGGGCTTCCTGCAACGTACCCCGCGTGGGCGTATGGCCACGGTGCGGGCGTGGAATCATTTTGGTATCACGCCACCGGCAATGCCGTAATGCTTAATTCCCTCTCCCAAAGGGCTGAGGGATCCCCATAAATAATGCCTGCACAGACGGCCCCCCTCTCCCTTTGGGAGAGGGCTGGGGTGAGGGGGAACATACGGCTGTGGAGGTCATTCCGTTCACTTCATGTTCCTTGCTACTCTGCAACAACATGATCCGTGAACGTGCCAGGGTGGCTCAGTCGCCACCACCCTGGCAACCCGGGCTCCCGGCGGTAAATCGCCGCTTCGCGGTGCCCTCGGCTTATTCCTTCCGGCTTATCGGGGACGGGCGGAGGTAACATCCCTGTAAATCCGCCCTCTCGGCGCATCCATGCGCCTCACCCCGGCCTGCAGGAAACGCCTCAGCGATTTACAGCCGGACCAGGGCGTCGCTGTAAGTCATTCATTTTCCTGAAGCAACATTCATCGCTTCCGGTAAAAAATTACTGGGGATCCCTCAGCCCACCGGGAGAGGGTTAGGATGAGGGCATCAGCGCCCTCGATATCAACTAGCGGTCTTCTTCATCATACTGAAAATAAACAGCACCGCCGCACACAGCACCACTGACGGCCCCGCAGGCGTGTCATAGAACGCCGAGAAGGTTAACCCGCCCGTTACCGCAATCATCCCGATAATCACCGCCACGCCTGCCATCTGCTCCGGCGTACGGGCAAAACGACGCGCGGTGGCCGCAGGAATAATCAGCAGCGATGTAATAATCAGCGCGCCGACGAACTTCATCGCCACGCCGATGGTTAGCGCCGTCACCAGCATCAGCAGCAACTTCACGCGCTGCAATTTCACCCCGTCAACAAACGCCAGATCCGGGCTGACGGTCATTGCGAGCAAATTACGCCACTGCCAGAGCAGAATTCCCAGCACCACGAGCACGCCGATGGCGATAGCGATCAGATCGTCCGGCGTCACGGCCAGCAGGTCGCCAAACAGGTAGGCCATCAGGTCAACGCGGATATTGGACATCAGGCTCACTACCACCAGACCCAGCGACAGGGCGCTGTGCGCCATAATGCCGAGCAGGGTATCAATGGCGAGGTGAGGGCGTTTTTCCAGCCAGACCAGACCGGCGGCGAGGAGCAGCGTAACGACAATCACCGCACAGAACGGGTTGACGTCCAGCAGCAAACCAAAAGCCACGCCCAGCAGTGAAGCATGGGCCAGGGTATCGCCGAAATAGGACATTCTGCGCCAGACCACAAACGAGCCAAGCGGACCTGCGGCGCAGGCGAGCATAATCCCGGCCAGCCAGCCGGGCAGTAACAGTTCAATCATGAGTGTCCATTTCCCCGGCGCAGGACAATTCGTCCCTGTAAATCATGGCGATGGTTATGATGATGGCGATAAATACCCAGTTGTTCAGCCCCGCGAGGGCCAAACATAGAGATAAATTCGGGGTGCATTGACACCACTTCAGGCGTGCCGGAACAGCAGATATGATGGTTCAGACAGAGCACTTCGTCGGTTTTCGCCATCACCAGATGCAGGTCGTGGGAGACCATCAGCACCGCGCAGTTCAGTTCGTGGCGCAGCTGGTCAATTAAATCGTAAAGCGCGACCTGACCATTGACGTCCACACCCTGCGTTGGCTCATCCAGTACCAGCAGCTGGGGGCTGCTGAGCAGCGCCCGGGCAAGTAACACGCGCTGGGTTTCCCCGCCGGACAGTTTTTGCAGTGGCGCGTCCACCAGGTGGCCCGCCTGGACACGTTTCAGCGCCGGAAGAATATCGGCTTTGCGCGTACCAGGGCGCAGGCGCAGGAAGCGGCTGACGGTCAGCGGCAGTGTGGCATCGAGATGTAATTTTTGCGGCACGTAGCCGATACGCAATTTTTCTTCACGCTTGATGACACCTTCATCAGGGGCTACCAGACCCAGCACCACGCGCACAAGGGTGGATTTACCTGCACCGTTCGGACCGAGCAGCGTCAGAATTTTACCGGGCTTCAGATCCAGCGAGACGTCAGAAAGGACGCGGCGCTGACCGAACGAGACCGAAACATTTTCAAGAGAAACCAAAGTTGTCATGTCAATTTAAGCTTGCAGAAGTCAACGAATGTTATAATATCACATTCCACGCATTCATTACGATGATTAGTCGCATTATGTTACATAAAAATACGCTTCTTTTCGCAGCATTATCCGCTGCCCTTTGGGGCACAACAGCACAAGATGTTAACGCTGCCGTTGTCGCTTCGCTCAAACCGCTGGGATTCATTGCATCGGCCATTGCAGATGGAGTGACGGAAACCCAGGTTCTGCTGCCCGATGGTGCCTCTGAGCATGATTATTCCCTGCGCCCATCAGATGTAAAACGCTTACAAAACGCGGACTTAGTTGTCTGGATTGGGCCGGAGATGGAAGCCTTCATGCAGAAGTCTGCGAACCAGATCGCGGACACGAAAAAGGTCACCATTGCCGAACTCTCTGGCGTGAAACCGCTGCTCATGAAGGGGAGTGACGACGACGGTGACGAACACGAAGGTCATCATGCTCATGATGAAAAAGGTGACGGGGATCACCATCACGGTGAGTACAATATGCATCTTTGGCTCTCCCCAGAGATAGCGCGGCTTTCGGCGGTTGCAATCCATGACAAATTAGTGGAACTTATGCCGCAAAGTCGAGCCAAACTAGACGCCAACCTGAAAGATTTTGAGGCACAATTAGCCGCAACCGATAAGCAGGTGGGTAACGAGCTGGCACCGCTGAAAGGAAAAGGGTATTTCGTTTTTCATGACGCCTATGGCTATTACGAAAAACACTACGGCCTGACCCCGCGTGGGCATTTTACCGTCAACCCTGAAATTCAGCCTGGTGCGCAGCGTTTACATGAGATCAGAACACAGTTGGTTGAGCAAAAAGCGTCCTGCGTTTTTGCTGAGCCACAGTTCAGGCCAGCGGTCGTAGAAGCCGTGGCCAGGGGAACATCCGTGCGCATGGGAACCCTTGACCCGCTAGGAACGAACATCCAGTTGAGTAAAGCGAGCTATTCGCAGTTCCTCACTCAACTGGCGAACCAGTATGCGAGCTGCCTGAAAGGAGATTAACGAGGAAGTGAATACGTGCAACAGATAGCCCGCTCTGTCGCCCTGGCATTTAACAATCTGCCCCGACCCCATCGCGTTATGCTGGGGTCGCTTACAGTTCTCACCTTAGCGGTCGCCGTCTGGCGGCCCTATGTTTACCACCCGAGTTCTGCCCCTATCATCAAAACCATCGAGCTTGAGAAGAACGAAATCCGTTCTCTGCTGCCGGAGGCCAGTGAGCCTATCGACCAGGCGGCTCAGGAAGATGAAGCCATTCCGCAGGATGAGCTGGACGATAAAACCGAGAATGAAGCCGGGATCCATGAATATGTGGTCTCCACTGGCGATACGCTGAGCAGCGTGCTGAACCAGTACGGCATTGACATGGGGAATATCAGCCAGCTGGCTGCCGCAGATAAAGACCTGCGTAACCTGAAAATTGGCCAGCAGCTCTCGTGGACGTTAACGCCAGAGGGCGATCTGCAGCGCCTGACCTGGGAAATGTCCCGTCGCGAAACGCGCACATATGACCGCACTGCAAACGGTTTCAAGATGACCAGCGAGTTGCAGAAGGGCGACTGGGTTAACAGCGTGATGAAAGGGACCGTAGGCGCAAGCTTTGTCTCCAGCGCGCGCGATGCGGGCCTGACCAGCGCTGAAATCAGCTCGGTTATCAAAGCCATGCAGTGGCAGATGGATTTCCGTAAGCTGAAAAAAGGTGATGAGTTCTCCGTACTGATGTCCCGCGAAATGCTGGACGGCAAGCGTGAGCAGAGCCAACTGGTGGGGGTACGTTTGCGCTCTGATGGCAAAGATTACTACGCCATTCGCGCTGAAGACGGCAAATTCTATGACCGCAGCGGTACCGGGCTTGCGAAAGGCTTCCTGCGCTTCCCAACGGCGAAACAGTTCCGCATCTCATCCAACTTTAACCCGCGTCGTCTGAACCCGGTCACCGGGCGCGTGGCGCCGCACCGTGGCGTGGACTTCGCCATGCCACAGGGCACACCGGTGCTGGCGGTGGGAGATGGTGAAGTGGTTGTCGCAAAACGCAGCGGGGCGGCCGGGTACTATGTTGCGGTCCGTCATGGTCGCACTTATACCACCCGTTATATGCACCTGCGTAAGCTGCTGGTGAAACCAGGCCAGAAAGTGAAACGTGGCGACCGTATCGCCCTCTCAGGCAATACCGGACGTTCTACAGGGCCACACCTGCATTATGAAGTGTGGATCAACCAGCAGGCGGTAAACCCGCTGACGGCGAAACTGCCGCGCACCGAAGGGCTGACGGGTAAAGATCGTAAAGATTACCTGGCGCAGGTGAAAGAGGTTGTGCCGCAACTGCGTTTCGACTAAACCCTTCCGTTTTGTCTAAAGCCGGCGTCAGTAAGCGCCGGCTTTTTCTTTTGTGCGTGGGGCGCTGCCTCGCTACACTATCGTCATTATATTTTGCGTCACCAGACCCTGGAACCAGCATGGAAACCAAAAAAAACAATATTGAGTTCATTCCTGAGTTTGAAAAATCCTTTCGCCACCCGCGTAACTGGGGCGCCTGGCTTGGCGTTTACGCGTTTGCTGGCATTGCCATGTTACCTGCCTCTGTGCGCGATCCCGTTCTGGGGAAAATTGGCCGTCTTGCAGGACGAATGGGCAAAAGTGCCCGCCGTCGCGCGCAAATCAATCTCTACTACTGCTTCCCGGAAAAGAGCGATGCCGAGCGCGAAGCGATTATTGATGACATGTATACCACCGCGCCACAGGCCATGGCGATGATGGCAGAGCTGGCGCTAAAAGGGCCAGAAAAGGTCCTTAAGCGTGTTGACTGGAAAGGGCTGGAGATCATTGACGAGATGCGCCGCAACGATGAAAAAGTGATTTTTCTCGTTCCGCACGGCTGGGGAGTGGATATTCCGGCCATGCTGATGGCATCTCAGGGCCAGAAGATGGCGGCCATGTTCCATAACCAGGGTAATAAAGTCTTTGATTTCGTCTGGAACACCGTGCGTCGTCGTTTTGGTGGACGCCTGCACGCCCGTAACGATGGTATCAAGCCGTTTATTCAGTCCGTGCGACAGGAGTACTGGGGTTACTATCTGCCGGATCAGGATCACGGCCCTGAGCACAGCGAGTTTGTCGATTTCTTTGCCACCTACAAGGCGACGCTTCCGGCGATTGGCCGTCTGATGAAAGTCTGCCGCGCCCGGGTTATTCCGCTGTTCCCGGTCTACGATGGCAACACGCACCGTCTGAGCATTGAGGTTCGCCCGCCGATGGACGACTTACTGACCGCGGACGATAACACCATCGCGCGTCGCATGAACGAAGAGGTGGAGGTGTTGGTGGGACCGCATCTTGAGCAATACACGTGGATCCTGAAGCTGCTCAAAACGCGTAAGCCTGGCGAGAAAGAGCCGTATCAGCGCAAAGAACTTTACCCAAAGAAATAAAGCCCCTCACGCTGACCCTCTCCCCGTGGGGGAGAGGGGAACATCTGTTTATTATTCGACGGTTAATACGCGGGTGGTGTTGGTTGAGCCGATGGTGCTCATGACATCACCCTGGGTCACGATGACAATATCACCGGATACCAGGTAGCCTTTGTCGCGCAGCAGATTAACAGCATCATGCGCCGCTGCCACACCGTCATTGGTGCTGTCGAAGTAAACCGGGGTGACGCCGCGGTACAGTGCCGTCAGGTTCAGCGTGCGCTCGTGGCGGGACATCGCGAAGATCGGCAGACCGGAGCTGATACGGGACGTCATTAGCGCGGTACGGCCCGATTCGGTCATGGTGATGATCGCCGTGACGCCCTTCAGATGGTTAGCCGCATACATGGCGGACATCGCAATCGCTTCTTCCACGTTGTCGAACTGCACGTCCAGACGGTGTTTAGAGACGTTAATGCTTGGGATCTTCTCCGCGCCCAGACAGACGCGCGCCATCGCGGCAACGGTCTCTGCCGGGTACTGACCGGCTGCGGTTTCAGCGGAAAGCATGACCGCATCGGTACCGTCCAGCACGGCGTTAGCCACGTCCATCACCTCTGCACGGGTCGGCATTGGGTTGGTGATCATGGATTCCATCATCTGGGTTGCGGTGATCACCGCGCGGTTCAGCTGACGCGCGCGACGGATCAGCGCTTTCTGGATGCCGACCAGTTCCGGGTCGCCAATTTCCACACCCAGATCGCCACGGGCAACCATCACCACGTCAGACGCCAGAATCACGTCGTCCATGGCATCCTGATCGCAAACGGCTTCCGCACGTTCAACTTTTGCCACAATTTTCGCGTCGCAGCCGGCATCACGCGCCAGACGACGGGCATAGTTCAGGTCTTCGCCGCAGCGCGGGAAGGAGACGGCCAGATAGTCCACGCCGATCAGCGCCGCGGTAACGATATCCGCTTTGTCTTTATCGGTCAGCGCTTCGGCAGACAGGCCACCGCCGAGCTTGTTAATGCCTTTGTTGTTAGAGAGTGGGCCGCCGACGGTGACTTCGGTGAACACCTTCATCCCCTGAACTTCCAGCACTTTCAGCTGAACACGACCGTCGTCGAGCAGCAGGATATCGCCAGGCACAACGTCAGCCGGCAGACCTTTATAGTCGATACCCACTTTCTCTTTATCGCCTTCACCTTTACCCAGGTTGGCATCAAGCAGGAATTTATCGCCGATATTGAGGAAAACTTTGCCTTCTTTGAAGGTCGAGACACGAATTTTTGGACCCTGCAGGTCACCGAGGATAGCAACATGGCGGCCCAGTTTAGCCGCGATCTCACGCACTTTGTCGGCACGTAATTTATGGTCTTCTGGCGTACCGTGAGAGAAGTTCATACGCACCACGTTGGCACCCGCGGCGATAATCTTTTCGAGGTTATTATCGCGATCGGTGGCCGGGCCTAAGGTGGTGACGATCTTGGTTCTGCGAAGCCTTCTGGACATGTAATACTCCGTTGACTGAAACAACTTTGGTGTTGCGTGAAGATTGAATCGGCCTTCATCTGCTGCAAAGCAACCGCGAGGGGACCGAATGCCGTAAATCGTTACATCGTAATTTTTCGTTACGTCTTAGTTATCTACTATCAGGGAACATCGCTCTTTATAAGCAATTCTTTATCAAAACGCGATTCCTTGAGCGCTTCCTTGACACGCTTCAAGTTATCTCTGAATTTAGCGCCGCGGCGTAAGGTAAAACCGGTTGCCAGGACGTCAATCACCGTCAGCTGCGCCAGACGGGAGACCATTGGCATATAGATATCCGTATCTTCCGGAACGTCCAGAGTGATGGCGAGCGTGGCTTCTCTTGCCAGCGGCGTGCCTGCCGTCGTGAGGGCGATAACCATGGCATCGTTTTCACGCGCCAGCTGCGCCAGCTCAACCTGACTTTTAGTGCGCCCGGTATGGGAAATCAGGACCACCACGTCATCCTCGCTACAATTCATACAGCTCATGCGTTGCAACACGATGTCATCGGAATAAATGACCGGGACGTTAAAGCGGAAGAATTTATTCATGGCGTCATGCGCCACGGCCGCCGACGAACCGAGTCCGAAGAATGCAATTCGCTTGGCCTGGGTCAGTAAATCGACCGCCCGGTTGACAGAACTCATATCCAGCGACTGACGCACGTGGTCAAGCGTGGCCATGGCCGATTCAAATATTTTCGCCGTGTATGCATCAACGCTGTCGTCTTCATCCACATTGCGATTAACATAGGGCGTACCATTTGCCAGACTTTGTGCCAGATGCAGTTTAAAATCAGGAAAGCCACGCGTTTCCAGGCTCCGGCAGAACCGATTCACCGTCGGCTCGCTGACGCCTGCATCCTGTGCCAGAGCGGCGATGCTTGAATGAATCGCCTGAGCAGGCGAGGCGAGAATAACTTCAGCCACTTTTCGCTCGGATTTGCTAAGGTGTTCCAGTTGAAACTGGATTTTTTCCAGCATGTTCATGTTAACAGGACGCTCATGGGTGTAAACGATTTCATCCATAGATGAAATTGAGATTCGATTTAGCCGATATTACCCTCGTGGCTTCCATAAAGGGTAACAGTCGACAAGATAATGTTGTTGTTTTTTTTCATTACTTGATCGGTGTCGGGTTTTACTGTGACCGTGTTGCGCAAAGAATCGACGCTTGTTGCGTCATCAGGCCAGCGTAATCCTCTTAAGGGTGAAAAATCGCCGTATCGCACGCGACGTTAAGCGCTAATGGTTTCGGGAATGACGTAAAAGCAGTACAGTGCATTGTAATAAAATTACAACGATACCTGGCAGAAGCACCAGGTGATCCAACTGAGGAGAATGACATGGCGGTAACGCAAACAGCCCAGGCATGTGACCTGGTCATTTTCGGCGCGAAAGGCGATCTTGCACGCCGAAAATTGCTGCCTTCCCTGTATCAACTGGAGAAAGCGGGCCAACTTCATCCGGATACCCGTATCCTGGGTGTAGGGCGCGCCGACTGGGACAAGGACGCATACACCAAAGTCGTGCGTGAAGCGCTCGAAACTTTCATGAAAGAGAAAATTGATGAAAGTTTGTGGGATACCCTGAGCGGACGTCTCGATTTCTGCAATCTGGATGTAAACGACGTGAGCGCGTTTACCCGTCTGGGTGAGATGCTGGATCAGAAAAACCGGGTCACCATTAACTATTTCGCCATGCCACCAAGCACCTTCGGTGCCATCTGTAAAGGTCTGGGCGAAGCGAATCTGAACGCCAAACCTGCGCGTGTGGTAATGGAAAAACCGCTGGGTACCTCACTGTCTACCTCCCGCGAAATCAACGACCAGGTGGGCGAATACTTCGAAGAGTGCCAGGTCTACCGCATCGACCACTATCTGGGCAAAGAGACGGTACTGAACCTGCTGGCGCTGCGTTTTGCCAACTCCCTGTTTGTGAACAACTGGGACAACCGTACCATCGACCACGTGGAAATCACCGTGGCCGAAGAGGTGGGTATCGAAGGCCGCTGGGGTTACTTTGACCAGGCCGGTCAGATGCGTGACATGATCCAGAACCACCTGCTGCAGGTACTCTGCATGATTGCCATGTCTCCGCCATCGGACCTGACCGCTGACAGCATCCGCGACGCGAAGGTGAAAGTGCTGAAGTCACTGCGTCGTATCGACCGTTCTAACGTGCGCGAGAAGACGGTGCGTGGTCAGTACACATCTGGCTTTGCGCAGGGCAAAAAAGTCCCTGGCTATCTGGAAGAAGAGGGCGCGAACAAGTCCAGCAACACCGAGACATTCGTGGCGATCCGCGTGGATATCGATGACTGGCGTTGGGCGGGTGTGCCGTTCTACCTGCGTACCGGTAAACGTCTGCCAGCCAAATGCTCTGAAGTTGTCGTTTACTTCAAAAACCCTGAGCTGAACCTGTTTAAAGAGTCGTGGCAGGAGCTGCCGCAGAACAAACTGACTATCCGTCTGCAGCCGGATGAAGGTGTGGATATCCAGATCCTGAACAAAGTGCCGGGGCTGGATCACAAACATAACCTTCAGACCACCAAACTGGATCTGAGCTACTCCGAGACCTTCAATCAAACGCACCTGGCGGATGCTTACGAGCGCCTGCTGCTGGAAACCATGCGCGGTATCCAGGCGCTGTTTGTGCGTCGCGACGAAGTGGAAGAGGCGTGGAAATGGGTCGACTCCATCACCGAAGCCTGGGCTGCCGATCAGGATCCGCCAAAACCGTATCAGGCGGGCACCTGGGGACCTGTCGCCTCCGTGGCGATGATCACCCGTGATGGCCGCTCCTGGAACGAGTTTGAGTAAGATAATCCTCTAGCCCGAAGGTGTTATTTTACCGGTAACATGATCTAACACAGCTAGTGGCACAATTTTTATACTTTTAAGCTCCGCGTGGATTCACCCGCGGGGCTTTTTTTATTACACTGCCGGAAGCGATTTTGCCCCTGAGCTCCGGACAGCAAGCGTTTCAGCGTTGTTAACAACTGCCAGCGACTTTGTAAACTCCCGAGCCCGGACAGATAAATTAGAGGAGCTTTTATGAATCCGACATTGTTACGCGTAACACAACGCATTATCGAGCGCTCGAAAGAGACCCGTTCGGCCTACCTCGCCCGCATTGAACAGGCTAAGACCAATACCGTACACCGCTCGCAGCTGGCCTGCGGTAACCTGGCGCACGGTTTCGCCGCCTGTCAGCCTGAAGACAAAGCCTCATTAAAGAGCATGCTGCGTAACAATATCGCCATCATTACCTCCTATAACGACATGCTCTCTGCGCATCAGCCGTACGAAGTGTACCCGGACATCATCCGTAAAGCGCTGCACAGCGTGAATGCGGTGGGCCAGGTGGCGGGGGGCGTACCGGCCATGTGTGACGGTGTGACCCAGGGGCAGGACGGGATGGAGCTGTCGCTGCTGAGCCGCGAAGTCATTGCCATGTCTGCAGCGGTCGGTCTTTCTCACAATATGTTCGATGGCGCGCTGTACCTCGGCGTGTGCGACAAGATTGTCCCGGGGCTCGCCATGGCGGCGCTGTCGTTTGGTCATCTTCCGGCCATTTTTGTGCCGTCAGGTCCGATGGCCAGCGGTTTGCCAAACAAAGAAAAAGTGCGTATCCGCCAGCTGTATGCCGAAGGTAAAGCAGACCGCCAGGCGCTGCTGGAAGCGGAAGCCGCCTCTTACCATGCGCCGGGTACCTGTACCTTCTACGGTACGGCCAACACCAACCAGATGGTGGTGGAATTTATGGGGATGCAGCTTCCGGGCTCCTCCTTCATTCAACCCGATGCGCCGCTGCGCAAGGCTCTGACCGAAGCCGCCGCCCGTCAGGTGACGCGTCTGACCGGGAACGGCAACGAGTGGATGCCGCTGGGTAAAATGGTCGACGAGAAAGTGATCGTCAACGGCATCGTGGCCCTGCTGGCAACGGGGGGCTCAACCAACCACACCATGCACCTTGTGGCAATGGCACGTGCGGCTGGCATCCTGATCAACTGGGATGATTTCTCCGACATCTCTTCCGTGGTGCCGCTGATGGCGCGCCTGTATCCGAACGGTCCGGCAGACATTAACCACTTCCAGGCCGCCGGTGGTGTACCGGTGTTGATGCGTGAGCTGCTCAAGGGCGGTCTGCTGCACGAAGACGTGAACACGGTGGCGGGTTATGGTCTGCATCGCTATACCCTTGAGCCGTGGCTGAACAACGGTGAGCTGGACTGGCGTGATGGGGCGAGCGCCTCTCTTGATCCGCAGGTCATTGCTACCTTCGAACAGCCGTTCTCACGCCACGGCGGCACGAAAGTGCTGAGCGGCAACCTGGGACGCGCGGTGATGAAAACCTCTGCCGTGCCGGAAGAGAACCAGGTGATTGAAGCCCCGGCAGTGGTCTTTGAGAGCCAGCATGATGTTTTACCTGCCTTTGATGCGGGCCTTCTCAACAAGGATTGCGTGGTGGTGGTGCGTCATCAGGGACCTAAAGCGAACGGGATGCCAGAATTACATAAACTTATGCCACCACTTGGTGTATTATTGGACCGCCGTTTCAAAATTGCACTGGTCACCGATGGACGCCTCTCGGGTGCCTCAGGTAAAGTGCCTTCAGCCATCCACGTAACGCCTGAAGCGTATGATGGTGGTTTGCTGGCTAAGGTGCGTGACGGCGACATCATCCGCGTCAATGGCCAGACAGGTGAGTTAACCCTGCTGGTGGACGAAGCCGAGCTGGCGGCCCGTCAGCCGCATATTCCCGACCTGAGCGCATCGCGCGTGGGAACCGGACGCGAAATGTTTGGCGCGCTGCGTGAGAAACTCTCCGGGGCGGAGCAGGGCGCAACCTGTATTACGTTTTAAGACGACTTGATTTTATCGATCTGGCGAGAGAAAACTCTGATGAAAAACTGGAAAACAAGTGCAGAAGCAATCCTGACCACTGGCCCCGTTGTGCCGGTTATCGTGGTGAACAAACTGGAGCACGCGGTACCGATGGCGAAAGCGCTGGTTGCGGGTGGCGTTCGCGTTCTGGAAGTGACCCTGCGTACCGCCTGCGCGATGGACGCGATTCGCGCAATCGCTAAAGACGTGCCGGATGCCATCATTGGTGCGGGTACCGTTACGAACGCAAAACAGCTGGCTGAAGTGACCGAAGCGGGCGCGCAGTTTGCCATCAGCCCGGGTCTGACCGAGCCGCTGTTAAAAGCGACCACCGAGGGCACCATCCCGCTGATCCCCGGGATCAGCACCGTTTCTGAACTGATGCTGGGCATGGACTACGGTCTGAAAGAGTTCAAATTCTTCCCGGCAGAAGCCAACGGCGGCACCAAAGCGCTGCAGGCGATTGCGGGTCCCTTCTCTCAGGTGCGCTTCTGCCCGACGGGCGGCATCTCTCCGGCCAACTACCGTGATTACCTGGCGCTGAAGAGCGTGCTGTGCATCGGCGGCTCCTGGCTGGTACCGGCGGATGCCCTGGAAGCAGGCGACTGGGATCGCATCACCAGACTGGCTCGCGAAGCGGTTGAAGGTGCGAAGCAGTAAGCACCTCACATCATGAAAAACGGGCCATCAGGCCCGTTTTTTTTATCCGTTAACGCTAACCGCGGCAGCGGCAGCTTTCGCCCTTGCCACGGCATCATCAACGCTATTGCCAGTGGCCAATGCCACGCCCAGACGACGCGTACCGTCGATCTCCGGTTTCCCGAACAGGCGAACCTGCATACCCACCCCAACCGCGCCTTCAACGTTGTCAAAGGTGACGTTCTGGCTGGTCAGTTGCGGGAGGATCACCGCCGAGGCGGCCGGACCATACTGGCGAATACCGCCAACCGGCAGGCCGAGGAACGCGCGCACGTGCAGGGCGAACTCGGAGAGATCCTGGGAAATCAGGGTCACCATCCCGGTATCGTGCGGGCGAGGGGACACTTCGCTGAAAATCACCTCATCACCGCAGACAAACAGTTCCACGCCGAACAGGCCGTAACCGCCCAGCGCCAGCACCGTTTTACGGGCGATCTCCTGCGCGCGCGCCAGCGCCAGGGCACTCATCTGCTGCGGCTGCCAGGATTCACGGTAATCGCCATCCTCCTGACGGTGTCCAATCGGATCGCAGAAATGGACGCCATCAACGGCACTGACGGTCAGGAGGGTAATTTCGAAATCAAACTTCACCACGCCTTCAACAATCACGCGACCGGCTCCGGCGCGACCGCCCTGTTGGGCATAATCCCATGCCTTGTCCAGCGTGCTGCTGTCGCGGATGAAGCTCTGCCCTTTACCGGAGGAGCTCATCACCGGCTTAATGATGCACGGATAGCCAATCTCCTCAACGGCCTGCAGGAAAGCAGCTTTATCGCCGGCAAAACGATAGCCAGAGGTGGGTAATCCCAGCTCTTCCGCCGCCAGGCGACGAATGCCTTCGCGATTCATGGTCAGCTTCGCGGCCTTTGCACAGGGCACCACGCGCTGGCCTTGCTGTTCAAGGGCAAGCAGCGTATCGGTGGCGATGGCTTCGATCTCCGGTACGACAAAATCCGGTTTCTCACGCGTAATCAGCTCGCGCAGGGCATCGCCATCCAGCATGTTAATCACATAAGAACGGTGGGCAACGTGCATGGCGGGTGCATCGGCGTACCGGTCTACGGCAATGACTTCCACGCCTAAACGCTGACACTCAATGGCGACCTCTTTGCCCAGTTCACCCGATCCCAACAGCATTACACGCGTCGCCGCAGGTCGCAGCGCGGTTCCTAAACGAGTCATAACAATCCCCCTGAAAAAGTTGCGCGCAGTATAAACGAAAACGTTTGCGTGTGTCTTGATCGGGGCCCGTGCGCGGGGAAGAAATTTGCGCTTCTTTAGCCCCGCCAGACATTTCCTGACGCCTGCTCGCTTACGCTGTGGAACATGTACACCGTTAAGTGAGGGAAACCATGTCTGGCTGGTTAAATCAATTGCAATCACTGTTAGGGCAGAAAACATCGCCATCCGGCGAGCAGGGGCTGAGCAAACTGGTCCCCGGGGCGCTCGGCGGGCTGGCAGGCCTGCTGGTGGCGAATAAATCCTCGCGCAAGTTGCTGGCAAAATATGGCACCGGCGCGTTACTGGCCGGTGGCGGAGCCATTGCGGGGACTGTACTGTGGAATAAATACAAGGACAGAGTACGAACCGCACATAGCGATGAACCCGATTATGGTCAGCACACATCACCGTTGGATCTGCGCACTGAACGGCTGATCCTTGCGCTGGTTTTTGCCGCGAAAAGTGACGGGCATATCGACGATAAAGAACGGTCGGCGATTGAGCAGCAGTTGCGGGAGGCCGGTGTGGAAGAGCAGGGCAGAACGCTGGTGGCTCAGGCCATCGAACAGCCGCTTGATCCGCAGCGCCTTGCGCAAAGCGTAAAGAATGAGGAGGAGGCGCTTGAACTCTATTTCTTAAGCTGTGCCGCCATTGATATTGACCACTTTATGGAGCGCAGCTACCTCAATGCCCTCGGCGACGCGTTGAAGATCCCTCAGGACGTGCGCGACGGCATTGAGAAGGATATCAGGGAGCAAAAACAGGCGTTAGCGGGTTAACTGTCACCGTCGCGGTCATGTTTCGCTTGCATCATGCGCGTGTTTTGCCAACCTTATAGGGTGTAAAACTCAAAAGAAACATGACATGCCACCAAAAGCCCGACGTACTCCTTATGCGATCACCACGCATGGCGATACGCGCATTGACAACTATTACTGGCTCCGGGACGATTCGCGTTCCCGGCCAGAGGTGCTCGACTATTTGCACGCGGAAAATGACTATGGCCGCAAGGTCATGGCCAGCCAGCAGGCGCTTCAGGATCAGTTGCTGAATGAAATGGTGCAGCGTATTCCCCAGCGCGATGTCTCCGCACCCTGGACCAAAAACGGCTATCGTTATCGCCATATCTACGAGCCCGGTAACGAATATCCCATCTACCAGCGTCAGTCGGTGTTAAGCGCCGAGTGGGATGAATGGGATATTTTGCTGGATGCCAACCAGCGTGCTGCCCACAGCGAGTTTTATACGCTGGGCGGCATGTCGGTCTCGCCCGATAACGCCATTATGGCGCTGGCGGAAGATTACCTCTCCCGGCGTCAGTACGGCCTGCGTTTTCGCAATCTGGAAACCGGTAACTGGTACCCGGAGATGATTGCCAACGTTTCTCCGGATTTTGTCTGGGCGAATGATTCTGAAACCGTCTACTACGTGAAGAAACATGCCTCCACGCTGCTGCCTTATCAGGTATGGCGTCATACCGTTGGCACCAGTGCGGATGATGACGAGCTGGTCTACGAAGAGAAAGATGAAACGTTCTATGTCAGTCTGCATAAAACGTCGTCACGTCACTATGTGATTATCTTCCTCGCCAGCGCGACCACCTCTGAAGTTCTGCTCCTGGATGCCGAGCTGCCTGATGCGCAGCCGCTCTGCTTCCTGCCGCGTCGTAAAGATCATGAGTACAGCCTGGATCACTTCCAGCACAGCTTTTACTTGCGCTCTAACCGCGAGGGCAAAAACTTTGGCCTCTATAAAACCAAAGTACGCGATGAACGGAAATGGGAAGTGCTCATTCCTGCGCGGGAACAGGTGATGCTGGAAGGATTTACCCTCTTTACCGACTGGCTGGTGGTGGAAGAGCGCCAGCGGGGGCTGACCAGCCTGCGGCAAATTAACCGCAAAACGCGGGAGGTCATCGGGATTGCGTTTGACGATCCGGCCTATGTTACGTGGATTGGGTTTAATCCCGAGCCGGAATCGTCCCGCTTGCGCTATGGCTACTCGTCAATGACCACGCCGGATACGCTGTTTGAGCTGGACATGGAGACCGGACAACGTCAGGTGCTTAAGCAGTCTGAGGTAAAAGGGTTTGATTCCGATAACTACCGAAGCGAACACCTGTGGGTCACCGCCCGGGATGGCGTTGAGGTGCCCGTCTCGCTCGTCTATCACAAGGCGCATTTCCAGAAAGGGAAAAACCCGATCCTGGTCTACGGGTATGGATCCTACGGCTCAAGCATGGATGCCGATTTCAGCAGCAGCAGATTAAGCCTGCTCGATCGTGGCTTTGTTTTCGCCATCGCCCACGTGCGCGGTGGCGGCGAGCTGGGCCAGCACTGGTACGAAGACGGGAAATTCCTGAAGAAGAAAAACACCTTTAACGACTACCTCGACGTCTGCGATGCGCTAATAGAACAGGGTTATGGCGATCCGCAGCTCTGCTTTGGCATGGGCGGCAGTGCGGGAGGGCTGCTGATGGGGGCGGCCATTAACCAGCGTCCTGACCGCTTCAAAGGGGTCATTGCGCAGGTTCCGTTTGTCGACGTGGTAACCACGATGCTGGATGAGTCTATTCCGCTGACGACCGGTGAGTTTGAAGAGTGGGGGAATCCTCAGGACGAGATCTATTACCGCTATATGAAAGAATACAGCCCGTACGATAACGTGGAAGCCAAAGCCTATCCGCACATGCTGGTGACCACCGGCCTGCACGATTCACAGGTGCAATACTGGGAGCCCGCAAAGTGGGTGGCGAAGCTGCGGGAGCTGAAAACCGATAATAACCTGCTGCTACTCTGTACCGACATGGACTCCGGACACGGCGGGAAATCGGGACGATTCAAATCGTATGAAGGGGTCGCGCTGGAGTATGCCTTTTTGATTGGCCTGGCGCAGGAAACGCTGCCAGGCCGTGCCGGAAGTTAAGCTTCACCCAGATAGTGCTTGAGCGTTAAGCGAAGCTCCGGGCTCATTTTGTCGAGGTTGTTATACAGCCAGCGCAGGTAGCCCGGATCTTTATCGGCGATATCGGACACCGCTTTGCCGCGGTATTTGCCAAAGGTGAAGGTGGTCATAAGCGCCGGTCGCCCGGTGATCGTTGCCATATCATCCGGCGTCCAGCCAGAGGTATTCATAATATCTATGAGTAGCGCCGCGGTGATATAGCAGTCGTACAGGGCGCGGTGATGATGCAGCCCCTCGGGCGTTCTGACGCTGAGCTTACGCGATTTATACAGCGCCATATTGCTGTATTTGATCCCCGGCCACAGACGACGCGCCAGCTTCATGGTGCAAATCCATTCGCCGGGCATCTCGGGCAGTACCCGGCGGTCAAAGCTGGCGTTGTGCGCGACATACCACGGGCTACCGTAATAGTGCGGAATGACCTCTTCAATCCAGGGTTTATCCGCCACCATCGATTCTGTAATGCGATGAATGGCCATCGCTTGCGGGCTAATCGGGCGGTCGGGACGCACCAGATGGCTCATGGGATTGACGATTTTACCGTCAATGACGTCAACAGACGCCACTTCCACTATTCCGCCCTGAAGATCGCAAGTTTCGGTATCGATGACGCGCAGCATTGAATGCTCCTGAGCTAAAACGCTTAGCCTAAAGGAATGATATCGCCTTGCCAACCCTGTCGGCCCAGAGATCCGGTCAATAATAGTTCGCCCTTATCCGCACGGACAATCAGCTGGCCTTTTTCATCCCACAGCGCGCTACCGCCACGGGCGTTTGCCATTAACACGGCAATGGCATACCTGTGCGCGAAGCGCTGCAACGTGTTGATGGACTGGCGCCAGCGGGTATCGCCCACGGACTGACAGCTGGTAAACAGCGTCGCCTGCGGATCCAGATTGGGGGAATCGGCATGCGTATCAACAATCGTCAGCTGTTTATCACCCGGCACCAGGCTGGCTCCGCTTCCCTGGGGGTAGCGCAGGATGCTGTGCCGGGACGGCGAAAACAGGGCGAGGCCCTTTACGCGCTGACCATTCAGATCAAGGGGCAGACCGGCAATGATGGTGATCCGGTAACGCTTTGCGGCGGCGAGCAAAGGGGCCAGCTGTGCGTCATCGGGTGGGGGAGGTAGGTCCGTCCTTCCCGGTCCTGTTAACGAGAGTTCAGGAAAGACCAGGAGATCGCACCGCTGTTGTGCCGCTTCCGCAACGAAACGGAGGTGGTGCGCTACGTGGTCATTTACACTGTGATGCTGCCCGGCATACTGGGCGGCGGCAATATTCCATTGTGACATCGTGACTTCCTTATACACAGAGTCGCAGGATTTAAGAATACACCTAAACTAATCAGGGTTTTCTTATCCTGGCATATTCCGCGTAAGGAAGTGTAACGAGTCGTTAAGCTTATTTAACTTTAGGTTCGTACGGCAAACGAGAGAGATTGACCGACGCGAGTCGGTGCGCAATCAAACGTTCGCGGAACCAGTCACGCAGATGGGCGGGTTGTTCACGTTCCACCACCTCAGCCACGATTGGCATGTTGTAACGCTCTTTAAACGCGACACCTGCGGCAGCGAGATCGACATTCACTTTATCCATCTCGTCCTGAGGAAGGGCAGCCAGATTGATCTTCATTACCTTCTCCTTTTTATGCGGCGGCAACGTTACCGCGATTGCACGATGATGACAAGCGGAGGTGGGATGATCCTCGACTCGATTATTATACAGCGTTATTCTTTAGCATACAGGCATAACAAAAAGGAATGATTGCGATGGGTTTATCCGCTTCCCGCGCGGTATGCGCACTGGCTTTTCTCTTCTCTTCCGTTACAGCGACCCCGGTGCTGGCGCATGCGCACCTCCAGCAACAAATCCCGGCAGCCGATAGCCAGGTAGCAGCTCCTCAGGCGCTTACCCTGAATTTTTCCGAAGGCATTGAACCCGGATTCAGCGGTGTCGTGGTGAAGGATGCACAGGGGAATGTGGTTAAAACCGGTGATATTCAGCGTGACGAGCAGAATAAGGCCCAGTTCCATGTTCCGCTGGAGCAGACGCTGGTGACCGGCACGTACCAGGTTGACTGGCATGTGGTCTCGGTAGATGGTCACAAAACCAAAGGCAGCTATCGCTTCAGCGTGAAATAATATGCTGGCCTTTATCTACGTGGGGTTGCGCTTTATCCACTTCGGCGCGCTGATGCTGATTTTTGGTAATGCGCTGTATAGCGTCTGGTTCGCGCCGTCTTCTTTGTACCGTCTGATGTCCTGTCGTTTTCAGGTGCAGCAGCAGATTGCGGCGCTGGTCAGTCTGTTGTCGGCGCTCCTGATGTTAATGATCCAGGCGGGGCTCATGGGCAACGGCTGGGGAGACGTGTTTAACCCGAACGTCTGGCAGAGCGTGCTGGAAACGCAGTTTGGTAGCGTGTGGCTGTGGCAAATTATCCTGGGCGTAATTGCGGCCTGTGTCGCCTGGCTTGCGCCTCAGAAAGGATCGCGACTCTTGCTGCTCGCCATGGGGCAATTTGTCCTGCTGGCAGGCGTAGGGCATGCGGCAATGAACGACGGTGCAGCGGGGGCGTTGCAGCGTATCAATCACGCTCTGCATCTGCTCTGTGCCGCCACCTGGGTTGGCGGCCTCCTGCCGCTGCTGTATTGCATGCATCTGGCGAAAGGGCGCTGGCGGGTTGCGGCAATTTACACCATGATGCGCTTCTCTCGCGTGGGGCATTATGCCGTAGCGGGGGTAGTGCTTACCGGCGCGATCAATGGGCTCTTTATTCTGGGCATCACGGTGCCCTGGCAGACGGGCTACGTGCAACTTTTGTTGTTCAAATGTGCGCTGGTGGCATTGATGGTGGTAATTGCGCTGGTGAATCGGTATTTTCTGGTGCCACGGTTTGGTGCCCACATCGGGCGCGAACAACAGATTTTTATCAGAATGACACAGGCAGAGGTGGTGCTGGGGGCGTTGGTGCTGGCAACAGTCAGCCTGTTCGCGACCTGGGAACCCTTTTGACAAGGTTAAAAAGCATATGAAAAAGACAGTACTTTCTCTCTTATTGTTGGCCTGCACGGGTAGCGCGCTGGCGGCGCCACAGGTTATCACCGTCAGCCGTTTTGAAGTGGGTAAGGATAAATGGGCGTTCAATCGTGAAGAGGTGATGCTGACCTGCCGTCCGGGTCATGCGCTGTATGCCATCAACCCAAGCACGCTGGTGCAATACCCGTTAAACGACGCGGCCGAGCAGCAGGTCGCCAGCGGTAAGAGCAGCGGACAGCCCATCAGCGTAATCCAGATTGACGACCCGTCCAGCCCGGGGCAGAAAATGAACCTGGCGCCGTTTATCGAACGCGCTGACAAGCTCTGCTAGCTTTCGGTTTCCAGTAAAAAAAACCGCAGTGGCTTGCGAAAGCACTGCGGTTTTTCATATTTATTGATGTTTTGACGCTTTTTTTCCGACCGCTTTAGCTGTGGACTGGAAAACCTGGCGTCGTCATCTATTCTTAAAAGGCAAGGCGACTTAGCCTGCATTAATGCCAACTTTTAGCGCACGGCTCTCTCCCAAGAGCCATTTCCCTGGACCGAATACAGGAATCGTATTCGGTCTCTTTTTATCTGATTGAAAGTAGCGACAAAATCCACTTATCGACTCTCTCAGAAGGGACAGTTCCAGTGAACCGCCTTCAACCATACCACACTACGGCAGGCGGAAGTCCAGCCCTTTTTGACGGTTTTGTTAAATTTTTGTATGTGGTTGGCAAAAGCAAGACGCAGGGTTAAAAGCGGGCGTTAATGGCCGTTTTAATTTCATCAAGCAGCTCAAAGCGGCGGCGATATTCTGCCCGTTTCTTACTGGCAATCTCGTCCAGGGATTTGCGCGCCATCTCAAGTGGCAACTGCCAGCAGAAGGTCGAGCGTTTCTTACCGTCCAGGGTTTCCCAAAACTCATCGTAGCTGGCGTGGAAATGACGGCCTTTGCTCAGGCGATAACGCAACGCGCGGAAAACATGGCCCTCATCACTGACGGCATAGATGGCGCGGATGTTTGACTGTGCGACCAGCTGGAAAATCACTTCCATCAGTACGCGTTTTGGGAACAGACCGTGGCAGGCGCGGGTAGCCTGTTTTATCACATCGCGCGTGACGCCACGGCGAGGCCCCTGAAGACCGCCGATCACCAGTACCCGTTGTCCCGCGCTATGCGCAACAGTGAAGGTCAGGCTTGCGAGCAAGGTATTCTCGTCATCGCGCAGCCACAGTGTGCTTTCACCTTCGCGCTCGGCTTTGTGAGCGGAGGAGGCGTTGACGGTATAGAGCACCTCATTTTTAGCCCTGAACTGCATGACAGGTTGCTCCTGAGGGCTGGTCAGCGCATGGGCGAGTAAGGGGTCTTTCAGACCATCAATCCAGTGGTAGTGGCTGACGATCGCGTCAGCACGGTCGCCGGCATTCAGGCCGCGCATCAAGTACTGGCGGTGGGTTTTACTGGGTAACGTGATTTGCGCGGCCAGCAGTCGATCAAAGTCATCTCGGCCAGAGAGTGCCTCAAGCATGCGTCGGGTAGAAGACCAGAACAGAAGCGAGCGTAACAGGAATTTCAGCCGATACTCACGCTTTTTCCAGATGGGGCCCGGAACGCATCTTCCGTTGACCAGGTCGGAAATAATATGTGTACGATGCGGATAGAGCACATCGTTATGCAGGTGAGTATTGGACACGTTGAAACCTCTCTTTTATTTAGCGCTTATTTTAAAGGCCCGATAAAAAGGGATTAATAGCGCTGGAAGGTTTATTTCCGTTTGGTTTAGCGTTTGTTTGGCTTTGTGATGCCCGGCGCTGATATTTGCATTTTCTGATGCGGCTATACTTATTCAGGGAGGCCTTATGTATCAGCGAATCGATGGTGGAAAGTGGCGTCACGTCTGGGTTGTGAGCGATATACACGGTTGCTATCAGTGGCTGTTGGACCAACTGAAACGCCGCCGTTTTAATCCTTATGAGGATTTGCTGATCTCCGTTGGGGATTTAATTGATCGTGGCCCTGACAGCGTTAAATGCCTGCAACTGATCAATGAAAAATGGTTTCGCGCAGTCCGGGGGAACCATGAGCAAATGGCAATCGACAGCGTGGAAAATAACGACTTTGCGCTCTGGTTGATGAATGGTGGAAGCTGGTTTTCGCAGCTTGGTGATTCGCAACAGCAGCAGGCGCTGACCCTGTTAGAAGCGTGCCGACAGTTGCCGCTGATTATTGAGATAACCTGCACAAACGGCCTGAATGTCATTGCTCATGCTGACTATCCGGCAGCGGAATATCGCTGGCAGCAGCCGGTGAGCGCTGAGCGGGTGCTGTGGGATCGGGATCGGCTAATGGGGTTTATGGCAGGAAAAGGGCAGGGAATTCGCGGAGCGGATCACTTCTGGTTTGGTCATACGCCGCTGGATAAGCGATATGATTTTGACAGCCTGCACTACATTGATACCGGCGCGGTGTTTGACGGCTATTTCACGCTGGCGCAGTTGCAGTAATAAATAACCCGCCTTCGGGCGGGTTCTCTCTGGTCAGGCAAGACGCATGACCCAGGCATCGGTTTTACTATCGTAATGCTCGCGGTAAAGGACGGAATGTTCGCCATCAAGGATTGCCGGAACGCTGGTGTCGGCATCCCAGGCATCCAGTTGCATACACAAATCCGGGTCGGATTTGCAGGGAATACTTAACGTTCGTTCGCCCTGGGTTTCGCCGCGCAATTCTGCGTCGTCGATTTCAAAAGCACCAATTCGCACGCTGGTTTTCGTCATAATGCTCTCCGGGTGTGTTGTCAAAATCTGGTATGACCAGTACAGCCATCCATTTTTGATCGTAGACAAGGAGAGCAAAATCGCCAGTAAAAAAGTGCGCTTTTTTTAGTCGGCGCGATCGTTACCGGTAAACAGGCGACCATCGCGCACCAGTTCGCGTGGATAGCTGTTTTTCAGACGCGAACCCACTTTCTTTGCCAGTCCCAGCGGGTATCCCTGGTACGTCACCACAACGTCATCCTGAGAAGGGGCCGTTTCCGGATACACATCGCGCCCCCGGTACCACTCTTCAGCTTCCTGATGCGTCAGCGCGAAGGTGTTAGCCGTGCCGGCAAGGGCAATGACTGCCTCGTGCTGCCAGCGATAGCCTTTGTTATGCACTTCCGCCAGGCGGATCCCGATTCGGGAAAAACGAACTTTGCCGATAAGCGGTTCGATGTTCGCCGGGAAAAGCCAAATCTCTTTATCACGCTGCCAGAGGTGGAGATCGTCGTTCCAGTTCAGTCCGGCTTTGCGGGCTGCGGTGGTGACCTGCTCTGCTTCACGGCTCTTCAGCGGTGTGAAGGGGAAATTACCGACCTTAAATGTTGGCGCGGGCAGTGGTGCGATGGCGGCAGTTTTACGCAGACGGGCGACAAAAAAGCCTTCGCAGTCATAAATCTGCGGGAATACGTGGAGGAAACCTTCCGGGGTGATGGCGTCTTCAGCAGAGGCAAATAAGTCATTCAGTGGCAGAAACTCAACCGCATCGGGGTATTGCGCTTTCAGCCACAGGCAGACCTCTTCGTTTTCATCACGGTTTAACGTGCAGGTGGAATAAACCAGCGTACCGCCTGGACGAAGGGCATGAAACGCGCTGTCGATCAGTTCGCGCTGCGTTGAGGCAATGTCGAGGTTGCTTTCAACTGACCAGTTTTTTAGCGCATCGGGATCTTTGCGTACCACGCCTTCACCGGAGCAGGGAGCGTCCAGCAGTATGGCGTCAAACGCTTCCGGCAGGGCGGCGCCAAACACGCGTCCGTCGAAATGCGTCAGGGCAACATTCTGAATGCCGCAGCGGCTGATGTTGGCATGCAGCACCTTCACGCGGCTGGCTGAAAACTCATTGGCGAGAATGGCCCCGCGGTTAGCCATGCGGGCGGCAATCTGCGTGGTTTTTGAACCGGGGGCGGCAGCCACATCCATGACCCGTTCAGGCGCGTTGCCATCGGCAAACAGCGCAGCAACCGGCAGCATTGAGCTGGCTTCCTGAATATAAAACAGGCCACTCAAATGCTCGGCGGTACTGCCCAGCGGCAGTGACGCTTCGTCCTCCCGTTCGATCCAGAAACCCTCTTCACACCACGGCACGGGCGTGAGCTGCCAGTGGTAAGGTGATACCAGCGCAAGGAAATCTGCGACGCTGATTTTCAACGTGTTGACGCGAATGCTCCGGCGTAACGGTCGCTGACAGGCGGCGATAAAATCGTCTAACGAGAGGTGAGAAGGAAGCGCCTCGCGCATCTGCGCCAGGAATTGTTCAGGAAGATATACGGAGTTTTGAGCCACGGGCACACCACAGGGAAAAGTTCAGGTGCGCAGTGTAACATAAAGGCTCCGGCGCGTTGACACCGGAGCCCTGAGATTAACGCGGCAGGGCGGTTCCCCACTCACGCCACTCTTTAGGTTCGCTTTCAAGCAGCAGGAAGTGTTTGCCCGGCTGTGCTTTCGGCGCCAGCGGTGTACCCGGCGGCGTGGCGAAAGCAATACCGCCGCGAATAAACTGGTTGAACGTACCGGTTTTCACCACGCCGCCCGTCAGGCCGAAGTCCAGTGAATAGCCAGAGGCCAGCCAGAACACCGAGTTATTCCGTACCAGATGCTGGTAACGATCGCTGATGCGTAACGCCACCATCACGCGGTCGGAGAGCGTCCCGAGCGTCAGGCCGGTCACCGTTCCCACTTCAATACCGCGGAACAGAACTGGCGTGCCGATGCTAAGCGAGCCGGCTTCCGGTACCTCCACCACAATGCTCAGACCATCAAGATAGCGCGAGTCGGTGATGGTGGCTTCCTGCAGTTCAAAATCACGACGCGCGTTGCCACGGCCAGGCTCGACGTTAATATACGGCTGCAGGATGGTGTCGAGATGCTCAACGCCCGCGGCCGAGATCTGCGGCGTCACCACGGAGAAACGCGTGCCTGAACGGGCAAACGTCTGCACATATTCCGGATAAAGCACTGCGGTGGCTTGCACTTCATTGCGGGCGGTGATCAGCGTCAGCTTCTGGATCTGTCCGATATCAATGCCCAGGTAGCGGATAGGCATTCCTTCCGCCAGCTTCCCGGCATCGAAGGCGTGCAGGGTAATCTGCCCGCCAACCGCACGTGCAGCGGTTTCAGACGGGAAGAGGATACGCTTGTCACCCTTGCGCATATTGCCGCCCGCGCCGGGCAGATTATCGAAGCTGATCGCCCCGCGCAGCGCGCGCGAGAGCGGGGAGGCCTGCACGGTCAGCCCGCTACCGTTGAGCTGAACTTTTGCGCCACCTTCTGCCCAGAAGACGCTGTTCGGGGTAAGCAGTTTCCGATACTCCGGCTTGATGTGCAGTTCAATATCAAAGGCGTCTGCACGAGGGCGAACGGTAATGACTTCCCCAACTTCAAACTTGCGATACAGAACGACCGAGCCTGCCTGAACGTCCGGCAGCGTTTCCGCACTTAACGTCAGCGTGGTGGTCGGCAGATCGCTCATGCTGTTTTCAATCGCTTTATCCAGATTGGCATACAGCGGATAGCTGTCGCGGACAGGACCTTTGCTGCCCGGCAGGATGCGGATCCCGCCGTTCACCCACTCGCTCGCACTGGCTCCGAGGAATTCAACGCCGTCCAGCCCGACCTTCACGTCTACGCGGCTGTTAACCACGAATTTGCTGTCGCCATGCACCAGATTTCTGTATTGCGGATCGATTGCGGCGGAGAAGCTTACACCATTTTCCGACAATGACCGCTCCAGCACCTGGCCTACCTGCACGCCGTGTAAAATCAGCGGCTGACCGGCTTCGATACCGTAACTTTCCGGCGCGTTCAGCGTAATGGTCACCACGCCGGGTTTTTGCAGCAGGGCTTTATCCGCCGGGGCAACCACAAAGGTGTTGCTGGGCTGGCCTTCGCCGGGGATCAACTCGAAGGTACTGCCTGTCAGGAGGCTGCTGATGCTGGCATCACTCAGGGACAGTTTCGGGCTGCGCATTTCGATACGCGTTTTTTCGCGCAGAAGATCCACCACGCTTGGGTCAACCGTCATCTCCCCGGTTACGGAACCGCCCGGATTGAGCGTCATTTTGGTGAGCTGACCGACCTCAAGCCCCTGATACATCAGCGGCGTAGAACCGGCTTTTAACCCTTTGGCATCGGGCAGGGCAAGTTTGACGATCACGCCACGCTGGCTGTGCGCCAGGTCGGCATACAGGCCAAACGTGTCATCTGCGGCGGCAGGGCTGGAATTTTCCGGGGAGTCAAAGGCAATGGCACCATTGACCAGCGCGGCCAGACTTTCAAGCTTCACTTTCGCACCGCTGAGGCTTAGGTCAGCATCCACGCCGGAAACGTTCCAGAAACGGCTGCCTTTTTTCACCAGATTGGTAAAGCGACGCTCGATTAACACATCGATAGTTACCCCCTGCTTGTTGGGGTTGATGGCGTAATCGTACACCCGGCCCACCGGGATTTTACGGAAGTACACCAGCGAGCCGCTGTTGAGTGACCCCAAGTCCGGCGCCTGCAGGTGGATCATCAGATCGCCGTTATTGAGACGATATTTGGGCTGCGTATCAAGCGCCACAAAGTGATCCTGTGGCTCACCTTTACCGGGCATCATGCCGATATAGTTCCCGCCAACCAGCGCATCCAGACCTGACACCCCTGCCAGAGAGGCCTTTGGCGTGACCAGCCAGAACTGCGTTTCGCTGCGCAGCGCGTCCTGCATATCGGATTTTATGCTGGCCCGCACCTGAATCTTATTCAGCCCTTTTCCAAGGGAGATATCCTGGACGGTACCGACTTCCACCCCCTGGAAACGCACCGGGGTACGTCCGGCCACAATGCCGTCGGCAGACTGGAAATCAATGGTGATGGTACTTCCGCGATCTTCATAGCTCGTCCAGATAAGCCAGCCTGCAATCATCAGGGCGATGACAGGCAGCAACCAGAATGGCGAAATGCGGCGTTTTGTTTTAATTCTCGCTTCAGTCGGCGAAGCGGGGGTTTCCTGACTCATGTGCATCCCAAAGTAAGCGGCTATCCAGCCATTCCACAGCAAGAATAGTCAATATCACCGCAGAGCCGAAATAAAAAGCTGCGGGTCCCATTGTAAAAGCAAGTAGCTGGTCGCGGTTAATCAGCGACATCATCAACGAAATCACGAACAGATCCAACATCGACCAGCGGCCAATCCAGGTAACGAAGCGCAGGAGCAGGATACGGGTACGTAAGCCTTGCTCACATTTAAAGTGAATACTGATGAGCAGGGTAAACATCACTACCACTTTGGTAAACGGCACCAGAATACTGGCGATAAACACAATTGCCGCCACGCCAATATTACTGTGCGCAAGGGAGATAATGCCCGAGAGGATGGTATCCTCCTGCCGCCCGCCATTCACGTAAATAATGGATATCGGCAACATGTTGGCAGGAAGCAGGAATATCAACGAGGCAATGAGGGCGGCCCAGCATTTTTGCAGGCTATTGTTGCGCCGCAGTCGCAAGGGAATATGGCAGCGTGGGCAGCGGCCGCGCGCATCGGGCAGCCCGGTGTAGTGGCAGCCCAGACAGACCCGGAGATTCTCGTCCGGGCGCGTGGCGGGGCGCTGCGGGTAAAATCGCTCCCAGAGCTGCTCAACGTTGAGATGGATCAGCGTCAGGATACTGAGCAATACCAGACAGATAAAAGCAAAGAGGCCGACGCCCGGTTGCAGAAACGCGTAGTCCTGCACTTTTATGGAGGCCACGCCAACGCCCACCAGATAGATATCCAGCATCACCCACTCTTTGAGTTTATCGAGCATCAGCAACACCGGACGCAGGTTCATGCCGAGAATATTACCGAACCAGAGATACGCAATGGCGGCGACCAGCACCAGCGGTGCACCAACGGTGCAGAAAAGCACCATGGCTGCGGTCACCGGATCGCCCTGGCGCGTCATCTGCCAGATCCCCTGCAGCACGTTGGCATCAATGCGCACGCCGAGCAGGTAGAGCTTTAGCAGCGGCTCGCTCCAGGCAAAGGGCATCAACAGCAGCATGGTGACCGCCATGGCGGCGAGACGGGTTAATGACCAGTCGCGGCCGTCACGAATTTTGGCGTCGCAGCGGGGACAAAAGGCGCTTTGGTGCGATTTCATCTTCGGCAACATAAAAAGCGTATCGCACTGGGGGCAACGCTGATAATGTGCACGAGGCAAAGCTGCGCTTACCGTATGGACAGTTATCTTTTTTGTCGGCGTGATTTTGGTTGTTTTTAAGGCCATCAGTTGCGCACAAATAGGTATTGTTGAAAGTTATAATAACTCATGAATGGATTCATCTTGAGCATGAGCGCATTTAATGCTTATTTTAATAGGCTATGCGGTAATTTTGTAAGACAACTAAGTGATTGAAGAATGAACAAAACAGAATTCTACGCGGATCTGAACCGCGATTTTAAGGCATTGATGGCGGGTGAGACCAGCTTCTTAGCCACTCTGGCAAATACTAGCGCATTGCTGTTTGAACGTCTCTCTGACGTGAACTGGGCCGGTTTTTATCTTCTGGAAGGTGAAACGCTGGTGCTGGGGCCGTTTCAGGGCAAACTGGCCTGCGTGCGCATTCCGGTAGGCCGGGGTGTCTGCGGCACGGCAGTCGCCGAGAATCAGGTACAGCGTGTGGAAGATGTGCATGCGTTTGACGGGCACATTGCCTGTGATGCCGCCAGTAATTCTGAAATCGTGCTGCCGCTGGTGGTAAAAAATCAGATTATTGGCGTTCTGGACATCGACAGTACGGTCTTCAGTCGCTTTACAATCGAGGACGAACAGGGGCTGCGCGAGCTGGTGGCGAATCTGGAAAACGTTCTTGCAGCAACCGATTATCAAAAATTCTTTGCGAGCGTCGCAGGATAATCAACGGATAACGTAGCATTTACTGATAGCGTCATTATAATGACGCCTGTTCATGCCTGCGCTTGTTGGCAACGTCCGTTGTAATCAGGAAATTTCATGGAAAATCAACCTAAGTTGAATAGCAGTAAAGAAGTTATCGCATTTCTGGCCGAGCGTTTCCCACAGTGCTTCAGCGCTGAAGGCGAAGCTCGTCCCCTGAAAGTCGGTATTTTTCAGGATCTGGTAGCACGCGTTGAGGGGGAAATGAACCTCAGCAAAACTCAGCTGCGTTCCGCCTTACGTCTTTATACTTCGAGCTGGCGCTACCTGTACGGTATCAAACCGGGCGCGACTCGCGTGGATCTTGACGGCAACCCATGTGGTGAGCTGGACGAGCAGCACGTCGAGCATGCGCGTAAGCAGCTTGAAGAAGCCAAAGCACGCGTTCAGGCACAACGTGCAGAACAGCAGGCGAAAAAACGTGAAGCCGCTGCGGCAAACGGCCAGGAAGAAGCGCCTCGTCGTGAGCGTAAACCGCGTCCTGCACCGCGTCGCACGGAAAATAACGATCGCAAACCGCGTGCTGACAAACCAGCAGCTAAAGCCCCGCGCGCGCCTCGTGAAGAGCAGCGCCACACTCCGGTTTCAGACATCAACGCCCTGAGCGTCGGTCAGGCACTGAAGGTAAAAGCGGGTAACAATGCAATGGACGCCACCGTTATGGAAATCACCAAAGATGGCGTTCGTGTACAGCTGACTTCTGGTATGTCAATGATTGTACGCGCAGAACACTTGTTGTTCTGAAACGGAGGCCAAGCCTGGCATGAACACTTTTTTTAAGCTCACCGCGCTGGCGGGCCTGTTTGCCATAACAGGCCATGCTTTCGCAGTGGACGATATTACGCGTGTTGATCAAATTCCGGTTCTCAAGGAAGAGACGCAGCACGCGACGGTGAGCGAGCGTGTGACGTCACGCTTCACCCGTTCGCACTATCGTCAGTTCGATCTCGATCAGGCCTTTTCGGCCAAAATCTTCGACCGCTATCTGAACTTGCTGGATTACAGCCATAACGTACTGCTCGCCAGCGATGTCGAGCAGTTCGCCAAACGTAAATCCGACGTCGGTGATGAGCTGCGTTCCGGCAAGCTGGATCTGTTCTACGATCTGTATAATCTGGCACAAAAGCGCCGCTTTGAACGTTATCAATATGCGCTGAAAGTGCTGGAACGTCCGATGGACTTCACCGGCAACGACACCTTTAATCTGGACCGCAGCAAAGCGCCCTGGCCGAAAGACGAAGCCGAGTTGAACGCCCTGTGGGACAGCAAAGTGAAGTACGACGAACTGAGTCTCAAGCTCACTGGCAAAGATGAGAAAGAGATCCGTGACACGCTGACGCGCCGTTACAAGTTTGCCATTCGTCGTCTGGCACAAACCAACAGCGAAGATGTTTTCTCGCTGGCAATGACTGCCTTTGCCCACGAAATCGACCCGCATACGAACTATCTCTCCCCGCGTAACACCGAACAGTTCAATACCGAAATGAGCCTGTCTCTGGAAGGTATCGGCGCGGTGCTGCAGATGGACGACGATTACACGGTGATCAACTCCATGGTTGCGGGTGGCCCGGCATCAAAAAGCAAAGCGATAAGCGTAGGCGATCGCATTGTCGGTGTAGGCCAAACCGGGCAGAACATGGTTGATGTCATCGGCTGGCGTCTGGACGATGTGGTTGCGCTGATCAAAGGTCCGAAAGGCAGCAAAGTTCGTCTTGAAATTCTGCCTGCCGGGAAAGGCACCAAAACCCGTATCGTAACCCTGACCCGCGAGCGTATTCGTCTTGAAGACCGCGCGGTGAAAATGTCGGTGAAAACCGTTGGTAAAGAGAAGGTGGGTGTACTTGATATCCCTGGCTTCTACGTAGGGCTGACCGATGACGTAAAAGTGCAGCTGCAGAAGCTTGAGAAGCAGAACGTCAGCAGCGTGATCATCGATCTGCGCAGCAACGGCGGTGGTGCACTGACAGAAGCTGTCTCTCTGTCTGGCCTGTTTATCCCGTCTGGTCCGGTCGTGCAGGTGCGCGATAACAACGGTAAAGTGCGTGAAGATGCCGACAATGATGGCGTGGTTTACTACAAAGGCCCGCTGGTGGTGCTGGTCGATCGCTTCAGTGCGTCAGCGTCAGAAATCTTTGCCGCTGCAATGCAGGACTATGGTCGCGCGCTGATCGTGGGTGAGCCGACGTTCGGTAAAGGTACCGTGCAGCAGTATCGTTCCCTGAATCGTATTTACGATCAGATGCTGCGTCCGGAATGGCCTGCGCTGGGGTCTGTTCAGTACACCATTCAGAAATTCTATCGTGTGAACGGCGGCAGTACGCAGCGTAAGGGCGTGACGCCAGACATCATGATGCCGACAGGCACGGAAGAGACGGAAACCGGTGAGAAGTTTGAAGATAACGCGTTGCCGTGGGATAGCATCAATGCCGCGACTTACGTGAAAGCCGGTGATATGACCCAGTTTGGTCCGGAGCTACTGAAAGACCACAACGAACGCATCGCGAAAGATCCTGAATTCCAGTACATCATGAAGGACATTGCCCGCTTTAATGCCCTGAAAGAAAAACGGAATATTGTTTCTCTTAACTACGCTCAGCGTGAGAAAGAGAACAATGAGGATGACGCAACGCGTCTGGCGCGTATCAACGATCGCTTCAAACGTGAAGGTAAACCGTTGCTCAAGAAACTGGACGATCTGCCAAAAGATTACCAGGAGCCGGATCCGTACCTGGACGAGACGGTACATATCGCTCTTGACCTGGCGAAACTCGAAAAAGCCAGGCCCGCCGAGCAACCTGCTCCGGCAAAATAATCCCCAACAGGCACAAGAAATTGTGCCTGTTTCTTTTTGTTCTGCATCCTTCCGTCAGGCAGATTTCCAATTGTGTAAAGTTGTGTCTTTCTGGTGACTTACGCCCTTCGGATGCTTGAAAATAGCCACAATACCCATACGATGTGGGTAATCGCATAGTGCGTTTTGTTAAACTGAGGTTAAAAGAAAATTATGATGCGAATCGCGCTCTTCCTGCTCACCAACCTGGCGGTAATGGTGGTATTCGGGCTGGTGCTAAGCCTGACAGGAATTCAGTCGAGTAGCGTTCAGGGTCTGTTGATTATGGCGCTGCTGTTTGGTTTTGGTGGCTCTTTTATTTCACTTCTGATGTCGAAGTGGATGGCGCTGAAATCGGTAGGTGGTGAGGTCATTGAACAGCCGCGCAACGATATGGAGCAGTGGCTGATGAATACGGTGGCGCAGCAAGCTAAGCAGGCGGGGATCGCCATGCCGCAGGTTGCCATTTACCATGCGCCGGACATCAATGCCTTTGCTACGGGTGCCCGTCGCGATGCGTCGCTGGTTGCCGTAAGTACCGGGCTGCTGCAGAACATGAGCCGTGACGAAGCCGAAGCGGTTATCGCGCACGAAATCAGCCACATCGCGAACGGTGACATGGTAACCATGACGCTGATTCAGGGCGTGGTGAACACCTTTGTGATCTTTATTTCCCGTATTCTGGCGCAGATTGCCGCTGGCTTTATGGGTGGAAACCGCGATGAAGGTGAAGAGAGCAACGGTAACCCGCTGATCTACTTCGCGGTATCAATGGTTCTGGAACTGGTGTTCGGCATTCTGGCCAGCATCATCACCATGTGGTTCTCCCGTCACCGTGAATTCCATGCGGATGCCGGCTCTGCGAAACTGGTTGGTCGTGAGAAGATGATTGCTGCCCTGCAGCGTCTGAAAACCAGCTACGAGCCGCAGGAAGCAAACAGCATGATGGCATTCTGCATTAACGGTAAATCAAAATCGTTGAGCGAGCTGTTTATGTCTCACCCGCCGCTGGATAAACGTATTGAAGCGCTGCGCAGTGGGGAATACCTGAAGTAACGCTGAAGATGCAGTCTGAGCCGGGCGGAGGTAACTCCGCCCGGCTTTTTTTACGCCTGTACGCTGGGCTGCGTGACGCGCAGGCCGCTGACGATCGCGGCAAGTGTGGCAAGTGCGCCTGCGGTGAGGAGCGCAAGGTGATTACCATTCTGCCCGGCGAGGTTGAACATCAGGGCGACCAGTGCCGCACCGGTGCTTTGCCCCAGCAGGCGCGCGGTACCCAACATGCCACTGGCTCCTCCACTGCGGTGGCGCGGTGCGGAGGTGATAATGGTGTGGTTGTTCGGCGACTGGAACAGGCCAAAACCGGCACCGCAGAGGATCATACGCCAGATAATATCCAGATCCGTAGGTTGCGAGGGAAGCAGCGCCAGCGCAAACAGACCCGCCGCCATGACCGCCAGTCCCAGCGCGCCCAGTAATCCGGCATGCACGCGCTCTATGAGATAACCTGCCAGCGGTGCCATCACCATCGTTGCCAGCGGCCATGGGGTCAGCAGCAGTCCGGTCTCCACTTCCGAACGTCCTATTACGCTCTGCAGGAAAAAGGGCAGAGAGACGAGGGCGAGCATCTGGGCGCAGAACGAACAGATGGAGGTGCATATTGAGAGCGAAAAAAGCGGAATACGCAGCAGATCCACCGGCAGTAACGGCACAGGCAAAGCGAGCTGGCGGCGAACAAAGAAGTAGCCAATGATCAGCAGAGCAGCAACCTCTGCGACGGTCAGCAGGAGTGATTGACCCTGCGCAAAGCCGCTCAGGGCCGTAATCAACAGGCCAAAGGTCAGCGCATTCATCACCGCACTGGCGATATCAAAACGAGGCATGGTGCTTTTAGGGCCGTTCCCCGGCAGATAGCGCAGGGCAAAGAAAATGGCCACCATACCCAGCGGCACATTGATGGCGAACAACCATTGCCATGAGGCGACAGACAGTATAGCCGCCGCAATGGTGGGCCCGGCGGCCGAGGATACCGCCACAATAAAGGAGTTTATTCCCATTCCGCGCCCCAAATGGCGCTGAGGATAAATTAAGCGAATCAACGCGGTATTAACGCTCATCAACGCCGCGCCGCCAAAACCCTGCGCAATGCGGGCCAGCGTCAGCATATGCAGCGAATCAGAGAGGGCGCAGAAAAGGGAGGTTAAGGTAAACACAACCAGACCGCACTGATACACCCGCCGGTAGCCGAACATATCACCCAGAAACGAGAACGAGAGCAGTGAGATCACGATCGCTATCTGATAAGCGTTAACAATCCAGATTGAGCTGGCGGGTGAGGCATGCAGATCGCTGGCAATGGTGGGCAGGGCAACATTGGCAATCGCGCCGTCGAGCACGGCCATTGAAATACCGATGATAATCGTAGCGATAGCGCCATACCGCTGGGGTAAAGGCAGGCCATCGGACAGTTTTTTTTCCATGTGGGATGAATAGCTCAGTGTGAAATTATTCTCAGGGTAACTATTTTAGCACTGTTACAACCGCTTTATGTCGCAGATTTGTAACGAAGTAAACGCGGATTGATTGCAGCAGGCATGACGGGAATTTATAATAAAAACCGGTTCTGATTTTTATAAAACACTCTCTATGAGGTGATGAATGGCAATTGCAGATTTGGATAAACAACCCGATTCTGTTTCTTCCGTGCTGAAGGTGTTTGGCATCCTGCAGGCGCTCGGAGAAGAGCGTGAAATTGGTATTACAGAATTGTCGCAGCGTGTGATGATGTCGAAAAGCACCGTTTATCGCTTTTTGCAAACCATGAAGTCACTGGGGTATGTCGCGCAGGAAGGCGAGTCTGAAAAATATTCTCTGACGCTGAAACTGTTCGAATTAGGTGCCCGTGCGCTGCAAAACGTTGACCTGGTGCGTAGTGCAGATATCCAGATGCGTGAGCTCTCTCGTCTGACCAAAGAAACCATTCACCTGGGTGCTCTGGATGAAGACAGCATTGTTTACATCCATAAAATTGACTCTATGTATAACCTGCGCATGTACTCTCGCATCGGGCGTCGCAATCCGTTATACAGCACGGCTATCGGCAAAGTTCTGCTGGCCTGGCGTGACCGCGAAGAAGTGAAGCAGATTCTGGATGGGGTGGAGTACAAACGCAGCACCCAGCGTACCATCACCAGCACGGACGAACTGCTGACGGTGCTTGATAAGGTACGTGAGCAGGGCTATGGCGAAGATAACGAAGAGCAGGAAGAAGGGCTGCGCTGCATTGGTGTGCCGGTATTTGACCGCTTTGGTGTGGTGATTGCGGGCTTGAGTATCTCCTTCCCGACGCTGCGCTTCTCAGAAGAACGTCTGCATGAGTATGTTGCTATTCTTCATACCGCCGCGCGTAAGATTTCTGAGCAGATGGGCTATAACGCGTATCCGTTTTAACCCCTCTCAGCATAAAAAAACGCCGCAGACATTGCGGCGTTTTTTATCGGTCGTAAAAAAGGGTAATTAACCGTTATCAATGACGACGGAAGTTTTACGCAGGACCGGGCAGTTGGTTAACCCGATGATCCCGCTATCAGAATGCAGGTACTGGGCGGTGCTCATTCCCTGGGCGGTCAGGTATTTACACTGGATACCTAATCCAGCTGCGTTTTCGGTGCTCCCCACAAGCACGCCATATCCGGTTAATAAAAGGCCAATCCATACTACGGCCAGTGCAATAATTGTTCGAATGATTAAATGCATCATTGCCTCTTTATCTTTGTTGTCATGCCTCAAGACTAAACGGTTTACTCTATGAAACAAGTGCATGATTCTGAAAAGGGCTTACAGGCGTTACAGTTAGTCCTTGTTTAAGATAACCGTGATAACCTGTATGCAACAGGTGTTAAGACGGAGTGTGGAGTGAAAAAAATACGCTGGGTAATTCTGGTTATCGTGCTGATTGCATGCGTGGTGTTGTGGACGCAGACGATCAATGTGATGTGCGATCAGGATGTACAGTTTTTTAGCGGCGTTTGCGCAATCAATAAGTTTATTCCGTGGTAACAGGCATTTTTTCTTAAGGTGATTTCCTTCCTTCGCGCCAGTGGTAAAATGCGTGTTTTTATTGAGGTGGTGAAATGGGTGAGTTACTGAATTCAGGGCTGCTGAATATGGCATCCCTGATGGTTTCTGTCGTTGTTTTGCTGGTGGGACTTGTCATCTGGTTTTTCGTGAACCGCGCGAGCTCCCGGACGAACGAGCAGATCGAACTGCTGGAAGCGCTGCTCGATCAGCAAAAGCGTCAGAATGCGCTGTTACGCCGTCTGTGTGAGGCTAACGAACCGGAAGAGAAAGAGACGGCGAAAGAGGCTGCTGCGGAAGAGAGCGACGACAAAGACGACTTTATCCGTCTGGTGGCAGAGCGTTAATCTTTCTGACCTGGGAGGTGGTTGTGGTCTGGAAAAATCCCTGGTATGACGCCTCCCTGAAGCATCACACACCGAACGGTTTTCAGAATACCTGTCCCGTTGGGCATCAGCCCGGCGACCTTAAGCGCTGGCGTAAAGCGCGTAAAGAAGCCGGTTTGCCCAAACCTCCTGCGCTCGGTTATGACGACTTTATCCGCCAGTGGTGGCAGCCCGTGTCGCTTAATCAACCTCATGAAGATGGGGTATGGTGGCTGGGGCATGCGAGTATGCTGCTGCAAATGGACGGCAATACTCTTCTCACCGACCCGGTGTTTTCCCGACGCGCCTCTCCCGTACCGTTCCTGGGGCCCCTGCGCAGAACGCCTCCCGTTCTCTCTGTGGAACAACTCACGCAGCTTGATGCAGTGGTTATCTCCCACAATCATTACGATCACCTTGATGACGCGACCATTCGCCGTATCCTGAAGCGCTTTCCCAACGTCAGTTTCTTCGTGCCGTTAGGACTTGCACAGTGGTTTCGCCGACGGGGAGCAAGGCGCATTGTTGAGCTCGACTGGTGGCAGAGTATCACCTGGCAGGGGATAACCCTGACCGCCGTTCCGGCACAGCACTGGAGCATGCGAACATTCTGGAACCGCAATCGCTCTCTGTGGTGTGGCTGGGTCTTTGAGGGGCGACACCGCCGTTTCTGGTTTAGCGGCGATACGGGGTACTCTCCGGAGCTGCTTTTGATCCCGGAACGATTGGGCAAAATCGACGCCGCCGCGTTGCCCATTGGCGCCTATGCACCAAGATGGTTCATGGCGGTACACCATATGGATCCGCAATCTGCCGTCGCATTGTGGCAGCAGCTGGGGAGTCCCTTAGCTTTTCCCATTCACTGGGGCGTGTTTGAACTGGCGGATGAATCACTGGATGAACCAGTCAGAGAGTTAACTGACGCGCTTGTTAATTTAGCACCGGTTAATAATTCCTTCAGGATACTGAAAATTGGTGAATATTTATCCTTGTAAGCGAAGCGATGATTTGTTGCATATATTCTGCTATTAAAGCCACTATCTAATGTTTTATTTTTATCGAAACGTTTTGCTTGCCTTCTTTTGAGGCAGAGTCATAAAAATTTCATTATTTTGGTGCATAACATTTTTATTATCTGGTGATTTTTAACACAGTTTGGCCGGGCTTATTAGCTGTGTATTTTCTTTGTAACAATACAGTTGCGTTACAATGATTTGAGCATAACTTTTCACAAAATGTTCTAAATCAATCACTGTTTCCGGCTTTCTTTCGTGGGTTGCTGGACGCATTGTAATGATTGAGCTATGTTAAAAAAGTCTTTGATTACAGCGGGTGTGAAAGCAACGTTGAGTCTGTATAAGGACGAGGACTGGTTTGTACGCGGTAAGCATAAATGTGCAAATCCTTACAGGCTGTGTTCGAATTTGTGCGGCGGATCGAGACATGTTTAAAAATGGCTTGCCATATTAAACATAGTGTGTGATAACACGTTTTGGGTCAAACGAGGTACAGTTCTGTTTATGTGTGGCATTTTCAGTAAAGAAGTCCTGAGTAAACACGTTGTCGTTGACTACCGCTTCTCTGCCGAACCTTATATTAGTGCCTCAAGCAGTAATGTCTCAGTTTTATCTCAGTCAATGCCTGCGGGCTAAGAAAACACTCTAAGGAATTTTGCAAATGGCAAAGATTAAAGGTCAAGTTAAGTGGTTCAACGAGTCTAAAGGTTTTGGTTTCATTACTCCTGCTGACGGCAGCAAAGACGTGTTCGTACACTTCTCTGCAATCCAGGGTAACGGCTTCAAAACTCTGGCTGAAGGCCAGAACGTTGAGTTCGAAATTCAGGATGGCCAGAAAGGCCCAGCTGCAGTTAACGTAACTGCTATCTGATCGAACCGCTGCTGACTGAAGCGCGTAGCACTTCAATCTCAGACATAAAGCCTCGCAAACGCGGGGCTTTTTTATATGCCTTATCTTTCAAAATATTACCATCCCTGTCTCTGTTAGTACCTTGTTGCAAAGCTACGAGATTATTAGCACTGTTTTCCCCCCTCCACAGCGGCTTTTCCCGTTAAATCAGGGCGTTGTTCAACAGCCCTGGGGTTCAGGTGAAGAAGAAAATGATACCGAGTGCCGGCAGTTTCACCCCGGCACGTTTTGCTCTGCTCTGTTTTGCTATTTTTTGCAGCCTGGCATTTTTACTGGGACGCGTTGCCTGGCTGCAAATCATCAAACCTGACAATCTGGTAAAACAGGAAGATATGCGATCGCTGCGTGAGGTGGCGATTGATGCACCGCGTGGCATGATCATGGACCGTAAAGGCCGTCCGCTGGCGGTGAGTGTGCCCGTCAGGGCCGTGTGGGCCGATCCCAAAACGGTACTGGCAAAAGGTGGGGTAGGGTTTGATGACCGCTGGCAGGCGCTGGCCAGTGCGCTGCATCTCTCCCTCAGCACGCTGGCATCGCGCATTAACAGTAATCCGCAGGGGCGCTTCATTTACCTTGCCCGTCAGGTGGATCCTGCTCAGGCGCAGTGGATCGATAAACTCAATTTGCCGGGCATCAACCTGCGCGATGAGTCCCGGCGTTTTTATCCGGCAGGCCATGTGGCCGCAAACCTTATCGGTTTTACCAATATTGATGGTCAGGGGATTGAAGGCGTAGAGAAGAGCTTCAACGCGCAGCTGATGGGGAAGGCCGGGGTCCGGCAGGTGAGGGAGGACCGCTATGGACGCGTGGTGGAAAACCTGACCGAAGTGGCGCCCGTTCCTGCGCATAATATCCAGTTGAGCATTGACGAGCGTCTGCAAACCATCACCGAGGACGCGCTTGATAATGCGGTTGCCTGGAATAAAGCCGAGTCGGGTGCATCGGTCCTGATCAATATCCCCACAGGGGAAATACTCGCCATGGCGAGCTATCCCGATTTCAACCCGAACAACCGTGAAGGTGCAACGTTAAACGATTTTCGTAATCGTGCCATTAGCGATACCTTCGAACCCGGCTCCACCGTTAAGCCGCTGGTTCTGATGACGGCATTGCAGCAGGGGCTGGTGCAACCGGACAGCGTCATTGATACCCATCCGTATACTCTTGACGGTCACCGTATCCGTGATGTGGGTTACTATCCGGAACTGACGATGACCGGGATCCTGCAAAAATCGAGCGACACCGGTGTTTCCCGTCTCTCTCTGGCGATGCCCATCCAGCATCTTATCGATACCTACCGGAACTTTGGCTTTGGCACCAATACCGGGCTGGGTTTAACGGGCGAAAGCTCAGGGTTACTGCCGCAGCGTAAATTCTGGAGTCAACTCGACAGGGCAACCTTTGCCTTCGGCTACGGCCTGATGGTGACGCCCCTTCAACTGGCCCATGTCTACGCCACCATTGGCGGGTATGGGCTTGAGCGCCCGCTCTCGATCACCCGTATCGACCCGCCAGTGATAGGCCACAGAGTCATGCCAGAAAAGATTGCCCATGAAGTGGAACACATGATGGAAAGCGTGGCGCTTCCGGGCGGTGGAGGAGTGAAGGCCGCCGTACGGGATTACCGGGTGGCGGTCAAAACCGGTACGGCGAAAAAGATTGATGACAGTGGCAAGTACGTCGATAAGTATGTCGCCTATACCGCAGGCGTTGCGCCTGCCAGCGACCCGCGTTTTGCGCTGGTGGTGGTCATAAACGATCCGCAGAACGGTGCCTATTATGGTGGTGCCGTTTCAGCGCCCGTTTTCAGTGAGATCATGGGGAATGTGCTGCGCCTGGAGAACGTGAAACCGGATGGCCTGCCGGCTGATTCCGGCCACCTTATCGTCATGCGTTAACCCTGGCGTTTTATAACGGGGCGAATAGCGGTACACTTCGCCCTTTGATTTATGCCCCGGAGTTGTCATGCCCTTCAGTTGCCCCCTTTGTCACGCGCGCCTGACGCGTTCTGAGAAAAGTTATGCGTGTCCGCAGGGACATCAGTTTGATATGGCGAAAGAGGGGTATGTGAATCTTCTGCCGGTGCAGCATAAACGCTCCCGCGATCCGGGCGACAGCGCAGAGATGATGCAGGCGCGACGTGCCTTTCTGGATGCCGGACATTACAAACCGCTAAGGGAGAGTGTCGCGCAGTTGCTGGACCACACGCTGACGCAGAGTGCCTCCGCTCTGCTGGATATCGGCTGTGGTGAAGGGTATTACACCGCAAGGTTTGCCGAAATTGCCGCCGGGAAGGGCGCGCAGACGACGGGTCTGGACGTGTCGAAAGCGGCGATTCGCGCAGCGGCAAAACGCTACGCGGGGGTGATGTTCTGCGTGGCCTCAAGCCACCGGCTGCCGTTTGAAGATGCCAGCATGGATGCCGTTGTGCGTATTTATGCTCCCTGTAAGGCAGAAGAGCTGGCCCGGGTGGTAAAACCCGGCGGGTGGGTGATAACCGTCACGCCTGGACCACGTCATTTGATGGAGCTTAAAGGGCTGATTTATGACGAGGTTCGCCTGCATGCTCCCCATTCAGAACAACTGGCTGGTTTTGTGCTCAGGCAGGAAGAAACCGTAGCGTATGAGATGGATCTGAAAGGGGATGAAGCCGTGGCGTTACTGCAAATGACGCCGTTTGCCTGGCGGGCAAAACCGGCTGTCCGGGAGACGCTGGCTGCACAGGCCACGTTTCGCTGCCAGACGGATTTCAGCATCCACTGCTGGCAGCGCGAAGGTTAACCCGCGAAGTGTGCCCAGAGTATCTGGGCACCAATACCGATTAACACGATCCCGCCCAGGATCTCGGCTCGCTTACCCAGCAGCGGGCCGATAAAACGGCCAACCATCATGCCCAGGGTGGACATAATCAGTGTGGCGCAACCAATGGCCAGCGCGGTGGCAATGATATTCACCTGCAGGAAGGCCAGACCAACACCGACGGCCATCGCGTCAAGGCTGGTGGCAATGGCGGTGGTGACCAGCAGCCAGAAACCGTGGCGGTGCTGAGGCTCTTCATCTTCATCGCTGTTGCCACGGAATCCTTCAATCACCATTCGTCCGCCGAGAAACACCAGTAGCACAAACGCAATCCAGTGGTTCCACTCCAGTACAAACTGGCTGGCCAGCATACCCAGGCCCCAGCCGATAAGCGGCGTCAGGGTTTCAATAGCACCGAAAATCAGACCTGTGCGCAGCGCTTCAGAAAATTTTGGTTTATGGAGTGTGGCACCTTTTCCGATGGAAGCAGCAAAAGCATCCATGGACATGCCGAAAGCGAGAAGAATGGTGGCGGAGATGTTCATACAAGCGTCCAGACCGGGAGATATCCATATGACACATCACTGCCCCCAGTAAACAGCAGTTGATGTATCTATGGTCTCGCCTGACCGTCGCACAATGATGTGCAGAAAACGATCCGTACGCGCCACGTTTTTCAACGAGTATGTTGACACGTACATTTCCTGAGTACAGGAAATTAGCTACTCCCCAACGACGGGCGCAACCTTAACATATTTTGAGAATATAAAACAACAACAGCGGGGTATTATTTTATTATCTTGTTGATAACGATTTTCATTTAGATTTATTCGTGAAAATAGCGTTAAAAAATAGGAAGGATAAAAAGAATGGAATATAGCTATGGCTATATTTCGTGAGCAACGTTAACACGGAATATAGCCGATGCTATAAATATAACTTATTGAGTTTTAATGAGTAATTTGTATATCTTTTCCAGGTCATCTATATTTTTGACACGAATGAGCAGGCGGCGCTGTTCTAATTGCATCACCAGCACCCCGTCTTCAGATAAATTCATCTCTTTAATGCGGTTATATTCTATCCAGACATTGGCAAAGAAGAATCCGTGTTTTTTAAAAATGAGTTTTGGCGAACGGATCCAGAACAGGTAAATCGCCATTAATGCCAGCGCACATAATAACCATGTGGTTAATATTGCACCATGGCTGGTCACGTTATTGTAAATCAGGATGACCACCAGACCGGCGAAGATAAACGCATCAATGCGTCCACGGCGTAAGAGGGGAAGGGTCAGCAGCGTCTCGCCGTGGCGGCGAGGCATAATGAACTCGTCATAGATCGCGTAAGCCAGAAGGGCAACAATAAACAAAACCAGTACGGTGTCCGTGACAGTCATTCATCCTCCAGATAAAAAAACCGGGGGCAAGCCCCCGGCGTATAACATAAAGCTTTACAGGCCCAACAGACCAACAGCGTAGCCCGCGATACCGATGACGAAGAAGCCAACGATGATCCACAGCGGGTTCACTTTCTTACGCAGCAGCCACATACAGGCGAAGGTCAACAGCAGCGGCACCAGGCCAGGCATCAGCTGGTCAAGGATGGTCTGCACGGTGGTCACACGGGTTTGTCCATCCTGTCCGGTGATGGTTGAAACCACCAGCGGGATGTTCACGTGCGTCCACTTGTTAACCAGCGCCCCCATCACAAACAGGCCGAGGATTGACGCCCCCTCTGTCAGTTTTTGCAGGAAGCCGCCGCCCATATCTTTAACGATATCCACCCCTTTACGGTAACCGTACGCCACGCCGTAGTAACGGGTCAGCAGACGCACCGCATTGAACAGGATGAAGAACAGCAGTGGACCGAGCAGGCTGCCGCTCATCGCGATACCCGCGCCCAGCGCTGCAAAGACCGGACGAACGGTACCCCAGAAGATCGGGTCACCTACGCCTGCCAGCGGACCCATCAGACCGACTTTAATACCGTTGATGGCACCATCGTCGATCTCTGCGCCGTTTGCACGCTGCTCTTCCATCGCCAGGGTAACGCCCAGTACCGGTGCCGCTACGTAAGGATGGGTGTTAAAGAATTCCAGGTGACGCTTAATCGCCTGGCGACGTGCTTCGTTGTTCTCCGGGTAGAGGCGTTTGATCGCCGGTACCATGGAGAAGCAGAAGCCCAGGGCCTGCATACGTTCGAAGTTCCATGAACCCTGAAACAGGTTAGAACGGATGAACACGCCACGAATATCACCCGGAGTGAGTTTCTTCTCAGGGGTAGTTTTAGTCATATCAACCATTTCGCTCACCTGTTAGTCCAGTTCGTTATCGAGATCGTTATTACCAGCAGCCTGCGCTGGGGCACCCGCAACGCGGTTATATTTCGGGCTGAGCTGGATGTAGAGAATTGCCATTACCGCACCAATCACACCGAGAGCAACCAGGTTGAAGTTGGTGAACGCCGCGGTTACGAAGCCCAGGTAGAAGAATGGCATCAGGTAGCCTGCGCGCATCATGTTGATGACCATCGCATAACCAACCACCACGATCATACCACCGGCGATGTTCAGACCGCTGGTGACCACTTCAGGGATGGCGTTGAGCATGCCCTGAACTTCGCTGGTGCCTACGGAGATAGCGACGATAACGGCAGGAATAGCGATACGCATCGCCTGCAGGAACAGGGACGAGACGTGGATCCAGGAGAGCGCCGTGAGGTTGCCGTTTTCGGCCGCCTTATCCGCTGCGTGCTGGAAAGCCACGGTGATAGTACGAACGATAATGGTCAGTACCTGGCCTGCGGCGGCCAGCGGAATTGCCAGAGCGATACCGGCACCGATGCTTTGATGACCGGCAATGACCAACACGGTTGAAATAATGGACGCCAGCGCGGCATCGGGCGCAACCGCCGCACCGATGTTCATCCAGCCAAGAGCGATCATTTCCAGGGTACCACCGATGATGATACCGGTTTTCATATCACCCAGAACGGCGCCAATCAACGTACAGGCCACCAGAGGGCGGTGGAACTGAAATTCATCAAGTACGGATTCCATACCCGCAATACACGCGACGATGAACACCAGCACAATCTGAAGAGTGGTAATCTCCATTGTACTTCTCCTATTGCATAATCTTTATGTGAAAAAACCGGCGCGGGCTTATTTCCCAACTTTGCCGATCAAATCCATCATTTTCAGTTTCGGGTCCGTGGAAACCTTACGGGCTTCCAGTTCAATACCGCGAGCATTCAACTTGTTAAATGCCTCGATATCCTTCGCATCGACTGAAATCGCGTTGTTGACCTGCGTTTTGCCCTGACGGAAAGCCATACCACCAATGTTCACGGAGGTGATTTTCACGCCGCCTTCAACAATGCGCTCGACGTCTGTCGGGTTAGTGAACAGAAGCATCACGCGTTCACCGGCATATTTCGGGTTGTTATAGACGCGAATCATCTTGGCGACATCCACCACGTGCGCGGTAACGCCCGGAGGAGCAACCTGGGTGAGGAGGGTTTTACGCACCGTGTCGGCGGCCACTTCGTCGCTGACCACGATAATACGTTGAACGTTGGTCTCTTTGGTCCAGCGCGTTGCCACCTGGCCGTGAATTAAACGGTCATCGATACGCGCAAGGCCAATCACCATATAATCGTTCGGGCCCATCGGTTTTGCGGGGGCAGCGGCTTTCGGTGCCGCGGCTGCCGCCGGTGCGGGTTTCTCAACCGGCTGTGCCTTCAGCGCTTTCACGCCTTCGCGACCGGTTTCGACCGCCAGGGCAACCAGCTCATCAAAAGCCGGATTGTCGTCGCGTGCCATGAAGGTTTCCACCAGCATCGGGATATTAACCCCTGCGACAACTTCATAGTGCTCTTTATCGACGACAATGCGGCTGGCAGCGTTGAACGGGCTGCCGCCCCATGTATCAACGAGAAACAGCACGCCTTTGCTGGTATCCAGCTTCGACAGTTGAGCCGTGTATTTCTCAATCAGCGTCTCGGCGTTTTCACCGGGAACGAAATCGATCCAGCCGACGTTTTCCTGCTCGCCCAACAGCATCTCTGCTGTTTTGAGTAGCTGCTCTGCAGCCCAACCATGTGTGCCTATGACAATAGCAATGGTCACTTGCTACCTCCTTTTATTATCATTAATACCTCTGCCAGGCAGACGTACTGAGAATCGTATTGGCGAACCGAATCGATTCAGATAAGGGTTAGAGTTAAAAAAGCTCAGACTTACGCGAATTATTTTAGATAGTGAAAAAATAATTTATGTGATGAAGATCCGTAATTTAGGTTTCGAAAATCAGAAATTACTCAACACAAATTCTGCCTTTTCACGTTTTTGCAAAGGAACGTAAATCTTTGCTAAAAACGTAATGTCTCTGATATGTTTAGCCTCCGTTTAATTGATCAGGAGTATAGGGCTACAGCCCACTATATGGACCGTCACCGACGTCAGTCATCTATCAGGCCACTTCGCGCCTTTTTCACCGGCGATCCTCGCCACGTATCGACTCTGTTTACCGCTGTTTTGCCCACATTGAGTGGGGCACCGTTTCGTCATTCCTTTAGCAGGAGCTTGTCATGGAATTCTTAATGGACCCGTCAATCTGGGTGGGATTGCTCACGCTGGTGGTGCTGGAGATCGTTCTCGGCATTGATAACCTGGTGTTTATTGCCATCCTCGCGGACAAACTGCCGCCAAAACAGCGTGATAAAGCGCGTCTGATCGGCCTCTCGCTGGCGCTGGTTATGCGTCTGGCGCTGCTGTCCGTGATCTCGTGGATGGTCACCCTGACAAAACCGCTCTTTACCGTCATGGATTTCACCTTCTCTGGCCGCGATTTGATCATGCTGCTCGGGGGGATATTCCTGCTCTTTAAAGCAACGACAGAGCTGCACGAGCGGCTGGAGAACCGTCAGCACGACGATGGTCATGGCAAAGGCTATGCCAGCTTCTGGGTTGTGGTGCTGCAAATCGTGGTGCTGGATGCTGTCTTCTCGCTTGATGCGGTGATCACAGCGGTGGGTATGGTGAACCATCTCCCGGTGATGATGGCGGCGGTGGTTATCGCCATGGCGGTTATGCTGCTGGCGTCTAAACCGCTGACCCGCTTTGTGAACCAACATCCGACGGTCGTGGTGCTGTGTCTGAGCTTCCTGCTGATGATCGGTCTGAGCCTCGTAGCGGAAGGTTTCGGTTTCCATATTCCGAAAGGTTATCTGTATGCCGCGATTGGCTTCTCGATCCTGATCGAACTGTTTAACCAGATTGCACGCCGTAACTTTATTAAGCAGCAGTCCAATCAGCCGCTGCGTGCCCGCACCGCGGATGCCATCCTGCGCCTGATGGGCGGTCGCCGTCAGGTGAATGTGCAGAGTGACACCGAGAACCGTAACCCGGTTCCGGTGCCGGAAGGGGCGTTTGTGGAAGAAGAGCGTTATATGATTAACGGCGTTCTCTCCCTGGCCTCCCGTTCAGTGCGCGGCATCATGACCCCGCGCGGCGAGATCAGCTGGGTAGATTCCCGGTTGAGCGTTGATGAAATTCGTCAGCAGCTGCTCTCTTCACCGCACAGCCTGTTCCCGGTGTGTCGTGGTGAGCTGGATGAGATCATCGGTGTCGTGCGTGCCAAAGAGATGCTGGTCGCGCTGGAAGAGGGCGTTGACGTCGAAGCCATCGCCGCCGCCTCACCGGCTATCGTGGTACCGGAAACGCTGGACCCCATCAACCTGCTTGGCGTTCTGCGCCGTGCCCGCGGCAGCTTCGTGATTGTCACCAACGAGTTCGGTGTGGTGCAGGGGCTGGTCACGCCGCTGGACGTGCTTGAAGCCATTGCCGGTGAATTCCCGGATGAGGACGAAACACCGGAAATCGTGGCCGATGGTGAAGGCTGGCTGGTGAAAGGTACCACTGACCTGCACGCGCTTTCGCATACGCTGGGGCTGGAAAACGTGGTCAACGATGAAGAAGACATTGCCACTGTGGCCGGTCTGGTCATCGCCGTGAACGGGCAGATCCCGCGCGTGGGGGATGTGATCGAACTGCCCCCGTTGAGCATTACCATTGTTGAAGCCAACGACTATCGCGTTGATATGGTGCGTATTGTTAAAGAGCAATCCGTGCACGACGAAGATGAGTAACGCTTCTTAACGCAACGGCATTAAGGGCACGATGTGCCCGTTATGATGCGCTGGCGGAGGTGAACTCTCCGCCAGCCATTGTGGAAAATCCCGCAGCGGCATCGGCCGCGCATAGAAATACCCCTGCAGAGTATGAACACCGTGTCGGCGTAAGTAGCGCGCCTGCTCCTCCGTTTCGACCCCTTCCGCAACCAGCTCAATATTCAGCCGCTGACCCAGCGCAATAATGATATCTGTCACCGTTGAGTTCACGGCATCGGTTCCAATGGCGGTGGTAAAGGACTGGTCGATTTTCAGTACGTCAGGATGAAGCTTTTCAAGCCAGGAGAGCGAACTGTTCCCGGTGCCAAAATCGTCGATAGCCAGTTTGACCCCTTTGCGATGCAGCTCGCGCACGATGCGATAATCTGCATCGACCAGCGCGTCACGCTCGGTAAGTTCGATAACCAGCCGCTGGCTCGGGTTTGCGCTGAACCAGTAACGGTTCAGATCCTGAAGTAGCACGGCGTGACGGAAGTGGCTGGCCGCCACGTTAATACCGATGTGAAAGCCCGGGTGGGAGGGGAAGTAGCCTATCTGACGTACCGTCTCGGCAATCACGTAGCGCGTCAGGGGAGCAATAAGGTTATGTTCTTCTGCCAGGGGGATGAACACTTCCGGGGAGATCCAACCCTGACGCGGGTTGTTCCAGCGTAGAAGAATTTCCACGCCGATACACTCCTGCGTACGGGCATTCACCAGCGGCTGACAGAACAGCTCAAATTCCCGTGCCGCAATCCCCATATCGATTTCCCACGTGAAGCTCATCCGGTTTGCTGTGGCCAGCCAGGCCAGATACCCCAGAACCAGGCTCAGCATTAACCCCAGCGGCAGCTGTGCCGGCAGGCTTTTAAGTGCCAGCGCGCCAGGACCCGGCCCACTGACCGTGATGGTAAATGGAAAGCGTGTAGAGACTTCCTCTATTCGCGAGTCAGCCTCATTAAACTTCAGCGCGTCGGTAATACCTTGACCGTAGCGTAAAGAGCGATCTCCCACGGTTAACGCCACGTCAGTGATAAGCGGGCGGGGCGGCTCAAGGATCATTCTGGTGATGAGATCGATATTGATCACCTCCATCACCCCCTCTTCACCGCGTTGTGACGTCGGGTGCCACTGGATAAGAATAGGGCTGCCTTTAAGCAGCCACTTATCGGTCGATAAAATCAGTTTTGGCAGACCTGACGGCAGTTCGGGAAATAATTCATGAACCGGGACGGCGCGACTGCCAAAAATACTGGAGCAGTAGAGGATCCCCTCTTTAATCAGGGTAATCGAGCGGACGGTCTGTAAAATGGCGGCCTGCTTACGCAGAGTCAGATGCGCCTGCGGGCACGGCTGGCCGACAAGACCCAACAACTCCGGCCGGCGGTTATCCAGGGAAAGCAGGACGTTTTCAAGTGAGCGAACGGTATGGCTGGCGAAATCGACAATGCGTTGTTGATTAACATTGCGCTGTGAAATAAATCGAATGCCCAACGTCAGGATGAGCGTAAGGAGCGCAACCGTCACGCAGACGATAACGCGTTTTCGGCGATAGTTTTTAATGATCGTTTGTGCGGTTTGCATGAACGGTCGCCTGATACACCTCCAGCCCCAAAAGCCAGACGCAACAGTGAAAGTGTAGTGGGGAAAGTGAAAGGCGACGAGAATCAGAAGGAAATTTCGCCCATCCGTTGCAGATGGGCGAGGGGAGGTATTAGTCGCACTGTACCTTAATGGCCAGACCACCACGGGAAGTCTCACGGTACTTCGCGTTCATGTCTTTACCGGTTTCGTACATGGTCTCAATAACTTTATCCAGCGACACGCGAGGCTCGCTGGTACGGCGCATTGCCATACGGGAGGCGTTAATCGCTTTCACCGACGCAATGGCGTTACGCTCAATGCACGGTACCTGCACCTGCCCGGCAACCGGGTCACAGGTCAGGCCCAGGTTATGTTCCATACCGATCTCCGCCGCCACGCAAACCTGCTCAGGGCTTGCGCCCAGCAGTTCAGCCAGACCAGCGGCCGCCATGGAACAGGCCACACCCACTTCACCCTGGCATCCTACTTCAGCGCCAGAGATAGAGGCGTTCATTTTGTACAGCGCACCAATGGCACCTGCCGCCAGGAAGTAACGGATGTAGATATCTGGCGTAACAGGTTCAATAAAGTGATCGTAATAAGCCAGCACCGCCGGAACAATACCGCACGCACCGTTGGTGGGCGCCGTCACCACGCGGCCACCGGCAGCGTTTTCTTCGTTAACCGCCAGAGCGAACATATTCACCCAGTCGACCACGTTCATCGGGTCGTTGGAGAATTTATCGGTGGTCACCAGCATGCGGCGCAGGGCAGAGGCACGACGCGGTACGCGCAGCGGACCCGGCAGCACACCTTCGGTGTTCATCCCGCGATCGATACAGGCGCGCATGGTCTGCCATACGTTTGCAAAATAGTCTTCGATCTCTTTTTTGCTGTGCAGTGCCAGTTCGTTCTGCATCACCATGCCGGACAGCGACAGGCCGGTCTCTTTGCAATAACCCAACATCTCGGTGGCCGATTTGAACGGATACGGCACGTTGACGTCGCCGGTGCTCTCTTTACCGAAATGCTCTTCATCCACGATGAATCCACCGCCGATGGAGTAGTACGTTTTGCTGTAAATCTCTTTTTCGCCATTCCATGCATGGATGGTCATGCCGTTTTCATGCAGCGGCAGGTTGTCGCTACGAAAACGCATCCCGTCATCCTGCGGGAAATCCACTTCGTGCTGGCCGTTAGCCAGCAGCAGACGACCGCGCGCTTCCACGTCACGGATGAATGCCGGGATGGCATCAATATCTACAGTGTCCGGCATATTGCCCGCCAGACCCATAATAATGGCGATATCGGTGTGGTGGCCTTTACCCGTTAATGACAGTGAGCCGTAGACATCCACGGCGACACGGGTAACGCTTTCCAGTAATCCTTTTTCGACCAGATCATCGACGAACTGTTTACCGGCCTTCATCGGCCCAACAGTATGGGAAGACGAAGGGCCAATTCCCACTTTGAACATGTCGAATATACTAATCACTTTCACACTCCTGACAGGGTTACCGGGGTTCCAGTAACGATGTTATAACTGCGCATAGTGTAAGAGGGAACATCGACCTCGGCTTAACTATTCACATGAATTAAACTAATGGTTAACGATGGTTTTGCTAATAGCGCGACGCCGATCGCAAACCTGACAAAAGAGGGTGGAATGTAAAGTATAGTCAAGGCTTCAGGCCGATTTGCAGAGCCAGTTCACGAATGATGCCCGCCGTCATGCCCCAGACAAAATAATGCTGATACCAGGACAACCAGACCCGATGATCGTGCCCACGGCGCTGAATATCCAGCGGGTGATAGCGGCTGAGGCGAAGGGCTTCTTCCAGTGGCATTTCAAACACCGCAGATACCTCATCAACACTGGCGTGATACTGCAGGCCGGGCGGGATAATGCCCACCACCGGCGTCACCTGGAAACCGGTCACGCTGTCCACCGGCGGGAGGACGCCGACAATCTCGACGGCCTCCGGTGGGATCGCCACCTCTTCCTGCGCTTCACGCAGCGCCGCGGCAATCAGCGAGGCATCGCTGCTGTCTACCGCGCCGCCGGGGAAAGCGACCTGACCGGCATGTTTGCGTAAATGAGGGGAGCGCTGGGTCAGCAGCAAACCGGGCTGCTCACGACGCACCACGGGGATCAGCACCGCCGCCTGACGTTGATTAAGCGCTTCGCGGCTCACCTGTGGCCGCAAAAGCTGAAAGCGCGACAGAAAATCATCCAGCGTCAAGTTCTCTCTCTCCACCCGTCAGTTCTCCAGTTGTTGCAGGATACGGTTAACTTTATCAAAAGTTTCCTGATATTCCGCCTCGACCTGGCTTTCAGCAACAATCCCGCCGCCTGCGGAACAGTAAAGCTGGCCGTCGCAGGCCGTCAGGGTGCGAATAGTGATGCTGGTATCCAGCGTGCCGCAGACGCTAACGTAGCCAATGCTGCCGCACCAGGCGTTGCGACGGTGCGGTTCCAGCTCATCGATAATCTCCATCGCCCGCACTTTTGGCGCGCCGGTGATGGAGCCACCCGGGAACGCGGCGCGCAGAAGATCGCAGGGGGTACGCGAAGCCGGCAGCTGTGCGGTAATGGTGCTGACCAGATGGTGCACCGCCGGGAAAGGCTCGACGACGAACAGCTCCGGCACGCGAACGCTGCCCGGTACCGCCACCCGGCCAATGTCGTTGCGCATCAGGTCGACAATCATTAAATTTTCGGCGCGGTCCTTCGGTGACGCGGCGAGCTTTTCCGCCTGCTGGCGGTCGGCAGCCGGATCGCTCAGGCGCGGCAAGGTCCCTTTAATCGGGCGTGTCTGGATCTTGCCTTCCGCCAGATGAATAAACCGCTCAGGCGAAAGACTCAGGATCGCGCCCTGATCGAGACGGATAAACGCACTGAACGGTGCCCGGTTGCTGGCATTGAGGCGGGTAAAGGCCTGCCATTCATCGCCCTGATACGTCGCCTGGAAGCGCTGGGCAAGGTTAACCTGATAACAATCACCGCTTTGCAGATACGCCTGCACGCGTGCGAATTTTTCCGCATAGGTCTGCGGGGTCATGTTTGAACGCCACGCAGAGGTCAGACGGAAATCCGGCGCGGCTAAGGGCTGCTGTGCGTTCAGCCAGGCCAGGCGTGCCTCCACATCCGAATGGCTGAGCAGGGAGACCACCTCTTTATGGTGATCGACAATCAGCGCCCAGTCGTAAAGTCCCACCGCCATATCCGGCAGCGGAATATCTGCCTTCGCAACGGAAGGCAGCGTTTCAAAGCGGCGACCAAGGTCATAGCCAAACACGCCCAGCGCACCGCCCTGGAAGGGAAGATCCGGGTTCGGCGTGGCAGACAAACCCAGCTCGTCGATAGCCTCCTGGAGCTGGATCAGCGGATCGTGCGTGGAGGGCTGGTTTTCGGATGTCACCGTGCGCACCGGGTCAGCAACCACAATGTCGAAGCGGCTGTAAGGATGGTCCGCATGGCCGGAATGCAGCAGCATCGCCCAGGGAAGATGGCTCAGACGAGCAAACCAGAATTCAGCGGCGTCAGTACGCCACGGCAGGGTAATAACAGTGGGGAAGCGCATGTTCATGTGTGGCATACTACCGGGCAGCGTGAAATAATTAGCGCGAATAATTTAGCAGGAGTTGACGATGTTTGCAGGTTTACCTTCTCTGAGCCACGAGCAACAGCAGAAAGCGGTTGAGCGGATCCAGGAGCTGATGTCCCAGGGGATGAGCAGCGGGCAGGCCATTTCTCAGGTGGCGGAAGAACTTCGCGCCACCCATACCGGCGAGCGGATCGTGGCGCGTTTCGAGGATGAAGATGAAGAGTAACCGGCTTACACAGCCGCGATAATCTTAATCTCTACCTTGTATTCCGGCTTCATCAGCGTGGCCTGTACGGTACAACGTACAGGCGCGTGACCCGCCACCACCCACGCATCCCAGGCTTTGTTCATGGCCGCAAAATCGTCTTTATTCGCCAGGAAAATGGTGGCGTCCAGAATACGCGATTTGTCGCTGCCTTGCTTTTCCAGCACCGCATCGATCTGCGCCAGGGTGTCAGCTGTTTGTTCAAAGGCATCCGCATCCAGATTGGACGGCACGCCAGTGTAATAGAGCGTCTGGTTATGAATGACTACATCAGACCAGCGGGCTTCGGCATCAATGCGCACAATTGTCATAAACGTTTCCTCGTTACTTTCGTCATCAGGCGGCAAGACTGCCATATTGTTTCGCCGTCGTCACTATTTGGGGTGGCACAGGAGAGGATGGGCTGACATAATCCCTGTGCAAAAATACAGTGAGAGAACACCGTGGCAGACGATTTTTCCCCTGAAGGGCAGTTAGCACAGGCTATTCCCGGTTTTAAACCGCGTGAACCGCAGCGTCAGATGGCGCATGCCGTCACTCGCGCCATCGATAAGGCACAGCCGCTGGTGGTCGAGGCCGGAACCGGCACGGGAAAAACCTACGCTTACCTTGCACCGGCGCTGCGCGCGAAAAAGAAGGTGATCATCTCTACCGGCTCGAAGGCGTTGCAGGATCAGCTCTACAGCCGTGATTTGCCGACGGTGGCAAAAGCGCTGAAATACAAAGGGCGGCTGGCATTGCTGAAAGGGCGCTCCAACTATCTCTGCCTGGAGCGTCTTGAACAGCAGGCGCTGGCGGGCGGCGACCTGCCGGTGCAGACCCTGAGTGATGTGATCATCCTTCGCGCCTGGGCTAATCAGACGGAAGAGGGGGATATCAGCACCTGCGCGAGCGTGGCGGAAGACTCTCCCGCCTGGCCGCTGGTGACCAGCACCAATGACAACTGCCTGGGCAGCGACTGCCCGCTGTATAAAGACTGTTTTGTGGTCAAAGCGCGTAAAACGGCGATGGATGCAGATGTGGTGGTGGTCAACCACCATCTGTTTCTCGCGGATATGGTGGTGAAAGACAGCGGTTTTGGCGAACTTATTCCTGAAGCGGAAGTGATGATCTTCGACGAAGCCCATCAGCTTCCGGATATCGCCAGCCAGTATTTCGGTCAGTCGCTCTCCAGCCGCCAGCTGCTGGATCTGGCGAAAGATTTCACCATTGCTTATCGCACTGAATTAAAAGATACCCAGCAGCTGCAAAAATGTGCCGATCGCCTCGCGCAAAGCGCGCAGGATTTTCGCCTGCAGCTTGGCGAGCCGGGCTACCGCGGCAATTTGCGCGAGCTGCTGGCGGACAATAATATCCAGCGCGCGCTACTGCTGCTGGATGATGCGCTGGAACTCTGTTACGACGTGGCGAAACTGTCGCTTGGCCGTTCTGCGCTGCTGGACGCTGCCTTCGAGCGTGCCACGCTCTATCGCGGGCGGCTGAAACGGCTGAAGGAGATCAACCAGCCGGGGTACAGCTACTGGTATGAATGCACGTCTCGTCATTTCACCCTGGCGCTTACGCCGCTGACGGTGGCAGACAAATTCAAAGAGGTGATGGCGCAAAAACCGGGGAGCTGGATATTTACCTCCGCGACCCTGTCGGTGAATGACGATCTGCACCACTTCACCGAGCGTCTCGGGATTGAACAGGCGGAGTCACTGCTGCTGCCGAGCCCGTTTGATTATGAAAAACAGGCGCTGCTCTGCGTGCCGCGTAATCTGCCGTTACCCAACCAGCCCGGCGCCGCACGCCTGTTGGCAGCCATGCTGAAGCCGATGATTGAGGCCAACAATGGCCGCTGCTTTATGCTCTGCACCTCTCACGCCATGATGCGCGACCTGGCAGAACAGTTCCGCGCCACCATGACCTTGCCTGTGCTGCTGCAGGGAGAAACCAGCAAAGGGCAACTGTTACAACAGTTTGTCAGTGCCGGAAATGCGCTTCTGGTGGCAACCAGCAGTTTCTGGGAAGGCGTAGACGTGCGGGGCGATACCTTGTCGCTGGTGATTATCGATAAACTGCCTTTTACCTCGCCGGACGATCCGCTGCTCAAAGCGCGAATGGAAGACTGCCGTCTGCGCGGAGGCGATCCTTTCGACGAGGTACAGCTGCCGGACGCGGTGATCACCCTCAAGCAGGGGGTAGGACGCCTGATCCGCGACGTGGACGACCGCGGCGTGCTCGTAATCTGTGATAACCGGCTGGTGATGCGCCCCTACGGTGCGACCTTCCTCGCCAGCCTGCCGCCCGCGCCGCGTACGCGGGACATTAAACGCGCGGTTCGCTTCCTGGCCAACCCAACGGCGGAGTAATTTGCCCGGGAGTGTGCTAAGATGCGCGCCATTTTGTGACTGACCATTGCGAGAGCGCGACGACTGATGCGAATTCTGGCTATTGATACCGCTACAGAGGCGTGTTCCGTTGCTCTGTGGAACGACGGTGCTATTTCTGCTCATTTCGAAGAGTGCCCACGAGAACACACCCAACGTATTCTGCCCCTGGTGAAAGCGATTTTGACCCAGGGCAACACCACCTTAACCGACCTCGATGCGCTGGCCTTTGGCCGTGGCCCCGGCAGCTTTACGGGTGTACGCATTGGGATCGGTATTGCGCAGGGGCTGGCGCTTGGCGCTGACCTTCCGATGATCGGTGTTTCCACCCTGGCGACGATGGCGCAGGGCGCGTGGCGTATGACCGGTGCTACCCGTGTGCTGGCAGCGATTGATGCCCGCATGGGCGAAGTCTACTGGGCTGAATACACCCGCGACGAGCAGGGCGTGTGGCACGGCGAAGAGACGGAAGCGGTGCTCAAGCCGGAAGCGGTAACCGAACGGTTGCAGAACCTCTCCGGTGAGTGGGCGACGGTAGGGACCGGTTGGGCGGCATGGCCTGACATGGCAAACGGTACCGGCGTAACGCTGGTGGACGGCAACATGCTTCTGCCTGCCGCAGAGGATATGCTTCCTCTGGCCTGCCAGCTGCTCGCAGCAGGAAAAACCGTGGCTGTTGAACATGCCGAGCCGGTTTATTTGCGAAACACCGTCGCGTGGAAGAAACTTCCAGGCCGCGAGTGAATCTCAGTAACAGGAACTGAGAAAAAGGAGTCGCATCATGGCGGTTCAGACTAAAGTAGTACGCCTAATTATGGCAGGCGCTGTGGCCATAGCACTGAGCGGATGCGTTTCCGTTCCTGATGCGATTAAGGGCAGTAGCCCTACGCCACAGCAGGATCTGGTTCGCGTGATGAATGCCCCTGAGCTTTACGTCGGTCAGGAAGCGCGCTTCGGCGGGAAGGTGATTGAGGTGCAAAACCAGCAGGGGAAAACCCGGCTGGAGATCGCCACCGTGCCACTGGATAGCGGCGCGCGGCCGATCCTCGGCGAAACCTCGCGTGGGCGCATTTTTGCCGATGTCAGCGGCTTCCTCGACCCGGTTGATTTCCGTGGACAGCTGGTGACCGTCGTCGGGCCGATTACCGGCACGACACAGGGCAAAATCGGCACAACGCCTTACAAATTTATGACCATGCAGGTTAACGGCTACAAACGCTGGCGGCTGACACAGCAGGTGATCATGCCGCCTCAGCCTGTCGATCCGTGGATGTGGGGCCCACACCCGTATCGTTACGGCTACCCCGGCTGGGGCTGGTATAACCCGGGGCCGGCGCAGGTACAGACGATCGTTACTGAGTAACTTACTGTTATTGTTAGAAAAGAGACAGCGGCTCAGCCGCTGTCTCTGTTTTTTTACGGCTAAAACGAAAAAAAAGAGTGACGCGCTTCGCAACCTTAAATCTGGGCAATTAATAAACTGGTACGCTGAGTTAATATAATGTTAACAAACTGTTTATTATCGGGGTTGTGATGACGACGAACACTCAATTCAGAGGTGATGCATTGAACAAGGTTTGGCTTAACCGTTATCCCGCAGATGTGCCTTCGGAGATCAATCCTGACCGTTATCAATCCCTGGTTGAATTATTTGAACACTCGGTAAGGCGTTACGCCGATCAGCCCGCGTTTATCAATATGGGTGAGGTGATGACGTTCCGTAAGCTTGAGGAGCGGAGTCGGGCGTTCGCGGCCTATTTGCAGGAAGGGCTGGGGCTGCAAAAAGGGGATCGCGTCGCGCTGATGATGCCGAACCTGCTGCAATACCCGGTCGCGTTATTTGGTATCCTGCGGGCCGGGATGATTGTCGTCAACGTCAACCCGCTCTACACCCCACGTGAGCTGGAGCATCAGCTGAACGACAGCGGCGCGACCGCAATTGTGATCGTCTCAAACTTTGCCCACACGCTGGAGAAAGTGGTCGACAGAACCCAGGTTAAACACGTCATCCTGACGCGTATGGGGGATCAACTCTCCACCGCCAAGGGCACGCTGGTTAACTTTGTCGTCAAATACATTAAACGTCTGGTACCGAAATACCATCTGCCGGATGCCATCTCTTTCCGCCGCGCGCTGCATGCCGGGTATCGTATGCAATACGTCAAACCGGAAGTGGTGTCAGAGGATCTTGCGTTCCTGCAGTACACCGGTGGCACTACCGGCGTGGCCAAAGGCGCCATGCTGACTCACCGCAATATGCTGGCGAACCTTGAGCAGGTGAATGCGACCTACGGGCCGCTGCTGCATCCGGGCAAAGAGGTGGTCATCACCGCGCTTCCGCTTTATCACATTTTCGCGCTGACCATGAACTGCCTGCTGTTTATTGAGCTGGGCGGTCAGAACGTGCTGATCACCAACCCACGCGACATTCCGGGGCTGGTTAAAGAGCTGGCGAAATACCCGTTCACCGCTATGACCGGGGTCAATACCCTGTTTAACGCGCTGCTTAATAACAAAGAGTTCCAGCAGCTTGATTTCTCCACGCTGCACCTCTCTGCGGGCGGCGGAATGCCGGTTCAGCAGGCGGTGGCAGAGCGCTGGGTGAAACTCACCGGCCAGTATTTACTCGAAGGCTATGGCCTGACCGAATGCGCCCCGCTGGTCAGCGTCAATCCGCATGATATCGACTATCACAGCGGCAGTATCGGCCTGCCCGTACCGTCGACGGAAGCCAAACTGGTGGATGATGACGACAACGAAGTTGCACCGGGCGAGCCGGGTGAACTGTGCGTTAAAGGGCCACAGGTGATGCTGGGCTACTGGCAGCGTCCTGATGCCACCGACGAAATCATCAAAGACGGCTGGCTGCACACCGGTGATATCGCGGTGATGGACGAAGAGGGCTTCCTGCGCATTGTCGATCGTAAGAAAGACATGATCCTCGTCTCGGGATTTAACGTCTATCCGAATGAGATCGAAGATGTGGTGATGCAGCATAGCGGCGTGCTTGAAGTTGCCGCGGTTGGCGTACCTTCCGGCAGCAGCGGCGAGGCAGTGAAGATTTTTGTGGTGAAGAAAAACGCCTCTCTTACCGAGGAGGAGCTCATTACGTTCTGCCGCCGTCAGCTCACCGGCTATAAAGTGCCGAAGCTGGTGGAGTTCCGCGATGAGCTGCCGAAATCGAACGTCGGGAAGATATTACGACGAGAATTACGTGACGAAGCCCGTGCCAAAGTGGACAATAAGGCCTGAGCTTCACGCTAATCGCCCAGACGCCGGTTTAGCCGGCGTTTTTTATGGGCGCAAACAAAAGAGAAACCGTTTTGAATTACCAGATGATCACGACCAACGACGAGCTGGCTTCGCTGTGCGAAGTGACGCGCGACTTTCCTGCCATCGCCCTGGATACCGAGTTTGTCCGTACCCGGACGTATTATCCGCAGTTGGGTTTGATTCAGATGTACGACGGCAAACACGTGTCGCTGATTGACCCGCTCGGCATTACCGACTGGACGCCGATGCGTGACCTGCTGCTTGATACTGCGGTCACCAAATACCTGCACGCAGGCAGTGAAGATCTGGAAGTCTTTCTGAATACGTTTGGCATCATGCCGCAGCCGCTGATTGACACGCAGATCCTCGCCGCGTTCAGCAATCGTCCGCTTTCATGGGGCTTTGCCGCCATGGTTGAGGAGTACACCGGCCTGACCCTGGATAAAAGTGAATCCCGTACCGACTGGCTGGCGCGCCCGCTCACGGAGCGTCAGCTGGACTACGCTGCGGCAGATGTGTTTTACCTGCTGCCGATTGCCGGACAACTGATGAAAGAGGCAGAAGCCTCCGGCTGGCTGCCTGCTGCACTGGATGAGTGCCGCATGACGCAGCTGCGTCGCCAGGAAATCGCTGACCCGAAAGAGGCCTGGCGCGACATCAGCAATGCGTGGCAGCTGCGTACACGTCAGCTGGCCTGTCTGCAATTATTAGCCGACTGGCGCCTGCGTAAAGCGCGCGAACGCGATTTGGCCGTTAACTTTGTGGTACGCGAAGAGCACCTGTGGGCGGTCGCACGCTATATGCCAGGCAGCATGGGCGAGCTGGACAGCATTGGGCTTTCAGGCAGCGAAATCCGTTTTCACGGAAAAACGCTGCTCGCGCTGGTGGCCAAAGCGCAGCAGATACCGGATGACGCACTGCCAGAGCCGCTGCTGAATCTGATGGATATGCCGGGCTATCGCAAAGCGTTTAAAGATATTAAAGCGCTGGTGCAGGCTGTGGCGGCAGAAAGCAAATTGAGTGCGGAGTTGCTGGCATCACGTCGTCAGATAAACCAGCTTTTGAACTGGCACTGGAAGCTGAAACCGCAGAATGGCTTACCGGAAATGATGGCGGGCTGGCGCGGGGAATTGATGGCCGATCGCCTGAATACGTTGCTGGAAGGGTATCCACGATAATCAATATGCCGGGCGATATACCCGGCATATTCCCCCGGTGGCGTTGCGGCTTACCGGGGCTACGAAATCAAAAACTACGGACGCGACTCTTCCGCTTCCGGGAGCGTGACGTTCAGCTCCAGAATCGAAATATCCCCGTCTTTTTGCTCCAGCTGCACGGTGACCATCTCCGGGTCAATCTGCACATATTTGCAGATCACTTCCAGGATGTCCTTGCGCAGCTGCGGCAGGTAGTGAGGCTCGGCGTCGCTACGACGACGCTCCGCAACGATGATTTGCAGTCGTTCTTTTGCGATGTTGGCGGTGTTCTTTTTCCGCGAGAGAAAAAAGTCCAGTAATGCCATAACTTATCCTCCGAACAGGCGTTTGAGGAAACCTTTCTTCTCTTCTTCAATGAAGCGGAAAGGACGTTCTTCTCCCAGCAGACGGTCAACCGTATCCGCATACGCTTTACCGGCATCTGCTGTTGTATCAAGGATCACTGGCTCGCCCTGGTTAGAGGCGCGCAGCACGGACTGGTCTTCCGGGATGACGCCCACCAGTTTAATGCGCAGGATCTCCAGCACGTCTTCCATGCTCAGCATGTCACCTTTGTTTACGCGGCCCGGGTTATAGCGGGTCAGCAGCAGGTGCTCTTTAATCGGGTCTTCGCCATTTTCCGCACGGCGGGATTTGGATGCGAGGATCCCGAGAATGCGGTCAGAGTCACGGACGGATGACACTTCAGGGTTCGTGGTGATGATCGCTTCATCAGCGAAATAGAGCGCCATCAGGGCACCGGTTTCGATACCGGCAGGGGAGTCACAGACAATGAAGTCGAACTCCATTTTTTTCAGCTCATCGAGCACCTTTTCAACCCCTTCGCGGGTCAGGGCGTCTTTGTCACGCGTCTGAGAGGCCGGGAGGATATAAAGGTTCTCGGTGCGCTTGTCTTTAATCAGCGCCTGGTTGAGGGTGGCATCGCCCTGAATCACGTTTACGAAGTCATACACGACGCGACGTTCACAACCCATAATCAGGTCGAGGTTACGCAGACCGATATCGAAATCGATAACGACGGTTTTCTTTCCCTTCTGGGCCAAACCAGTAGCGATGGCCGCGCTGGAGGTGGTCTTGCCAACGCCTCCTTTACCCGAAGTAACAACAATAATGCGTGCCATAGAAATTCCTTGTTAAAAAGGGATCAATTCAACGGTTGAACGGTCAACGCGTCGTCTGCCAGTCGCAGACGAGCCGCTTTGCCATAAAATTCGGCTGGGATCTTGTCGCTCAGCCAATATTCACCTGCGATGGACACCAGTTCCGCAGTCAGGTGAGTACAAAATATTTGTGCGTCCCGATCGCCACTCGCCCCGGCGAGTGCACGCCCACGCATCATACCGTAAACGTGAATATTGCCATCTGCAATCAGCTCAGCGCCAGCGCTGACGTGGCTTGTAACAATTAGATCACAGTTTGGTGCATAAATGCGCTGTCCGGAACGAACCGGCACATCAATCATTCGCGTTTTTGTGAGGGCGGTAACGTTTTGTACCGCAGGTGGGGGCGTTTCAACGGCAACGGGGGCCGCACGTGGGGCTTTTTCTTTGCCTTCGTTCAGAAGAGGCAGTCCCGCACGGTCGATTTCCGCTTTCAGCTCAGTATCTTTACAGCCACTGATGCCCACAATGCGCAGACCGGTAGAGGAGACGGCCTGCTGGAGTTGTTTCCAGTTAACCGGGGATTCCAGACCACTGACATTGATAACAACAGGGGCGTGTTTCAGAAAGGCGGGAGCCTGAGCGATTTTGTCTTCTAACGCCTGACGAATAACCTCGGGTTTTGCATCATGCAAATGTACCACTGATAAGGTGAAGCTACTGCCTTTAAGCTCGATGGGCGTGTTTGACATCCTGGCCTTACTCAATTTGCTATTAACCGCAACCACTCGCTGCGATATTCCGAAGAGTATCAGGCATGTTATAGTCAGGAGTATATTGAGGCAAGCAACCACCTATGAATTCAGAGTAAAAACATGTTTTGTGTGATCTACAGAAGTACAAGCCGCGACCAGACCTATCTTTATGTCGAAAAGAAAGACGATTTTTCCCGCGTGCCAGAAGAATTAATGAAGAGCTTTGGCCGACCTCAGCTGGCGATGCTGCTGCCGCTCGACGGTCGTAAGAAACTGGTTAACGCCGATCTGGAAAAAGTTAAAACGGCCTTAACGGAGCAAGGCTATTATTTACAGCTTCCGCCACCTCCCGAGAATTTATTAAAACAGCATCTTGAGGCGACCGGTAAAAAATAGCCTCACCTGTTTTCGGGCATAACACATCAACCGTTTAGGGGTCGACCATGTATCAACATCATAACTGGCAAGGTGCATTACTGGATTATCCCGTCAGCAAAGTGGTTTGCGTGGGCAGCAATTATGCCAAACACATTCAGGAGATGGGCAGCGCGACGCCAGAAGAGCCGGTGCTGTTCATTAAGCCGGAAACCGCGCTTTGCGATATCCGCCAGCCGCTGGCACTGCCGCAGGGACTGGGTTCAGTGCATCATGAAGTGGAGCTGGCGGTGCTGATTGGCGCGACGCTACGCCAGGCCTCCGAAGAGCATGTGCAAAAAGCTATCGCCGGTTACGGTGTAGCGCTGGATCTGACGCTGCGTGAGGTACAGGGAAAGCTGAAGAAAGCAGGGCAGCCGTGGGAAAAAGCCAAAGGCTTTGATAATGCCTGCCCGATCTCGGGTTTTGTTCCGGTCGGCGAATTTACCGGCGATCCACAGAACACGTCCCTCAGCCTGAAAGTGAACGGTGAGATCCGCCAGCAGGGCACCACGGCAGATATGATCCATAAGATCGTGCCGCTGATTGCCTATATGAGCCGCTTCTTTACCCTTAAGCCGGGGGATGTGATCCTGACCGGTACGCCAGAAGGTGTCGGCCCTCTTAACGGTGGAGACGAACTGGAAGTGAGCTTTAACGGCCTGTCACTGAAAACCCGCGTGCTGTAAACGCATTTTGCCGCCCCTCAGGGCGGCAAAACTTGCATCAACGTGCCAGACTCGTTATAAGGTGCGCTTTCTTTTGACGTGTGGACATCCTGATGAACGACATCCCTTTCTGGCAACGCAAAACTCTCGACGAAATGACAGACGTGGAGTGGGAGTCGTTATGTGACGGCTGCGGGCAGTGCTGCCTGCATAAGCTCATGGATGAAGACACTGATGAAATCTATTTCACCAACGTTGCCTGTAAGCAGTTAAACATCAAAACCTGCCAGTGCCGCAACTACGAGCGCCGCTTTGAGTTCGAGCCGGACTGCATTAAGCTCACCCGTGAGAACCTGCCGACGTTTGAATGGCTGCCGCATACCTGCGCGTATCGCCTGCTGGCGGAAGGGAAGGATCTGCCGACATGGCACCCCTTGCTGACCGGGTCTAAAGCGGCCATGCACGGCGAGCGTATCTCTGTGCGTCACATCGCGGTGAAAGAGTCCGAGGTGCGGGACTGGGAAGACCACATTATGAATCACCCGACCCGGTGATAAATAAAAACCCGCCGAGGCGGGTTTTTATTGGGGTGCGGCCTGATGCCCTCACCCCAACCCTCTCCCACGGGAGAGGGCGCAAAAACTAAAAACGGCAACTATCGTTGCCGTTTTGCTTTTACCTTCCGAACAGATCGCGCTTCTTCGGCTTAAACGGCTGAGCAATCAGCACCAGCAGCGCGACCACGAAGTAGGCCACAAAAATGCCCACCAGCCACTGCGGCATCTCCAGCGACAGGAATTCCCACTGACGTACAGAGCAGTCACCGGAGGCGACAAACACCTGCGGCAGCCATTTATCCAGCGGCAACCAGCTCGGGAAGCGGGCTGCGAAATCACAGGTCATGAACGGCGACGGGTGCAGTTGCATCATGGTGTGCTGCCAGGAAAGCTCAATCCCTTTCCAGGCGCTGTACAGCCAGACCGCGATAGCGACGTAGCGGAGCGGTGTTTTTGGTGCAATCGCACCCAACAGACCCGCGCCCATGACGCCAAACAGCGCGCAGCGCTCGTAGATACAGAGCACGCAGGGTTTGAGTCCCATCACATGCTGGAACCACAGCGCGACCATTTCCAGCGCAAAGGCGGTCAGGGCCATTAACAACCATGCTCCGCGACCGCGGGAGCACTGGTTTAAAAATCTCAACATAATCATTTCCCTGGAACATGCTTAGAAAGCGCAGTGTAAACGAATTTTAATGCGCCGCAAGTATACCCGCTTGTATCAGCCATTGCGTACAGGGAATGAGGGTAATTTTGACGCAAAGCAATCCCACAATGGTGAGCACCAGCGTATAGGGCAGCGCCATCCAGACCATCTTTCCATAAGAAAGACGTATGAGTGGCGCGAGGGCCGAGGTCAGCAGGAACAGGAAAGCGGCCTGTCCGTTTGGCGTCGCCACCGACGGCAGGTTGGTGCCTGTATTAATGGCAACCGCCAGCAGCTCGAACTGCCCGGCGTTGATAATGCCTTCTTCCATCGCCGCTTTGGCTTCATTGATGTAGACCGTGCCGACAAAAACGTTATCGGAGATGGACGACAGCAGGCCGTTGAACAGATAGAAGAGCGACAGCTGCGCGTCGGGCGCCGCCTGCAGTACAAAAGTAATAATCGGGGCGAACAGGTGTTGGTCGATAATCACCGCCACCACCGCAAAGAAGACCGCCAGCAGCGCGGTAAACGGCAGGGCTTCGGTAAAGGCTTTACCGATAGCATGTTCATCCGTTACCCCGCTAAAGGTCGTCGCAAGAATAATAACCGAAAGACCAATCAGCCCGACTTCGGCAAGATGGAAAGCCAGCGCGACGATAAGCCAGATACCGATGATCCCCTGCGCAATCAGACGCAGCGTCTCCTGGCGCGTGCGCTGCGTACGGTTCTGCTCGTCAAATTTATGCAGCTCTTTGCGAACTGGCTCAGGCAACTGCGCACCGTAGCCGAAAACATTGAATTTCTCGACCAGGATACAGGTCGCTAACCCGCAGACGAACACGGGCAGGCTGACCGGTGCCATGCGCAGGAAAAACTCGCCAAAATGCCACTCAGCCGCTTTGGCGATGATCAGGTTTTGCGGCTCACCAACCATGGTCATCACGCCACCTAATGCGGTACCGACGCCTGCGTGCATCATCAGGCTGCGCAGAAACGCGCGGAACTGTTCCAGCACCTCACGGTTATGCGCCTCGACGTGGCTGTCGTCCTGCAAATCCTCGCCCGGACGGGACGATGCCACGCGGTGATAAATGCCGTAAAACCCGACGGCAACGCTGATGACCACCGCCACGACGGTTAGCGCATCCAGGAAGGCCGAAAGGAATGCGGCAGCAAGGCAGAACGCCAGCGACAGCATCGTTTTAGACGGAATGCTGAGCAACAGGCGGGTGAAGATAAACAGCAGCAGCTGTTTCATAAAGTAGATACCGGCCACCATGAAGATCAGCAGCAGAAGCACTTCAAGGTTGGATGCCAGCTCGGCTTTGACATGCTCTGCGCTCGTCATGCCGATAACCACGGCTTCAAAAGCCAGCAAACCACCCGGCAGCAGGGGATAACATTTCAGCGCCATGGCCAGGGTGAAGATAAACTCCGCCACCAGCAGCCACCCGGCGACGAACGGAGTGATACTAAAAATAATGGGATTAACAACCAGGAAAACCAGAAGTATCAGTTTGTACCAGTCAGGAGACTGGCCTAAAAAATTGCGCCACAGCGCGCGCCCAAAAGAAATTTCCACAACAGACGTCCTTCCCCGTCAGGTAAAACAAAACATCAGTATACGCAAAAAACGCGGGGCAGAGGCGGATAAGCGTGTATTGTAAATTTCACGAAAATAAAACAGCGATCCCTCTTTTCTCTCTTTCACGCGCTACCTGCCACTGCATGCCTCTGGTATGATGAGTGCAATTTGCAAAAGCTGTGTAATGGAAATCTCACTATGGTCATTAAGGCGCAGAGCCCGGCGGGTTTCGCGGAAGAGTACATCATTGAAAGCATCTGGAATAATCGCTTCCCTGCGGGATCCATTCTTCCGGCTGAACGCGAACTCTCTGAACTGATTGGCGTCACTCGCACCACGCTGCGTGAAGTGCTCCAGCGACTGGCGCGCGATGGCTGGTTGACGATCCAGCACGGTAAGCCAACGAAAGTAAACAACTTCTGGGAAACCTCCGGGCTGAACATTCTTGAAACGCTGGCGCGTCTCGATCACGAAAGCGTGCCACAGCTGATCGACAATCTGCTCTCGGTGCGTACCAACATTGCGACAATCTTTATTCGTACCGCTTTTCGTCAGCATCCGGAAGACGCGCTGCAGGTGCTTGCCAGCGCGAACGAAGTGGAAGATCACGCGGATGCCTTTGCCACGCTCGATTACAACGTTTTCCGCGGACTGGCGTTTGCCTCCGGTAACCCGGTGTACGGTCTGATCCTGAACGGCATGAAAGGGCTGTATACCCGTATCGGTCGCCACTACTTTGCCAACCCCGAGGCGCGCAGCCTGGCGCTGGGCTTCTACCATAAGCTCAGCAAGCTCTGTACTGAAGGCCTGCACGATCAGGTGTATGAAACGGTGCGCCGCTACGGCCACGATTCCGGTGAAATCTGGCACCGGATGCAGAAAACGCTGCCGGGTGATTTAGCCATTCAGGGCCGCTGAAATAAAAAACCTCTCAAGTGAGAGGTTTTTTTTCGCCCGGTGGCGCTTCGCTTACCGGGCCTACAAAACCCGGCAAAAACCATTACAACGTATTCAACCGCGCCGGGCAACGTTCCAGCAGCTCCACGCTGCCATCTTCATTCTGCTGCTCCAGCAGCACATCAAAGCCCCACAGGCGATGCACGTGCTTCAGCACCTCTTTGCGTCCTTTATCCAGCGGGGCCCGGTTGTGCGGAATATAGCGCAGTGTCAGGGAGCGATCGCCGCGTAAATCCACGTTCCATACCTGAATGTTGGGTTCAAGGTTGCTCAGGTTGTACTGGGAGGAGAGGCGAGAGCGGATCTCACGGTAACCTTCCTCGTTATGGATCGCCGAAATCTCCAGGTAGTTATTGCGGTCGTCATCCAGCACGGTGAAGAAGCGGAAATCACGCATAATCTTCGGCGACATAAACTGGCTGATGAAGCTCTCATCCTTAAAGTCACGCATCGCGAAATGCAGCGTTTCCAGCCAGTCAGAGCCGGCGATATCCGGGAACCAGTATTTATCTTCTTCGGTTGGCGACTGGCAGATGCGTTTAATGTCCTGGAACATTGCAAAGCCGAGCGCATACGGGTTTATGCCGCTATACCATGGGCTGTTGTAAGGCGGCTGGAACACCACGTTCGTATGGCTGTGCAGGAACTCCATCATGAACCGCTCGGTGACTTTCCCTTCGTCATACAGATGGTTAAGAATGGTGTAGTGCCAGAAAGTCGCCCAGCCTTCGTTCATCACCTGGGTCTGTTTCTGCGGATAGAAATACTGGCTGACCTTACGCACGATGCGCAGGATCTCACGCTGCCATGGCTCCAGCAGCGGCGCGTTTTTCTCCATAAAATAGAGCAGATTTTCCTGCGGCTCAGACGGGTAGCGACGCGCTTCAGCAACCGCTTTCTCTTCTTCACGTTTCGGCAGAGTGCGCCACAGCATATTTACCTGGCTTTGCAGATACTCTTCGCGGCTTTTCTGCCGCGCTTTCTCCTCCTGCAGGGAGATTTTCTGCGGACGTTTGTAACGATCAACGCCGTAGTTCATCAGCGCGTGACAGGAGTCGAGCAGTTTCTCCACTTCGTCCACGCCGTAGCGCTCTTCGCAGTCGGTAATGTACTTACGCGCGAAGATCAGGTAATCGACAATCGAGCTGGCATCGGTCCAGCTGCGGAACAGGTAGTTATTCTTGAAAAACGAGTTATGCCCGTAGCAGGCATGCGCCATCACCAGCGCCTGCATGGTTATGGTGTTCTCTTCCATCAGGTAGGCGATACACGGGTTGGAGTTGATCACTATCTCATACGCAAGACCCTGCTGGCCGTGCTTATATAAACGCTCCGTTTCAATGAATTTTTTACCAAACGACCAGTGCGGATAGTTAATCGGCATCCCGACGCTGGAGTAGGCGTCCATCATCTGCTCGGACGTAATGACTTCAATTTGATGGGGGTAGGTATCCAGACGATACAGTTTTGCCACCCGGTCGATTTCGGCGAGATAGACATCCAGCAACTCGAAGGTCCAGTCGGGTCCATCGCTCAGACGTGTGCTGTCCTTATTCAGGGAATCAATAGTAGCCATTAGCGCGCCCTCGTTGTGGGAGCTCTCTCTGTCTGGAGAGCCTCCTGATAAGCATAGATCACCGTGTTAAAAAGCGTGCTGGAGCAGAAATTTTTTCTTTGCGATTTCCCGTTTTTGATGCGGCAAAAAAAGCGGTCTTCACAGAATTTTATACTGGTTAAAAATAACGCGCAGCAGGAGATCCCAAATTCGCCTCATCCCCTGATGCTGGGGGATGTGTGAGGTAAGTCACCATAAAAAAGTCGTATGTTGAATAATATTTTCAACTAGGTTATCAATCTGTAATTAGAAGATTGTTCTTTTGCACATATGGAGTGGCTATGCGTGTTGTCATACTGGGAAGTGGTGTCGTTGGCGTAACCAGCGCCTGGTATTTAAGTCAGGCGGGACATGACGTGACCGTTATCGATCGTGAGTCAGGGCCTGCGCTGGAAACCAGTGCGGCGAACGCCGGACAGATCTCTCCGGGCTATGCCGCGCCGTGGGCGGCACCCGGCGTTCCGCTGAAGGCAATTAAGTGGATGTTCCAGCGCCATGCGCCGCTGGCCATCAGCCTCGACGGCACCCAGTTCCAGCTGAAGTGGATGTGGCAGATGCTGCGCAACTGCGACACCCGGCACTACATGGAAAACAAAGGTCGGATGGTGCGTCTGGCGGAATACAGCCGTGACTGCCTGAAAGCACTGCGCGCCTCCACCGGTATTGAGTACGAAGGTCGTCAGGGCGGCACGCTGCAGCTGTTCCGCACCGCGCAACAGTATGAAAACGCCACCCGTGATATTGCCGTGCTGGAAGATGCGGGCGTACCGTATCAACTGCTCGAAGCCAGCCAGCTTGGGCAGGTTGAACCGGCGCTGGCAGAAGTGTCGCACAAGCTGACGGGCGGCCTGCGTTTGCCGAATGATGAAACCGGCGACTGCCAGCTGTTTACGCAGCGTCTCGCGCAGATGTGCGAGCAGGCGGGGGTGAAATTCCGCTTTAATACCGCGGTCGACAAACTGCTGTCAGAAGGCGGAAGTATCTACGGCGTGAAGTGTGGCGATGAAGTCATTAAAGCGGATGCCTACGTCATGGCGTTTGGCTCCTATTCCACAGCGATGCTGAAGGGCATTCTCGACATTCCGGTTTACCCACTGAAGGGCTACTCCCTGACCATTCCGGTAAAAGAGGACAGCGGGGCGCCAGTTTCCACCATTCTGGATGAAACCTACAAAATCGCCATTACCCGCTTTGATAACCGCATCCGCGTTGGCGGGATGGCGGAGATTGTCGGCTTTAACACCGAGCTGCTGAAGCCGCGCCGTGAAACGCTGGAGATGGTGGTGGGCGACCTGTTCCCGCGTGGCGGTTTTGTCGAGCAGGCAACCTTCTGGACCGGGCTGCGCCCAATGACGCCAGACGGCACGCCAATTGTTGGCCGTACGCCGTTCAAAAACCTGTGGACCAATACCGGCCACGGTACGCTTGGCTGGACAATGGCCTGCGGCTCTGGCCAGCTGCTTAGCGATTTGATATCCGGGCGCACGCCGGCAATTCCGTTTGACGATTTAAGTGCCGCACGCTATCAATCGGGGTTTACCCCTTCGCGTCCACAGCACCTGCACGGCGCGCATAACTAAGGAGTTGTCATGTCCCGTCCTGTTCTGGCTCAGCTCGATTTGCAGGCCCTGAAGGATAACCTGCAAATTGTTCGCCGGGCGGCGCCAGGTTCACGCGTCTGGTCGGTGGTGAAAGCCAATGCCTACGGCCACGGTATCGATCGTATCTGGAGTGCGCTCAGCGCCACCGACGGTTTTGCGTTACTGAATCTGGAAGAGGCCATTCTGCTGCGCGAGCGCGGCTGGAAAGGGCCCATTCTGTTGCTTGAGGGGTTCTTCCACGCCGACGATCTGCCGCTGCTGGATAAGTACCGGCTGACCACCAGCGTTCACAGCAACTGGCAAATTAAAGCGATTCAGGATGCAAAACTGCATGCACCGCTGGATATTTATCTCAAGGTGAACAGCGGTATGAACCGCCTGGGCTTCCAGCCTGAGCGGGTCCATACGGTATGGCAACAGCTGCGCGCCCTGAAGAACGTGGGCGAAATGACGCTGATGGCGCATTTTGCCGATGCGGAAAAACCGGACGGTATTGCCGATGCGATGGTGCGCATTGAGCAGGCGGCAGAAGGACTGGATTGCCCACGTTCGCTCTCCAACTCAGCGGCCACGCTGTGGCATCCTGAGGCGCATTATAACTGGGTGCGTCCGGGCATTGTCCTTTATGGCGCCTCTCCCTCAGGCCAGTGGCAGGATATCGCCAACAGCGGCCTTAAGCCGGTGATGACCCTGCGCAGCGAAATCATCGGTGTGCAGACGCTGAAGGCCGGCGACACGGTGGGCTATGGCAGCCGTTACCGGGCGACGGGCGAGCAACGGATTGGTATTGTGGCGGGCGGTTATGCTGACGGCTACCCGCGTATCGCGCCGAGCGGCACGCCAGTCTGGGTAGACGGGGTGCGTACGGGAACGGTGGGCACCGTCTCCATGGATATGCTGGCCGTTGATCTCACGCCATGTCCGCAGGCGGGCATTGGTTCCCCGGTCGAGCTGTGGGGTAACGAAGTCAAAATTGATGACGTGGCTGCCGCGGCGGGGACGGTAGGGTATGAACTGATGTGCGCGCTAGCCCCAAGAGTGCCGGTTGTGACGGTGTAACGTGTCTGTGTGCCGGGTAAGTGTTAGCGCCACCCGGCAAAAAACCACTACTCCACGTCCTCTTCCATCGGCCGCAAACCGACTTTCCGCACTGCGTTATCTTCTTTCTCTGCTACGGTCCAGATCATCCCGGCAAACTCCACCTGGTCACCCACAACCGGGGCCGCACCAAGGCGCTGCTGGATGATTTCGCCCAGCGTTTGCTGGTTATCGTCGCCTTCAGCACCTTCATCCAGCCCATAAATCAGGGCCACGTCCGCAAACCTGGCGCTGGCTTCCAGAATAAAATCGCCGAAGAAACGCTGATCCAGCGCCACCGGAGGCGACTGGCTGAACAGTTTACCCAGGGCGGGCAGGTCCCGCTCGCGGCCAATCACACACAGAATATCGCCTTCGCGTAGCCGGGTGCTGCCGGTAGGGTGCAGCAGGACATTATCGCGGAACAGGGCGGCAATTCGCGTTTCCGCAGGCATGTGCAAATCGCGCAGCGATGCCCCCACGCACCATTTATCGGCGCTGAGCTGGTAAACAAACTGTTCCCACGGGTTTTCCGGGTGAATATCCAGCCCCACGCGGGAAACCGGCCAGCCCACAGGAGGAACCACCACTTTGGCTTTTTTCGCTGCCCACCCGAGCGAGGTTCCCTGGAACAGCAGCGAGATCAGCACCACGAAGAAGGCGACGTTAAAGAACAGCCGCGCGTTATCCAGTCCGGCCATCATCGGGAAGACAGCCAGGATAATGGGCACCGCGCCGCGCAGCCCCACCCAACTGATAAAGACGCGTTCGCGCAGGTTGAAGCCGCGAAACGGCAGCAGACCGGCAAACACCGACAGGGGACGGGCGAAGAAGATCATCCATGCCGATAAAATCAGTGCCGGAACGGCAATCGGCAGCAGGTCTGACGGCGTCACCAGCAGGCCCAGCACGAGGAACATCCCGATTTGCGCCAGCCAGGCCAGCCCGTCGAAGTTCTGCAAAATGGCGTGACGGTTGCGAATAGGTCGATTGCCCAGCAGGAAACCGCAGAGATAAACCGCGAGGATCCCGCTGCCGTTCAACGCAGTGGTGACGGCAAAAATCAGAATGCCGCCGCTCAGGGCAAGCAGCGGGTAGAGCCCCGAAGGCAGCGATATCCGGTTGATCGTCTGCTGAAGCAGGTAACCCCCGGCCAGGCCGAGCGCAATCCCCAGGCCGAACTGCTGCAGGATATGCAGGACAAACATCCAGCTTAAGCCTGTTTCATGCTGCTGGATCATCTCTATCAGCGTGATGGTGAGAAATACCGCCATCGGATCGTTACTGCCGGATTCAATCTCAAGCGTGGACCCGACGCGTTCGTTCAACCCTTTGCCCCCCAGCAGGGAAAACACCGCCGCCGCGTCGGTTGAGCCAACAATCGCGCCAATCAGTAAACCTTCCATCAGATCGAGATGGAACAGCCACGCCGCCATCATGCCGGTCAGACCGGAGGTGATTAACACCCCGACCGTCGCCAGCGACAGGGCGGGCCCCAGCGCCACGCGAAATGAGCTCGCCTGGGTGCGCATCCCGCCGTCGAGCAGGATCACCGCCAGCGCAAGGTTACTGATCATGTAAGCGAAAGGGTAGTTATCGAAAGGGATCCCGCCGATACCATCGACACCCGCCAGCATGCCGATGGCAAGGAAAATAACAAGAATAGGTATGCCGAGACGCGATGAAAATGAACTTAATAAAATACTACAGGTTACGAGCACAGAACCCAGAATGAAAAGACTGATTATCGCTGTGGCATCCAATGTTGTCTTACTCCCACCTCAATGTTAATGCTGTTACTAAAACCCTAACATATTAACGACGGAAACAGCGGTTTATTGAGGGGGATTAACGGCTTTTTTATGCCTTTAAGACCGGATGACCCCCAATCGTTAACCGACTGCCCGTTTCATCATGCTTCAGGGTGGCCTGCGCGCCTAACGCCAGGGTGACGGTTTGCTGCTCGTGGCCGAAGTCCAGCCCGGTAATAACAGGAATATCAAGGCGTGAGCGGATGAAATCGACCATCGTTTCCAGCGAGTATCCTGCGTCATAGTCATTCGGCGCGGCACCGGTAAAACTGCCAAGAATAACCGCGGACTGACGTTCCAGAATACCGGCGTAATACAGCTGCAATAACATGCGCTCGACGCGGAACGGATGTTCATTGATATCTTCCAGCACCAGAATGCCGTCATCAATTTGCGGCAGCCACGGCGTTCCAATGAGCGACACCAGCATTGCCAGATTTCCGCCCCAGAGTTGTCCTTCACACGACCAGTGCGGCCCGTTGCCCTGCCACTCAACGCTGTAGGTCGGGTTTTTCAGGGCGCGCCAGAAGTGTTCCACCGTAAATGGGTCAAGCTCGGGTGCCCCGAAATTTCCGGCCAGCATCGGGCCGCTGAAGGTCACCACGTTATGCAGCGCGAGCAGCCCGAGCTGGATTACGGTAAAGTCGCTGTGGCCGCAGATAAGCAGCGGATCCTGCTGCTGACGCTTTGCCAGCCCTTGCCAGTCAATACTCTCCAGCAACCGGCTCGCACCATAGCCGCCGCGCACCGCCAGCACGATATTGTTCTCACCCTGCAGGTTCACCAGGCTGTTGATATCATTCAGCCTTTGCGCTTCCGTACCGGCAAAACGCTGCTGGCGGCGGGGGATAATTGTCTGATTTTCTACCGGGTAACCGAGTTCCAGTAAGCGCTCAACGCCCCGCTGTGCCGCCTCCTGGTTGATGCAGTACCCGGACGGCGCGATAAGATGAAACTGAGACATGGCAATTCCTTGCTGAATGAGAATCTAATTGTCTATATCATGCCGCTTATACGTTGCCTGCTTCAAGGGCGATGACCGGCTATAAGGATAGATGACGTGAAATTGAGATGGTTTGCTTTTTTGATTGTGTTGCTGGCTGGCTGTAGTTCAAAACATGACTATCAAAACCCGGCATGGAACCCGGAAGTGCCTGTAAAACGGGCCATGCAGTGGATGCCGATCAGCGAACAGGCAGGCAAGGCCTGGGGCGTCAGCCCGCGACTGATCACGGCGATCATTGCCGTGGAATCCGGCGGTAACCCAACGCTTGTCAGCAAATCTAACGCCGTAGGGCTGATGCAGCTTAAGGCCTCAACCGCAGGGAGAGAGGTCTACCGCTATATGGGCTGGCGTGGTCAGCCGTCAACCAGCGAGCTGAAAAACCCGGAACGCAACATCTCCATGGGCACGGCCTATTTGAGCATTCTGGAACACGGCGTGCTGAAGGGAATCGAGGATCCAGAAGTGATGCAGTATGCGCTGGTGGTCTCTTACGTGAACGGCGCGGGTGCGCTGCTCAGGACGTTCTCATCGGACCGTAAAGAGGCGATAGAAGAGATCAACGACATGGACAAAGACGAGTTCTTTGAACACGTGGTGAAAAATCATCCGGCACCACAGGCTCCGCGTTATATCTGGAAAGTTCAGAAAGCAATGGATGCCATGTAATGCCGTTGTCGGGCGGCCTGTGTGCTGCCCGGCTCCTGTCACAACACTTTATTCGCCCGCTCCCGCGCCTCTCGCTCCAGAGAATAGATAATCCGCTGCAGTTCACGCTCTGCGCCCGGCCCGACGTTCAGGAAGCGGAAGCTCAGACGCGGCGTGACGATCGTTTCATTTTTGCTGTCGACCACCTTACGCTCGCTGATGGCGATCAGCTGCGCATCAAAGTAAAAACGCCCCCAGCCTCCCATATCCAGTTCGATTTGGGTAAATCGCATGCCTTCTACCAGTCCGTCAGGCTTTGGCGTATCCATCAGCGCACCCATGCCGCCCAGGGAGAGGTCAAAAAGGCGAAAGCGGATCTCTTTTTTGTCAGGCATTTTGGCCTTACCAAAATAGGCAGGGTGAAGCGGGGCACTGATACGAAAATATTCACGGCGCTGAACAAACCAGAGGTTGGCCGGCAGCGGGGTGACAAACGCCGGAAGACCACCGTATTCGCTCAGCTCCAGGCGCGGCAGGACAAATTCCACTTTTGCGCCGTGCGTTTCTGCCATCACCGAGATTTTCTCCGCCCGCAGCGCGGCGCGGTTTTCATGCTCCTGGCTGCCCAGGTCAATGACCAGCCTCTCTGCAGAAGCATCCAGGATCTTGCTGATGAACTGATTGTTTGACCAGGTGATGCGCAGCGGCACCTCGCCTTTTTGCAGGTCGCGCAATACCCCTAATACAGCCAGCGGATTTTGCTTCAGGAACTGCTCACTGTAATTACTCACGCCGGATGGCTCCTTGATAAATGACAGACTGTCTCTGCGTTATCGGCAGCGTGAAACGAAACTTAATACAAACCGGTGAGTTTTTTTCGCAGTACAGAGAAGTTAAGTCGGTGAGATGAAATCGGTTTTACCGTGATGACCTATACTTACGTTACCTGCGCGGAGGGTTTTCTGCGCATGCGTTAAACCTGCAAGAGGGCATCGCTATGGGTATTATCGCGTGGATCATCTTTGGTCTTATTGCCGGGGCTATCGCTAAACTCATCATGCCGGGAAATGATGGCGGCGGCTTTATATTGACCTGTGTTCTTGGGGTTATTGGTGCGGTTGTCGGCGGCTGGCTGGCGACCATGTTTGGTTTTGGGGGCGACATTAGTGGATTCGACCTGCACAGTTTCCTTGTGGCTGTGGTGGGCGCCATTGTTGTCCTGGGCATATTCAGGTTGCTCCGACGGGCATAGATGACACAAAACGGCTCTCGCGACAGGGCCGTTTTTTTTGCCGTGATATTGATTTGCTAATCGAAATGATAATAATTGTCGTTCCTAGTTACATATAAACACAAGACGACATTATGAACACCTCACGTTTTGCAGTATGCGCGTTGGCAGGAGCCGTGACGCTGGCATTACAGGCACAGGCATTTGCTGAAGAATCCACCATTCTTGTCACCGGCTCTGAGCAGGGCAGCGTTCTCCCCGCATGGACAAACAGCGCAACCAAATCGGCCGTTGCCGAAAGTAAAACGCCGCAGGTGATCGATACCGTCTCTGCGCAGCAGATCGCGCAACGCCATGCCAACTCCGTGAACGAAATCCTGCGCTATGTTCCGGGCGTTTCGACAGAGCTGCGTGGCAATACCACCTACATGAGCGAATATAAAATCCGTGGTTTTTCCGTTGACCAGGAGTTCTACAACGGACTGCAACTGCCGTATAACGTCACCGGAAATACCAAAGCGCGCATCGATCCACTGCTGATTGAGAGCGTTGATATCCTCAAAGGGCCATCTTCTGTGCTCTACGGCGGTGGCTCCCCGGGGGGGCTGGTGAATATTCAGGGTAAAAAACCACAAAAAACCGCCCATACCGAGTTGGGTTTCAACACCGGCAATCGCAATCTGAAGGAGGGTTATCTCGACTCGACCGGACAAATTGCCGACAGCGACTGGAACTACCGCCTGCTGGGCAAAGCCACGGAAAATGACGATCAGCCCCATACCACGCGCTATGAAAATTATCTGGTTGCCCCGTCCGTGACCTGGGAGCCGGACAGCAAAACGCGTCTTACGGTTGATGCACTGGCGCAAAACTCCCCGAGCCTGTCTCCATCCAACCCGTTGCCGCTTGCTTATCTGCGCTCGAAATATGCCGACCGCCGGGATTATGCCGGGGATGAGTGGAGCGGTTTCAAACAGCGTCAGTGGATGCTGGGCTACAGCTTTGAACATGAGTTTGACAGTGGCTGGGGCTTTAACCAGAAGGCACGGTACTTTGATGTCGACACCCACCAGCGCAGCGTTTATGCCACGGGGACGGGGAGCGCGGTATACCAGCTTAACCGGTTTGCTTACACCACGGATGAAGATCTGAAGAGCTTCAACATCGATAACCAGGTAACCAAAACCGTGGCGCTGGGAGAGTGGAAACACCACCTGTTGGCCGGGTTTGACTATCAAAAGATGGACTCTCACTTCTACTACCGTTATGCCTCAACAACGCCTGGCATCGATATGCGAAATCCTGACTATTCGCAGATCAATGAACGCGATCTCGGGTTGTATACGGGGCAGAAAAATCGTCTGAGCTATCAGCAAAACGGCTATTACCTGCAGGATCAGGTGGAGTTTGGCGGTTTAAATCTGCTGGCCAGCCTGCGTTATGACGATTACCGCTCGGTAACCACCAACTATATGCAGAATGGCGACAAGGCGTGGGTCTCGCAGGACCGCGTGACCAAACGTCTGGGCGCGCTTTACGCGTTTGAGAATGGGCTTTCACCGTTCATCAGCTACTCCGAAGGGTTTGCCCCGGTGTCGCCGCAGGGTACGCTCACGGCTAAAGATGTGAAGCCAACCACCAGCAAGCAGGTGGAAGGCGGGGTGAAATACCTGCTGGCGGATTACGCCACAACCTTTACCGCCTCGGTATTTAATATCCGTCAGAAAAATGTCGTCACCTCCGATCCGGGCTTCCTGAATTACAGCCAGACCGGAGAAGTGGAATCTAAAGGGGCTGAGCTCTCAATCGTCAGCCGCCCAGCGGATAACGTGACCCTGATTGCCAACTATGCCTACACCCATCTGATCAATACCGAAGATGACAAATACCAGGGCAAACGGCCAACGCAGGTACCGGAGAACGCGTTCAACCTGTGGGGGGATTACACCTTTGACAACACGCCGCTGAGAGGGCTGATGCTGGGGGCAGGGGCGCGCTACACCGGTCCAATGGAAATTTCACCGAACAACGATGCGGGCAAACTGGGCGGCACCATGCAGTACGATCTGGCGGCCTCCTATCGTATGGGGGAAATCCTGCCGTCGCTGGAGGGATTGACGCTGAAAGCCAGCGCGCAAAATATCACCAACAAAGAGACGCTGACCTGCTACGACGCGACAAACTGCTGGATTGGGCGTGACCGGACGTATCAGTTGGGGGCGAGCTACAGCTTCTGATTATCGTTTCCCTCTCCCGAAGGGAATGCAGGCCGGGTAGGCGTTAGCGCCACCCGGCATTGTTCACTTACTGCGCCGTACTTTTCACCGGCGCAGCCTCATCATTCGCCGCAGGCTGATTCTGCGGCACGCTGTCACACGGTTTCTCTTTCGGACAGACCAGATCCAGCATCTTCAGCGTCACGCCGTTGCTCCAGCCGAATCCATCCTGTAGCGGATACTCACCGCCGCCGCCGCCCGTACCGGTGGAGGAGACATCATATTTCTCCACCAGTTTCTGCTCGCGATCGTAGGTATGCTGAACATTTTTCAGGAAGCGCCAGGTGACATCCATCGCGACCTTGTCCTGTCCATAATTCTGCAACCCTTCCGTGGCTACCCACTGCAGTGGCGCCCAGCCATTGGGGGCATCCCACTGCTGGCCGCTGTTCACGGTGGTGGTGGTGATGCCGCCCGGTTTCAGCAGACGTGAGGATGTCGCTGCAGCCACTTTATCCGCGCGATCCTGTGCCGCGGCCTTCACATACAGCGGGAAGAGGGCTGCAGCCGTGAGCTGATTACGCACCTTCTTACTCTTCAGGTCGTAATCCGCGTACCATCCCTCTTTATCGTTCCACAGATACTTCTCCATCGCCTTCTGGCGCGCCGTGGCCAGAGCCTCATATTTGCTCGCGCTGGCGGCATCGCCACTCTCCTGGCTTGCCCGGGCGAGCAGTTTTTCCATCTTGAACATCAGGGCGTTCAGATCCACCGGCACAATACTGGTGGTGCGGATGGTGCCCAGCTTTTGCGGATCGTCCATCCAGCGGGAACTGAAGTCCCAGCCTGAGGCCGCCGCAGAGCGCAAATCGCGGTAGATTTCGGTTGCCGGGCGGTTAGGGTTGCTTTTGGCGGTGGTGATATCGTCAAGCCACGACTCCGGACGCGGCGTGTCGCGGTCATCCCAGTAGCGGTTAAGCAGCGAGCCATCCTCCAGCTTCACCACGCGTTTGTTGGCCTCTCCGGCCTGCAGCGCATCTGCGCCCTCCATCCAGTAGGCGTACTCCTTTTCCATTTGCGGACGGTATTTCTTCAGCGCCTCGCTGTCGTGCGTGGCCAGCAGTTCCACCATCAGCGAGAAAAATGGCGGGTGGGAGCGGCTCAGATAGTAACTGCGGTTGCCGTTCGGAATGTGCCCCCATGTATCCAGCTCGTAGGCAAAGTTGTCCACCATATCGCTGATTTTGTCCCAGTGGCCGCTTTCCGCCAGCCCTAACATGGTGAAATAGCTGTCCCAGTAGTAGACCTCGCGGAAACGCCCGCCCGGCACAACGTAGGGTTTTGGTAAGGGCAGGAGTGAATCCCATTTGTTACTGGCTTTATCGGTGGTACGCGTCAGCACAGCCCACAGCCCGTCAATATGCTCACGCAGGCTCTGCCCCGCAGGAGGAACATATTTTTCCCCTTCCGCGGGAAGCGTGAAGTTCATATCAACAAAATGGCGTAAATCAAACCCGGACTGACGACGCTGCATGCGGTAGTCGGCCAGGATCGTCAGGGGATCGCTTTTTGGTACGGCATCGGCAAAGGTTTTTTGATCGGGGAAGAGTTTGGCGCTCTGGACATCGTTGAAAAGAGGGCCGAGCAAGATATCCGGTGAATTTGTCTGGCCAGAGTTCATCTCTTCCGCGTTGCCTGTCGCGGCAACCGCGAGCAGCGCACTGCCCAGAACCAGAGGTAAGAGGCGAGGGCGCAGCTTTTGAGGTGTTATCATCGGTGCTTCTCCTTATTTCGCTGAGCAGCGGTCACGCTGTAATCATTCACCAGAAAACCTTAGTCGAATATTCCGCGCTTCGCGTGTCGAACATCGCACTTTGCACAAATCCAGACAATTTACCGTTGCGTTTAATGCCCCGGTGGCGCGGCTGAAATATTGATATTGTGAATGGCTGTAGGCGAGAAAATAAATTGCGATCCGTTACGCATAATTTTCCGGATAAAGGCTTTCTTTTAATTATCCCGATCACATAAAGCAAAAAACATAACTTCATGGTGAAAAAACATAATGGATCGCCTCGTTGCGCTCAGGCGAAATTATTGCCAAAGCAGAAACCGGTTTCATCAATAAGGAGTAACGTGATGTCAGTGAGTGAAAAAATTCCGGTCCGGGAAAAAATAGGCTACAGCCTTGGAGATGCCGCGAGTCATATTGTTTTTGACTCATCGGTTGCCATTCTGGCGTATTACTATACCGATATTTACGGTTTACCCCCGGCCGTAATGGGAACCATGTTTCTTTTGGTCCGTTTATTAGATGCCATTACCGACCCCGTTATGGGAGCGATTGCCGATGCAACTTCCACGCGCTGGGGACGTTTTCGTCCCTGGCTGCTGGCGATATGCGTTCCTTTTGCGGTGAGTTGCGTATTGGTTTATTCCATTCCGGATTTTACCGAAACAGGTAAAATTTATTATGCCGTCGGGGCGTATATATTTATGACTCTGATGTATACCGCCATTAATATCCCCTATTGCTCCCTGGGCGCTGCGCTAACGTCCGATCCACGGGAAAACCTCTCTTTGCAGTCCTGGCGCTTTGCCATCACCCCGATTGGTGGCGCGCTTGGTACCGCGCTTATTCTTCCCCTCGCGGACTATCTCTACCCTGGCGACAGGGCGACCGGCATTCAGGTGGCGATGACGCTGTTTGGTGCAATCGGCTGCGTGATGTTTATCATTTGTTTTGTCACCACTAAAGAGCGCGTCCAGCCGATCAAAGAGGAGAATCTGAACATCGCCCGGGACGTTAAAATCCTCTTTCGTAACGATCAGTGGCGCATTCTCTCGATCTACAACTTTATGATGCTGGTGGCGGTGGTGATCCGCGGTGGTGCAGTGGTCTATTACGTGAACACTGTTCTCAACAAGGGGGCTGACGTCATCTCGTTCTTTATGCTGGGCGGGATGCTGGCCTCGATGTTTGGTTCGGTTCTGGCGCAGCCGTTCGGTACCCGTTTTTGCAAGGTTAAACTCTCCTTCTGGATCAATATTCTCAACGCTGCGTTAGGCGTGGCCTGCTTCTGGTTGCCGCTGGAGTTCTGGGTCATTCCACTGATTGCCCATGTGTTCATTCAGATTGTCCAGGGCGGTAACGGCGCGTTGCAGTGGTCAATGATCACTGATGCAAATAATTACGGTGAATGGAAAACCCAACGTCGTATTACAGGTATGAATGTTGCGGCCAATATTTTCGTGATTAAGTTGGGTGTCGCCGTCGGTGGTGCCATTCTGGGTTGGGTGCTGGCCTGGTTTAATTACCAGTCGAACAGTACCGTACAGTCAGAATCCGCCATTCAGGGCGTTATTTTATTGTTCACGTTAATCCCTTCACTCTTTTATTTACTCACCGCATTCTCGATCAAATTTTATAAATTAACTGAAAACGTCATGAATGGCGTGGTGAGTGATTTAAACAAAGGCGAATTCGCTAACTCTTAATAGTTGAAGCAGTAAGCCGATAATTCATTTGAATTATCGGTGAGGTTCTCTGTGTCCGTCAGGAAATAATGATTAACTCACGAGGATGGAGTCGATGAAAGTGAAATACCTTGCACTGCTCGTCAGTGCGTTTTGTTCTACCGCAGCAATGGCAGCAAATGATACCCAACGTCTGGAAGATAAACTGGCGCAACTGGAGGCGCGCCTCGAAAAGGCCGAAACAAGGGCAGCAAAGGCAGAAGCACAAATTCAGGTTCTGGAGCAACAGCAGCAAACCGTGGTGGCCGCAAATCCTGTGGTGGTTGAATCCACAGAGCCTGCGACAGCGCAAACGGCACCTAAGCTTACGTTATCCGGCTACGGTGATATTAAATTTTATGGTGACGTTGAATTTAATATGGATGCGGCCAGCAAGACCGGCAGTTTAACGTCCATGAAAACGACAGCCAATAAAGACTGGGCACCCGGTAACCATGAACGCTGGGATATTAACGGGCGTTTGCTGCTGGGGTTTGACGGCTATAAGCGAATGGAAAACGGCAATTTTGCCGGTTTCTCCGTACAGCCGCTGGCGGACTTAACGGGCAAAATGAACCTGGATGACGCGGTCTTCTTCTTTGGCACGGAAAACGACTGGAAGGTAAAAGTTGGCCGCTTTGAAGCCTATGATATGTTCCCGCTAAACCAGGATACCTTCGTTGAATATTCCGGCAACACCGCTAACGATCTCTACGGCGATGGTTACGGCTATATCTATATGATGAAAGAGGGGCGGGGGCGTAGCGACAGCGGCGGTAACTTCCTGCTTAGTAAAACCCTGGGCAACTGGTATCTCGAGGTTAACACGCTGCTGGAAGACGGCAGCTCGCTGTTTGTTGACCAGCAGTATCATGGCATGGACCTGGATAACGATAAAAACGTCGCCTACGTCCGTCCGGTGATTGCCTGGCAGGAAGGAAACTTCTCGACCGCCATCGCGATGGAGAGCAACCTCGTCAACAATGCCTACGGCTACCACGATGCGTCCGGAAGATGGGTCGACCAGTCTGACCGCACCGGCTATGGCTTTACCATGACCTGGAACGGGCAAAAAACCGATCCGGATGACGGTATCGTGGCGAACCTGAATACCGCCTACATGGATGCTACCGACGAGACGGATTTCACCGCGGGCGTGAATGCCTTATGGCGCAATGTTGAGCTGGGCTATATCTACGCGCATAACCAGATCGATAATTTCAACACCGCCAACTTTAATGCGGACTGTGATGGCGACTGCTGGGTGACCGATCCCGGTGATTATGATATTCACACCATTCATGCGTCGTACCTGATCCCGAACGTCATGAAGATGAAGAATTTCAATATCTATCTTGGCGCGTATGCTTCGTGGGTTGAAGCACATCCGAATGACGGCGATGACCGTAACGACGATCGCTATGGCGGGCGCGTGCGCTTCAAATACTACTTCTGATGTCCTGCGCCAGTCAGGCCTCTTCCGGGGTCTGGCTGGTCTCCCGCAGCGTGCCCGGCGCATGGCCGATAATTCGCTTGAACGCCCGGCTAAACGCCGCAAGGGATCCGTACCCCAGTCGCAGCGCGACCGTTTCAATAGGCTGATTTTCATGGCGAATGTACTGAATGGCCAGGCGCATCCTCAATTCGCTGAGGTATTTCGCCGGGGTGGTGCCCGTCGCGGCGAGAAAACGTTCCGCAAACACCGAGCGGGAGGTGCCAGCCTCTTTTGCCAGATCCGCCACGCTCCAGTTCAGACCTGGCTGCTGGTGCATGGCGTAAATGGCCCGGCTCAGACGCGGGTCACGCAGTACCTGCACCCAGCCGGTGGCTTTTCCGCAGCCTCCTTCAACCCAGCCCCGCACGATTAGCGCCGCCACCACGTCCGCCAGCCGTGCGAGGATCCCGGCGAATCCGGCCTGACGCGTCATGGATTCGCGCTCCATCGCCGCCAGCAGCGGGTGGATCTCCGGCCAGGTGGACATCAACCGGCTCACCATCATTACTTCCGGCATCGCTTTAATTAGCGGCTGCATTCCGCCCAGTTCAAAGTCCATGCATCCGCTGAAAATCACGGTGTTCTCGCTGTCCGGGCAGGGTTCGCAGGTGATGGCGCAGACCGAGCCGCAGATAGGCTCGCTGGGAAACGCGCTAACCGGCGTGATGGTTGCCTTCTCGTCAGACAGCAGGGCGTGCGCATTACCGTTCGGAATAAAAAGGGCATCGCCGCCGCTTAAGGTGAACGTTGCGCCACTCTCCATACGCAGCAGGGCGCTGCCGCGGCTGACAAAATGAAACTGTGCTTTGCCCGGCGCCTGGTGGAACGCCACGCCGAAAGGTGCGCTGGCTTCAATGCGGCGGTATTTCACGCCCGACAGGCGCATTCCGCGCAACAGCTCGCTGATCAGATCGGGGGACTGAGCGGTCATGGCAAAACTCCGGACGAATAATCAATAAGTGGAGATTATATGTCATAGATCGTCCAGGGTGAACACTCTATCCTTTTGCGACAGTTGTCACATTTTCATAACGGGAGATCAACAGATGAGTTCATGTGTCGCGGCGAGAGAGGCTGTTGTGCCTGCAAAACCCGCCTGGCGGGCCGTCTATTCACTGGGGCTGGGTGTGTTTGGTTTGATCACGGCGGAGTTCCTGCCCGCCAGTTTGTTAACGCCCATGGCCGCAAGCCTGGGCGTAACGGAGGGGATGGCTGGGCAGGCGGTGACCGCCACCGCGCTGGTCGCGCTGGTCACCGGATTGCTGATCACCCCGGCGACCAAAAGTATCGACCGTCGCTGGGTACTGATGTTTTTCTCGGTGCTGCAAATCGTCTCCAGCCTGCTGGTGGCTTTTGCACCCACGCTGCACGTACTGCTGATGGGACGCCTGCTGTTAGGGATTGCCATCGGGGGATTCTGGGCGATGTCGACCGCCACGGCGATGCGTCTGGTGCCTGCCGATAAAGTGCCGAAAGCGCTGGCGGTGATCTTCTCCAGTGTGTCGATCGCCACGGTGGTCGCGGCCCCGCTGGGCAGCTATCTTGGCAGCCTGATTGGCTGGCGTAACGTCTTTATCCTCTGCATTCTGCCGAGCATGCTGGCGCTGCTGTGGCAGCTCTGGGTACTGCCGTCAATGAAGCCGGAGAGCAGCGGCAGCCTGGGCACACTGTTCCGCGTGCTGCGTCGTCCGGGAATGATCGGTGGAATGCTGGCGACCATTCTGATCTTCAGCGGTCATTTTGCCTTCTTCACCTATCTGCGTCCGTTCCTTGAAACGGTGGGGCAGGCAAGCGTGGAGAGCATCTCGCTGATCCTGCTGGGCTTTGGGATTGCCAACTTTATCGGTACCTCCGTAGCCGGACATCTGCTGGCGCGTAATCTGCGCCTGACGCTGGCCCTGGTACCGTTCGCCATGGGCGTGCTGGCACTCACCATGGTGGCGTTTGGTCATCTGGCGATACTGGATGGATTACTGGTGGCGATGTGGGGCTTTGCATTTGGTCTGGTTCCGGTGGGCTGGTCAACCTGGCTTGCCACGACGGTGCCAGATGAAGCCGAAAGCGCAGGTGGTTTGCTGGTGGCCTCTATCCAGCTGGCAATCAGCGCCGGTGCGGCCGTGGGCGGGGCGGTATTTGACCTCAACGGCGCCAGCGGCGTCTTTGCCGGAAGCGGTTTCCTGCTGGTAACGGCGATGGTGATTGTGTTGATGGGCGTGAAGGTTAAAGCGGAGTGATTGTTTTCCCTCTCCTGTGGGAGAGGGAAGTCATGAGTGCTGATTGCGTTATGCGATCGCTCTTTCTTTTAATTAGTGCCGTTTTGCAGGTTTAATCTGTACAGACGGCACGAAAGAGATAGGGTGTGATGCAACCTGGTTCTTTTTCAAAGATAATTGGCACATGAAGACGTGTCCCTGTCAGTTTTCCTGTGTTGGACTCGGTGGGAATTCACACCGAATGGTTAAATGATTTTAGTTCGGTAGAACCCAATCTTGAGGGCGTTAAACATTCTCCTGTAACTGGAGCGTTATTTTCACTTGTAAACCATATATGTGTGGTGTAGACATTTATTCATTCTTTGTTTTTGTAGCGAAATGCAATGAAGTAAACAGCTAATATAATAATGCAAAAAATAAACAGTGCAATTTCTTCATCTTCTATAAAACTCGCTATGACAGCACCTGGAATGACAGCGACTATTCCAGTGCCATACCAAAAGAAATCATCCATAATATCTTGTAAAAAACTTTTTAAAAATTTCATCAAAAATTCTTTTATAGATTCCCACATTATCGGATCACTTTATTTAGCGCATCAGCATCTCTCACTCCAGCTACGGCACGATCAAGCCTTAATGCAAGTTCTTTATCGGACCCAATTTTTTCGATAATCGATTTACTGTAATACATAGCCTGTCCCTGTTGTGTACAGAGTTTATCATGGGCTACGTTGTCGACTGGGGACAGTGATCGCACTCGCATTTATAAAAAGTGAAAGCAAGAATAGCCACCAATTTATTTTCTAAATAAATTGGTGGTTATATATAATTGATGTGATGAATTTGGAAACGATGAATATAATTAAATTTATCAAGTATTATTTATTCTGCGAGGATGGTGACATAATCCGTAGGCCGGGTAAGCGCAAGCGCCACCCGGCTTAAACCTTACAACCCTTTCTTATCCATCAGCACCGCCAGATCCACCAGGCGATTAGAGAAGCCCCACTCGTTGTCATACCACGCCAGAATTTTCACCATCCGACCACCAATCACCAGGGTGGAGAGACCGTCAATAATCGAAGAGCGCGGGTCGCCCTGATAATCGCTGGAGACCAGCGGTTCATCGCTGTATCCCAGAATGCCTTTCAATGGCCAGCTGGCCGCGGCTTTGCGGAACGCATCGTTCACCTCTTCGGCCGTAACGTCACGGCTCAGCGTTACCGTTAAGTCCACAATCGAGACCACCGGAACCGGTACGCGCAGGGAATAACCGGTCAGCTTGCCGTCCAGAGACGGAATGACTTTCCCCAGTGCCTTCGCGGCACCGCTGGAGTACGGCACAATCGACAGGGCTGCTGCACGTGCGCCGCGCAGATCTTTTTCCGGCTGGTCGTGCAGCGCCTGGCTGTTGGTATAAGCGTGCGTGGTGTTCATCAGGCCATGCTCAATACCAAACTGCTGATGCAGGACCTGAGCAGCCGGGGCCAGGCCGTTCGTGGTGCAACTCCCGTTGCTTACTACCACGTGCTTAGCCGGATCGTACTGCTCGTGGTTAACGCCCATCACCACCGTCAGATCGTCATTTTTACCCGGCGCGGAGATGATGACGCGCTTCGCCCCACCGTGGGTGATATGCACCAGCGCTTTTTCGCGCTCGGTGAAGAAACCGGTCGCTTCAATCACCACGTCAACGCCCGCATCGCGCCAGGGAATATTCGCCGGATCGCGTTCGCTAAAGACGGTAATGCGCTGGCCGTCAACCTGCAGCGCGCCGTCCGCCGCTTCAACGGGTGCCGGTAGTGTGCCGAGCAGGGAATCATGCTTAAGCAAATGGGCGAGGGTTTTGCTGTCCGTCAGATCGTTAATCGCCACAATCTGCAGGTCCGGATTGCCCAGCGCTGCGCGCAGAAAATTACGTCCGATACGGCCGAAACCGTTAATGCCGACCTTAACCATAATGCACTCCTTATCTCTGTTGTCTGGAGTCACTGTAGGCTTCAGGCCGGATGGCGTAAACGACAAAAAAGGATCACATTACGCCATTTTGCGGCAGTGAAAACGCTGACGGTATTCACCGGGTGTGAGGTGGAGCTGTTTTTCAAATACGCGACGCAGGTTGATGCTGGTGCCAAATCCGCTTTTCTCGGCGATAACGGACAGCGGATCGTCGGTCTGTTCAAGCAACTGTCGGGCTGCGGCAAGGCGCGCTTCGGTCACATAGCGTGCCGGAGACGCCCCCGTGTCGCGGGTGAATACCCGGGTGAAGTTGCGCGGGCTCATGGCTACTTTTTCCGCCAGCTTTTCGACGCACAGATCGGCCGTCAGGTTTTGCAGGATCCAGGTTTGCAGCTCGCTGATGGGGCCGGAGGAGCCGGACTGCGACAGGTTATAGCGGCTGAACTGTAGCTGTCCTCCCGGGCGGCGCAGATACATCACCATATCCTGCGCCACGTCGCGCGCGAGGCTGAAGCCATAATCGTCTTCCACCAGCGCCAGGGTCAGATCAAAGCCGGAACTCACGCCACCGGAGGTCCAGACAGGGCCATCCTGAATATAGAGCGGCCCCCCCTCAACACGGATGGTGGGGTACTGCGCTTGCATGGTTTCCAGCAGCCGCCAGTGGGTGGTTGCCCGACGGCCGTCAAGCAAACCGGTCTGGGCCAGCAGCATTGCGCCACCGCAAATGGAGGCGATCCGCCGCGCATGGGGGGCTGCAAGATGCAGCCAGTCCACCACGGCGGAGCTCTCCTGCTCGTTCATGCCGCGCCCGGTAATGATGATGGTATCAAGCGGCTCACGGGGATCCAGCTCCGGCAGGCGATAATCTGCCAGCAGATTGAGACCAGACTGGCCGTGGATCACCTGGTGCGGCTGGGTCGTGGCGATGATGATGCGATAGCAGGGCTGCGCAAGGCCTCCCGGGTGCAGGCGGTTGGCCTGCATCAGAATGTCGGCGATGCCGGCGGCTTCAAACAACATGCCGCCGTCAGGAACAATAATCAGGATCTTCTTCATGTCCTGAAAAGTACCTTTATTGCAAAATAAGTCAAGCGGAGGGCAAGGGAGTTAACGGGCGCTACGCGCCTTTCTGGCAAAGCAAAGTGATTTAAGTTCTTTGTTATTTCAGGCGTTATCCCGGATCGTCAGCATATTATCTCTGGCGAAACGGCTCTGAAGGAATGGGTAAACGAAGCTCCCTCTATTTACATCCGCAGCAACGCGACCAAATTCACCATCTCGCCTCGGGGTTTCTCTGGCGAACCGAACTGCCCACGTGGCTGTTGATCGCCACCATTTATGGCGGCTGGTTCTCGACGCTGGCGTTCTGGCACACCCTCGGTCTGCTGCCTGCCACGCTGTTGCTGATTGGGTTTACCGCCTGGTATATGTCCCTTCAGCATGAATTGATCCACGGCCATCCCACGCGTTTCGTGTGGCTGAACCAGCTCTTTGGCACGCTGCCGCTGGCAGTCTGGTATCCGTATGGCCTGTACCGGGATTCTCATCTGGCCCACCATCGTCACGACCATCTCACCATTCCGGTGGATGACCCGGAGTCATACTACTTTACGCAGGCGAGCTGGGCGCGATTGTCGCCATGGCAGAAGAGGGTGATCCACGCCCGAAACACCTTTACCGGGCGACTGTTGCTGGCGCCGCTGCTGGATATTCTCCAGACGCTGGGCAGCGCGGTGGCGGCGTTTCGCCATCTTCAACTGCGGGCGATGGTGATGTGGCTTGTGCATATAGCGTTATTGGCGCTGCTTTTTACCTGGATGATGCACAACGGTTTCTCTCCGCTCTGGTTTGTGCTGGCGGTAAGCTACCCGGCGCTGGCGCTGACAAAAGTACGCTCTTTTCTGGAACATCGCGCGGCGGACGACCCGCTGGCGCGTTCGGTGATTAACGAAGCAGGCTTGTTCTGGCGCGTGCTGTTTTTAAATCTTAACTACCATTCAGTACATCACGATTTACCCGGCGTGCCCTGGTATGGGCTTAAGACGATCTACCTGCAAAACCAGCAGGCGTACCGGGAGCGTAACCACGGGTTTCTGGTGAGAGGGTATGGCGAATGGATGCGACGGTTCTGGAAAACGTCGGTGGACGTCACCGTACATCCCTGGCGTCAACAGGAGGAAGGAGATGAGTAACCGGCTGGCGTTTCCGATGTATGCGGTGGATAGTACCGATACTCTTGCCCTGTGGTGGGCCGTCCAGCGTCTGCTGGTGGCGCGTGGTCTGCCGGTGGAGGAGCTTATTCCCGGCAGGCCTGAGCCTGACCTGTTGGCACACTGGCAGCAGCCTAATCTTATCCTGAGCCAGACCTGCGGCTACCCGCTGATGACACAACTGCCTGAGGTGCAGGTCGTCGGCTGTTTTCACTACCGGGTACCGGGCTGCGAAGGCATTCACTACCGCAGTTTTCTGGTGGTACGTGATGAGGATAAACACCGCACGCTGGCTGATTTTCGCGGACGGCGGGTGGTATGTAACGCGCCCGATTCCCAGTCTGGCTACAATGCGCTGCGCAACCGCGTGCCGTCACGTGCGTTAAACACCTGGTTCTCAGAGGTTATCTTTAGCGGCAGCCATCGCCAGTCGCTGATCGAGGTAAAACGTGGGGGAGGGGATATCGCAGCGATCGACTGCGTGACGTATGCGCTGTTGCAGCGGCATGAACCGACCCTGCTGGCGGGGCTAACTGTGATTGACCAGACGCCCCTTACGCCAGGACTGCCGCTGATCACTGCGTCCGGCACCACCCCCGAAACGCTTCATGCCATTCGTGATGCGCTAACCACGCTGGTAAGCGCCCCGGAATACCGGGGCGTGTGTGATGCGCTGTTTATCGGCGGGTTTAGCGTCGTGGCGCGCGAGGCCTGGTCTGTGTTAACCGGGGTTACAGCGGACGGATCTCTTTCGAGCGCAGGGTGAGGCGGACGGGCACCGATTTATACGATGGCGTGCCGCTCTCTTTATCCAGATAGTCGAGCGGAACCAGCACGTTGGCCTCAGGATAGTAGGCCCCGACCGAGCCCGGGGCGATGGCGTATGCCACCACCGTGATATCCTCCAGACGCTGAGTGCTGCCCGGCAGGGCGGTTTCGATATCCACCCGGTCGCCGTGCTCCAGTCCTGACTGTTCCATATCGCCTTCATTCATAAACAACACGTCGCGACGGCCAAAGACGCCCCGGTAGCGGTCGTCGAGAGCGTAAATCGTGGTGTTGTACTGGTCGTGACTGCGCAGCGTGATCAGACGCAGGACGTTATCGCCTTCACCGCTGGCATCCTCATTGACCCCTTCAAATACCGAGAACATCGCTTTGCCCGTCGCCGTCGGCCAGATACGTTTCGTGGGCGGCAGCGGCATACGGAATCCACCGGGTACCCGGATCCGCGCGTTATAGTCCTCAAAGCCCGGAATGGTCTGCTCAATCAGATCGCGAATGCGATCGTAATCCGCAACCAGGTGCATCCAGTCCACGCGGGTTGTCTTCAGGGTCGCTTTCGCCATGCCGGCCACAATAGCCGGTTCAGCGCGAAGCAGGGGAGAGGCGGGTTTCAGCTTGCCTGAGGAGGCATGAACCATCGACATGGAATCTTCAACGGTAATGGACTGACGTCCGCTGGCCTGCATATCCAGTTCCGTGCGGCCAAGGCAGGGGAGAATGAAGGTCTCTTTACCCACCAGCAGGTGCGTACGGTTCAGCTTGGTGCCAACGTGCACGCTCAGATCCAGCTTACTCATCGCCGGGAAGCCGTTTTCGTGATCGGGCATCGCCACCGCAAAGTTGCCGCCGAGGCAGATAAGCGCTCTGGCACGACCGTCAATCATGGCCTGGGTTGCCTGCACTGCGTCGTGGCCATGGTGAGAGGGCGGCTCAAAGCCAAACACCTCCTTAAGACGGTTCAGAAATGCCGGGGTTGGTTTCTCGCTTATCCCGACGGTACGGTTTCCCTGAACGTTAGAGTGGCCGCGCAGCGGACAGATCCCCGCACCGGGCTTGCCTATATTGCCGCGCAGCAGCAGCACATCGGCGATCAGGCGGACGTTGGAAGTCCCTTTATTATGCTGCGTAATGCCCATGCCGTAGGTAATGATGGTGGCATTCGATTTCGCGTAGGCATCGGCGACCTGTTTCAGCGCCGCCTGGCTCAGCCCGGACTCACGTTCAATGGCGTCCCAGCTCGTTTGCGCAATGTCTGCCGCAAAGTCATCAAAGCCCTGTGTGTGTCCAGCGATAAACGCGTGGTCGAGCACGTTGCCACGCCCGGCTTCCATTTGCAGCAGGTGTTTGGCGATGCCTTTTAGCGCGGCGGCATCGCCACCGGCTTTAACCTGAAAGTAGGTAGAGGCGATGTCGGTAGAGCTGTAGGTCGCCATCTCAATCACGCTCTGCGGATCGGCAAACCGTTCCAGCGCGCGCTCGCGCAGCGGGTTCAGGACGATGATCGGCACGCCGCGGCGAGCCAGTTCATGCAGGGTGCCCATCATACGCGGATGGTTGGTGCCGGGATTATGCCCGATGGAGATCACCAGCTCCGTTTTGTCAAAATCGTCCAGCGAGACGGTGCCTTTCCCGATACCAATAGAGCGCGGTAAACCGACGCTGGTGGCTTCGTGACACATGTTGGAGCAGTCGGGGAAATTATTGGTTCCGTACTCACGGGCAAAAAGCTGGAACAGCCAGGCCGCTTCGTTGGAGGCGCGGCCGGAGGTATAAAACTCCACCTGGTCTGGTTCAAGCCTGCGCAGAACCTCGCCGATGCGTTCGAAGGCATCCTCCCACTCAACGGGGCGGAAGGTATCACTTGCCTGGTCATAGCGCAGGGGATGGGTCAGGCGCCCGTATCCTTCCAGCTCAAAGTCAGATTTTGCCAGTAACGACGTAACGGTGTTATGAGCGAGGAACTCAGGGGTCACCCGTTTGCTGGTGGCTTCCCAGGTGACCGCTTTTGCCCCGTTCTCGCAGAACTGAAATGTGGATTTATGCTCTTTGTCTGGCCACGCGCAGCCCGGGCAGTCGAAGCCGTCAGGCTGGTTGGTGCGCAGCAGCGTGGCGGGAGCATCCAGGGCATCCATCTGTGTTCGCACGGCAATTGCCGTCGCTTTTAATGCTCCCCAGCCGCCTGCAGGGCCGTCGTAAGGTCTGATGCCGGGAACGGCACGTCGTTTGTTATTCATTCCAGATTACCCTGTTAAACCGCCGGTCATGCATGATGAGGCTGAGAAAAATTAAAGAAATCATAACAAATTTTTATCATGTCGATAGTGTGTCCTGACCAAGGTGGCGTGAAGGCGACAATGTTAGTGACAGTAAAATTTCAAACGAAAGGCGGGCAGGGGAACCTGCAATATATTTACCCGACGATGCTGAAGGCGATAAAGTGAACAATGCGCCGGGGAATAAAGATGTAGTCCTGCTTAACTGTTAATTCACTGCGGGCGGTGTAAATCGTGCCTCTAAGGGATTAAAGGTACCAGGTTATTTTGCGCCGTAAAATTAATTTTTTTCATCCTCTATGAATTGTCTTAATTCAAGGCGGAAAAGTCATCGCTATTAAAGATACGCTATCAATGCAACAAATAATTCATGGAAGATATATTCATACTCCCCCTGAAAAAATCCCCATTCTACTAATTATGGTAGTGGCGATAATAGCAGTATTGCGTTAATGACAATGGTTCTCTTTTGGTTTTTTCATTTCTGAATCAATGGTTTGTGTTAGAGGAACGCGTAATAATAAGACAAATTCAGCAAAGTAAGCTTTTTTTCTCAGATTAATCCTATAATGAGTCGGGTGCTTCATTAAGCAGCAGTTGTGAGGAAGGAAATATTGAATTGGTGACAAGCTCATGTAAACTTGTTTACCGTTTGTCAAAATATGTCAGGAAGACGCTGGGCCTTATTCTGAAGGGCTCGTGCGGTAGCTATGCCCGAATAATAGTAACGCCCCGAAAATATCCTGGCTATTTTAACGATAGCACTTAAGTCAAACTTCATCCCCTTTATCTCATCATCGAAATATCGCTACGGAAAAGCATATGAAAATGCGCGTATTGTTTTCACTTCTGTTTGTAATGGCGGTGGCGGGCTGTAAAGCGCCGCAGAAACCTGTGATCACCGACGATACGATCGTGACCAGCCAGGTCAACGGCGTCACCTTAACCCACCGTCATGCCATCACGCCTCCTGCTGAGTTCACTCAGGTTAACGAGCCATACCGTGCCATGTATCCGGCCTCCCTGATGAGCCGCCCTGATTTCGGTGGGAAAGTGGTCAGTACGCTTGTCACCGGTAAAACCTACGTGGTACTGGGGCAGGTTGAACACTACTGGATGGCGCTTGCCGATGAAGGACAAGACCAGCTGATTGGTTACGTTCCAATGCGTGCGGTAATCAAAGCCGATCAGTACGAAGCCACCGTGCGTAAACAGGCTATTCGTCCTAAGGCGCGTAAAAAAGCGACCTGTGTCGATGTCGATGGTAACAGCAAAGCCTGCAAAGACAGCGCTAACGGTACCTGGATCCTGAACTAAACGGCTTTTCTGAGCGTATTTTTATGAATAATAAAAATTTTCATAAGCTGTGGTTCGTCTTTTACGCGGTGATATTCGCCCTGGTCAGTGGTTGTTCGTCGTCTTCACACAGCGACCCCTCCCGCTACAATCTGCAGTTTCAGGCTCATCCACAAATCAATGATTCTGCGCCGCTTAAAGTCAGAGTGCTGCTGTTGAAGTCCGATGCGGATTTCATGTCCAGTGACTTCTATTCCCTGCAGAACAACGCGTCAGCCACGCTTGGCGCGAATCTGCTGAACAGCGATGTTTTCTTCCTGATGCCGGGCCAGCTTTCGAAAACCCTTAGCGGACAAAGCTCACCCGAGGCGCGCTATATCGGTGTTATGGCCGAATATCAGATGCTGGATGGAAAGAAATGGCGTGTCTCACTCCCACTGCCTGTTCCGGGCGAAAACCATCTCTACCAGTTCTGGAAATGGTCATCCGATGAACTCCAGGCCAATGTCTTTCTCGACATAAATGGCATCCGGGTCATCAGCCAGTAACGCGCTTAAAAACAGGAAACCTATCATGACCAAAGCAGAGAAGGTCGTCTGGACCGAAGGCATGTTCCTGCGTCCACACCATTTTCAACGGACAGAAAGTTATCTGCTCAACCACGTTCGGGAATGGGGTGCGCTGCAGCGATCGTATCTTTGGGGCTTCCTCGATGTTGAACTGGACGAAGCGATGCTTCGCCAGGGCTGCATTGCCCTGAGCTATGCCAGCGGTGTGCTACCCGACGGTACGTTTTTCCAGGTTCGCAATGGGCGCAATGGCCCGGCCCCGCTGAAAATTCCCGACAATCTCACCAACGAAAAGGTGGTGCTCGCGCTGCCGGTACGTAGGGGAGAGCGTGAAGAGGTTATTTTCAGCGAAGAGCCCGCGTCACTGGCGCGTTTTATCGCCTTCGAGCAGGAAGTGGAAGACGATAACGCCATGTCGGTGGGGGATGCCACGGTGCAGTTTGGCCGTTTACGTCTGACCCTGATGCTGGAAAAAGATCTGACGGCCGAATGGACGGCGATTGGCATCGTGTTTGTCGCGGAAAAGCGCAACGACAACCATGTGCGTCTGGATAGCAGCTACATTCCGCCGATGTTGAACGCCTGCAACAGCCCGCAACTCTACAGCATGGTCAACGATCTCCACGGCTTGCTGGTGCAGCGCAGCCAGCAGATTGGGGGGCGTTTGCGCCAGCCTGGCCGCTTTAACACCTCAGAGCTGATCGAATTTACGCTGCTGTCGCTGGTTAACCGTCACCTGGGCGAAGTCTCCCATTTAAAAACGCTCCCGCTACTGCACCCGGAAACGCTCTGGCGCAGCTGGCTGCCGTTTGCCACGGAGCTTGCCACCTGGACCTCGCAACGTACCGCCGAAAGCGTACTGCCGATTTACGATCACGACGACCTTGCGGGATGCTTCAGCAAGCTGATGCTGATGCTGCGTCAGGGGCTGTCGCTGGTGATGGAAGATCAGGCCATTCAGCTGCCGCTGAACGAGCGCTCTCATGGCCTGAACATCGCCACGGTGCCGGAGACCAGCATGGTGCGCGAGTTCGGCTTCGTCCTGGCAGTCAAAGCCAACGTGCCGGGCGAACACCTGCAAACCCATTTCCCTGCCCAGATGAAAGTCGCGCCGGTGTCGAAAATCCGCGATCTGGTTCAGTTACAGCTGCCGGGCATCATGCTGCGCGCTATGCCGGTTGCGCCGCCGCAAATCCCATGGCATGCGGGCTACAGCTACTTTGAACTGGAGAAGGGCAGCGAGCTGTGGCACGAGATGGATAAGTCCGGTGCATTCGCCCTGCATCTCGCAGGGGAGTTCCCGGGTCTTGATATGGAGTTTTGGGCCATCCGTAGCCCGACTGAATAATAAAGCGAGCGCTTAATATGCAGGAACGACAGGATACCGGCAGTGATGCCGCGTTTACCGGAGCCAGTAGCAACAATCAGCTGGTGGCGGCCGCCAATCCGCTGCTCAACGCGATTCCGCAAATCCGTCATTCGGTGTCTCATGACGATCAGGTGGCACTGCGCCAGCGTCTGATAGACGAGATTCGCCGTTTTGAAGTCCGCTGCCAGCAGGCAGGGCTGGCGTATGAGGTGATCGTCGGGGCGCGCTATTGCCTCTGCACGGCGCTGGATGAAGCCGCGGCGCTGACCCCCTGGGGCAGCAGCGGTGTCTGGTCAAGCAATGGTCTGCTGGTCACGTTTCATAACGAAACCTGGGGCGGCGAAAAGTTCTTCCAGCTGCTGGCGCGTCTGTCGCAGAACCCGCGTGAACATATCCTCCTGCTGGAGATGATCAACTACTGCCTGCTGCTCGGTTTCGAAGGGCGCTATCGGGTTCTGGATAATGGCCGCACCCAGCTTGAAACCATCAAGCAGCGGCTGTGGCAGATGATCCGTGGCGTGCGCGGCAGCTATCCGGCACCGCTCTCTCCACACCCGGAAGATCGTCCCGTGCTGCGCAAGCTGTGGCGGCCGATGGTGCCGCTGTGGGCCTGTGTCGCGCTGGCCGGGTTTATCGCCTGCCTGTTCTACATCATTCTCAACTGGCGTCTTGGCGACAACACCAACCCGGTACTGGCGAAGATTTACCAGTCTCAGCTTCCTGAAACCACCATTCAGCAACCTGCGCGTCAACTGCCTGCGGTGCTTAACCTGCGTGGCTTCCTGAAGCCGGAAATCGACGCCGGTCTGGTGGCGGTGAAAGATGAAGCGGATCGCAGCGTGGTGATCCTGAAAGGAGACGGATTGTTCGCTTCAGCCTCTACCGTAGTGCGTGACCGCTATGAGCCGGTCATCAACCGGATTGCCCAGGCGATGAACAACGTCAGCGGCAAAATTCTGGTGGTGGGCTACAGCGATAACGTGCCAATTCGCAGCGCGCGCTTCGCCTCCAACTATGAACTCTCTTTGGATCGCGCCCGGTCCGTGCAAAAAATGTTGCAGGGAAGCCTCTCGCAGCCTGACCGCGTGAAAGCGGAAGGGCGGGGAGAGATCAATCCTGTGGCGCCAAACAATACGCCTGAAAACCGCGCCCGTAACCGCCGTGTGGAAATAACTCTGCTGGTGTCGCCTGAAAATACGCAGGCTGAGCTGAACGGATTGCCGCAAGGAAACTAAGGATGCTGACGACTCTTCTTTCCATACTGACCAATCGCATTCTGTGGAGCTTCCTGGGCGTTACCGCGCTGTCGGCGGTGATCTGGATGATTGGGCCGCTGTTATCCATCGTGGATACCCGCCCGCTCGAATCTGAACAAAACCGCATCATCAGTATTGCGGTGGTTTATCTGCTCTGGGCGCAGGGGCATATTCTGCCGCGGCTATACAACGCCTGGCTGAATCGCAAGCTGATGGACAAGCTCAATGAAAACACCGCCAAACCGGACGCGGCCGATCCCCAGAAGCGGCTGAACAGCGAGGAGCAGATCCTCGCCGGACGTTTTGATGAAGCGGCGCAAATGCTGAAAAAAGCCCACTTCAGCAAAGCGGGACACGGTGCCCAGTGGACGCAGCGCTTCAGTACGCAATATCTCTACCAGCTGCCGTGGTACGTCATTATCGGCGCACCGGGCGCCGGTAAAACCACGGCGCTGGTCAATTCCGGCCTGCAATTCCCGCTGGCGGATCGCTTCGGTAAAACCGCTCTGCGCGGCATTGGCGGCACCCGCAACTGCGACTGGTGGTTCACTAATGAAGCCGTCCTGCTGGACACCGCGGGGCGCTACACCACTCAGGAGAGCGAGCAGGTTCAGGATGCCGGGGAGTGGCTGGAATTTATCGGCCTGCTGCGTAAGTATCGCCGCCGCCAGCCTATTAACGGCGTCATTATCACCATCAGCATTTCCGATCTGCTGACGCTCTCGCCGGAAGCCGCGCGCCAGCAGGCGGTCAACCTGCGCCAGCGGCTGTCTGAGCTGCATGAACAGCTGGGTATCCGCTTCCCGGTTTACGTGATGGTGACCAAGGCGGACCTGCTTAAAGGCTTCCGCGCCTGGTTTGCTGACTACGACAAAGCGCAGCGCGACCAGATTTGGGGCTTCACGCTGCCGTGGGAACAGACCAAACACGCCGATTTCGACCTGATGGGGAACTTCCACCAGGAGTTCTCGCTGTTGCAGCAGCGTCTGGACGCCGGGCTGCCGGAGACCATGCTGAAAGAGCATGACGCCAAAACCCGTGCCGAAGCGTATCTCTTCCCGCAGGAGTTCGCGGCGCTGCGCCCGCTGCTGGCAGACTACCTGAGCACGGTCTTTGCCCGCTCTAACTTTGAGACCGAGTTCTCCCCACGCGGAATATACTTCGCCAGCGGCACCCAGGAAGGCATGCCGTTCGACCGCGTCATGGGTGAACTGAACCGCGCCCTGTCACTGCCGGAAGGGGCAGAGGCAGAGAAGTGGGATTCGGTCAGTAAAGAGGCGCCGATCCCCGGTGCAAAAGGGCAGAGCTTCTTCATTAAAAACCTGCTGCAAAACGTCATTTTCCAGGAAGCCGGTATTGCCGGTGAAAACCGCTGGTGGGAACTGCGCAACCGCGCGGTGATCTGGTCCGGATACGCGGCGCTGCTGGCGCTGCTGGTGATCCTCGGCGGATTGTGGCTGACCAGCTATGCCAAAAATAAGGCCTATCTGGAAGAGGTGGACGCTAAAGTCCCGCAGCTGGAGCAGCAGAGTAAAGCGTTACAGAATCAGCCTCAGCGCGATCTGTTCGCGCTCCTGCCACTGCTGAACAGCCTGGTCGATCTGCCGAAAAGCGAGGCCTTCGATGTCAACGACCCGCCGGTCTCCCGCCGTATGGGACTCTATCGTGGGGATGACGTCAGCGATGCTTCCCAGTCGCTGTATCAGAAAGCGCTGGATCAGATGCTGCTGCCCGCCGTGGCGATGCATATCACCACCTGGCTGCGTAACGACAACGGCAGCGACGTGGAATACAGTTACGAGGCGCTGAAAGCCTACCAGATGCTGTATCAGCCTAAACACTACGACGGCAAATTCCTGCATTCCTGGGTGATGCTCAATTTGCAGCGCAATCTGCCGCAGAACGTGACGCAGGCGCAGCTGCAACAGCTGGAGTGGCACCTGACGCAGCTGCTGGAGCCAAAAATTCAGGCTTCGCCGTATGCCCAGGACGAAGCGCTGGTGGCTCGCGAGAGGGCGCTCATCAACCAGCAGCCGCTCTCCACCCGCGTGTATGGGCGTCTGAAGCGTCTGCTGGAGCATGACGACAACCTGAAGCCGGTCTCCCTGTCCGACCTGGGGGGCCCGCAGAGCGAACTGGTGTTCTCCCGCAAAAGCGGCAAACCGGTGAGCGAAGGCGTGCCGGGGCTCTACACCCCGGACGGCTACTGGAAGAGCTTTAACAGCCAGATTGACAGCGTGACCACGGCGCTGCACGAAGATGATGCCTGGGTGCTGGGCGCGACCACCTCCGGGGAAGACAAGCAGCAGATCGATAACGCCGTGCGTCAGCTCTACATGCGCGACTTTATCGCAAACTGGGATCGTTTCCTCGCCGACATTCAGCTTAACAACAGCGCCGATCTCTCGCAGCGCATCAACACGGCGCGCCTGCTCTCCGGCGCAAACTCGCCGCTGCGCCGTCTGGTGCAGAACCTGAGCCAGGTGCTGACGCTGTCGCGCAACGCGCCAGCGCCGGAGGACGCGGGGAAAGCGCAAGACCAGAGTAACCGCGCCACCCGTACCCTCGAAGCGCTGTTCAGCAATAACGACAATGCTCCGACGCAGGGGGCAGTAGTGACGCAGGCACCTGAACAGCTGGTGACCGACCACTACGCGCCGATGATCGAGCTGGCTCAGCCGCTGGAGAAGGGCGGCAAGACCATCGTCTTTGATGATTTCCTCAAACAGGTGGATGAGCTGTATCGTTACCTGACCGCGGTGCAGGACGCTGCTAACAGCGGCATGCCAGCCCCGGGTGGTGAAGCAATCAGCCGTCTGCAGGCCAGCGCCGGGCGTCTGCCGGGCGGGCTGCAAACCATGTTCAGCAACATGGCGGTGGGGGCCAGCAGTGATACCCAGCGTCGCGATCTGGAAAACGTCCGTAAGCGCATTAACGTCGAAGTGGGCGGTTTCTGCCGTCAGGCAATTTCCGGTCGCTACCCGCTGGTGCGCAGCGCCAGCACCGAAGTGACGCCGGACGATCTGGCACGCATGTTTGCGCCGGGTACCGGGCTGATGGATACCTTCTTTCGCGACAACCTGACCAACAAAGTGGATACCACTCAGGCGAACTGGCGCTTTATGCCGGGGATCGACGGGAAAACGCTGCCGGGAAGTGAAGGACTGCTGCGACCGTTCCAGCAGGCCCAGTCCATTCGCGATGCCTTCTTTGCTAACGGTGCGACGACCCCCTCTTTCAAGGTGACGGTGCGTACCGTGCGGATGGATAACACCATTCTTAACCTGACGCTGGACGTTGACGGCCAACTGCTGCGTTACAGCCACGGTCCACAGGCGGTGCAGATCATGAACTGGCCAGGGCCGGGCGGCACCAACCAGGTGCGTATGCAGCTGGGTTTGGCCAACGGCAGCACCGCGACGCTGGTAACCAACGGCGCCTGGGCGCTGAACCGCTTCTTCGATAAAGCGCGCACCAGCCCTGGGGCAGGTAGTCTGAGCCGTCAGGCCACGTTCAACGTCGATGGCCATCAGGTCACGCTGGAGTTTGCGCCGAACAGCATTCGCAATCCGTTCCAGCTTCCTCGTTTCTCATGCCCATAACCGCAAGGACAGCCGTATGACGAATACCCCTGCGATGAACCGCTACAGCTGGTATGGCAAATTACCCAGCGCCGGAGATTTTTTGCAGCGTCGCTTTCCTGACACCCTACAGCGTCAGTGGTCACACTGGTTTCAGGTCGGCCTGCTGGCCTGGCAACAGGAAGAGCAGCGCAGCGGCGAACGCCAGTTTAATAAGGCGCCGGTGTGGAACTTTGTTGTCCCGCCGATGCTGGGCAGCCAGATGATCCAGATGGGCTGCCTGCTGCCGGGCCGCGACAGCGTGGGCCGACAGTACCCGATCTGCATTCAACTGAGCTTCGCCCCGTCAGAGTGGTCGACCAACCTGCTCAGCCAGGCTGGAAGCTGGTATCAGCAGATTGGCCGTCTCGGGCTGCATGCGGTGCGCAACAGTTTTTCCGCCTCGCAGCTGGATGAGATGCTGATGTCGATTCCGGCGCCGCAGCCCGTCGAGCCGCAGAAGCGTTCCGACATCCTTGATGTGATTGGTTATGACGAAGACGGCCAGAGCACGCTGGGCTGGCCGCAGGCGGCAGAGTGTTTCGATCCGCTGCGTCAGACCAGCTACTGGTGGACCAACCGCTGCGACGGCTACCCGCTCTACACCCACGTCCACAGCGGAAACTTCACCGGGCAGCTCTTTACGCTGCTGTTCGATCCGGCTGGCGGCGCCCGACCAGGCCGTCACGGTCTTTATCCGCCTATGTTTGAATAAGCAGGGATCACATGAATATCGAAGAATTTCTCGCGCCGATAAGCCCCGAAAAACCCTGCGGCGACAACCTTGAGTACGACGCCGATTTTCAGGCTATGGGACAGGCAAGCCAGGGTAAAGCGGAACAGCAGTTCGGCGACACGATCATTCCCGCCGAACCCGCTGACTGGAATACGGTAGAAAAGCTCGCCACCAGCCTGCTGGGGCGCACCAAAGATCTTCGCGTCATGCTGGCGTTAACCCACGCCTGGACCCGACGTCGTGGGCTGCCGGGCTACGCGGACGGCCTGCTGCTGGTACAGGAGGCGATCACCCGCTACTGGGAGCCGCTCTATCCACTGCTGGAGGAGTATGGCGAAACGGACCCGTTCTATCGCATTAACGCCCTTGCCGCGCTGAGCGATAAATCTGACCTGACTGTCGCGCTGCGTAACGCCTCGCTGCTGCGCTCAAACGGCGATGAAATTTCGCTGCGTGACGCGCAGGCATTGCTGGATGGCAGCAAAACCGAATGCCCGGATTATCCCGGCGGCCGCCCAAGACTGATTGACGAACTGGCGCGCGGCGACCAGCCAGGTACACAGGCCGTCATCCTGATTAATGAAAGGCTGCTGGCCATTCGCGATCTGCTCAGCGGTTACCTTGGTGAAAGCGGCGTACCAGAAATGGAGCAGTTGCTGAAAACCGTGGGGCTGGTCGCCAGCGCCTGTCAGGTGACCGACATCAGCAAGCTGCTGCCCAATCGGGATGCACAGGCCGAACACCACGCTGAGCCGCAGACGGTGGCAACACAACTCGTGCAGCAGGTCACCGACTGGCGCAGCGTGCAGGTCACCAGTCGCGCCGACGCCCAGCTGATGCTGGAGAAAGCGAAACAGTATTTTGCGCAGTACGAACCGAGCCACCCTGCACCGCTGATGATTGAACGGGTGCAGCGGCTGTCAGAACTTAACTTTATGGACATTATTCGCGACCTGGCGCCAGACGGCGTTAACCAACTGGAAAACATCTTTGGACGCCGCGAATAACGCGTCCAGGCATTATGACGACAGGCACGGAGCTTGTCGTTTCACCTTCACCGCGCATCTTTGATGGAGAACATCATGGCAATGAGTAACAGTGGGCAGAAATTTATCGCACGTAACCGTGCCCCCCGCGTGCAGATCGAGTATGACGTAGAGATCTACGGTGCAGAACGTAAAATTCAGCTGCCGTTCGTGATGGGCGTTATGGCCGATCTGGTCGGCAAACCGGTGGAAAATCTGCCGGCCGTCGATGAGCGTAAATTCCTCGAAATCGACATCGATAACTTTGACGAACGCATGAAGGCGCTTAAGCCACGTGTGGCGTTCCAGGTGGACAACACCCTGACCGGCGAAGGCAAGCTCAACGTCGATCTGACCTTCGACAGCATGGACGACTTCCTGCCGGATGCGGTGGCCCGCAAGGTTGAACCGCTGAACAAGCTGCTGGAAGCGCGTACTCAGCTTTCCAATCTGCTGACCTACATGGACGGTAAAAACGGCGCGGAAGAGCTGATCGCTAAAATTCTGCAGGATCCGACGCTGCTCAAATCCCTGAGCCAGTTGCCGAAAAATGACGAAAGTGCGAAAGGTAGCGAGGAGTAATCGATGAGCAACCAGACTCAACAACACGAGCAGCAGGCAGGTCAGGCGTTCAGTCAGGACGAGTTCAGCGCACTGCTGAACAAAGAGTTCCGTCCTAAAACTGACCAGGCGCGTTCCGCCGTCGAGAGCGCGGTAAAAACTCTGGCGCAGCAGGCGCTGGAAAACACCGTTACCTTCTCCAACGACACCTATCGCACCATCCAGAACCTGATTGCGGGTATCGACGAACAGCTCTCTCAGCAGGTGAATCAGATCATTCACCACGAAGAGTTTCAGAAGCTGGAGAGCGCCTGGCGCGGTCTGAGCTATCTGGTGAACAACACTGAAACCGACGAGATGCTGAAGATCCGCTTTATGAGCATCTCCAAGCAGGAGCTGGGTCGTACCCTGAAACGCTACAAGGGTGTGGGCTGGGATCAGAGCCCGATCTTCAAGAAAATCTATGAGCAGGAGTACGGTCAGTTTGGTGGTGAGCCGTTTGGCTGCATCGTCGGCGACTACTACTTTGACCACAGCCCGCAGGACGTTGAACTGCTGGGTGAAATGGCGCGTATCGGCTCTGCGGCTCACTGTCCGTTCATCACCGGTACTGCACCGGGCGTGATGCAGATGGAGTCCTGGCAGGAGCTGGCTAACCCACGCGATCTGACCAAAATCTTCCAGAACACCGAATATGCCGCCTGGCGTTCACTGCGTGAATCGGAAGATGCCCGCTATCTGGGCCTGGTGATGCCGCGCTTCCTGTCGCGCCTGCCTTACGGCATTCGTACTAACCCGGTCGACAGCTTTGACTTTGAAGAGCAGACCGACGGCGCGAACCACAACAGCTACGCCTGGGCGAATGCCGCTTACGCGATGGCGGCCAACATCAACCGCTCTTTCAAAGAGTACGGCTGGTGCACCTCAATTCGCGGCGTGGAGTCCGGCGGGGCGGTTGAAAACCTGCCGTGCCATACCTTCCCGAGCGACGACGGCGGCGTGGACATGAAATGTCCGACCGAGATCGCTATCAGCGACCGTCGCGAAGCCGAGCTGGCGAAAAACGGCTTTATGCCGCTGGTTCACCGCAAAAACTCCGACTTTGCTGCCTTCATTGGCGCGCAGTCGCTGCAAAAGCCGGCCGAGTACCACGACCCGGATGCCACCGCCAACGCGCGTCTGGCCTCCCGTCTGCCGTACCTGTTCGCCTGCTGCCGCTTTGCGCATTACCTGAAGTGCATCGTGCGTGACAAAATCGGCTCCTTCCGCGAGCGCGAAGAGATGGAACGCTGGCTGAACGACTGGGTCATGAACTACGTGGACGGTGACCCGGCCAACTCCTCTCAGGAAACCAAGTCCCGCAAGCCACTGGCCGCTGCAGAAGTCCAGGTGCAGGAAATTGAAGACAACCCGGGCTACTACGCCGCGAAGTTCTTCCTGCGTCCGCACTACCAGTTGGAAGGTCTGACCGTTTCTCTGCGTCTGGTATCTAAACTGCCATCGCTGAAGACGAAAGACGCGTAATGATAGCTGCCGGCCCGCAGGGGCCGGCACTATGTCTGTGAATACAAGACAGATAATGGATGCGGCTGTGGAATTAACGATGAGAATAAAAACTCTCGTAGCGATGAGTTTGTTGTTTATCTCATTGCAGGCATTCGGTGAAGTACAAAATTATAGTTATCCACGCGCAGAGGCACTACCGCAGGATGATACCTCCAATTTTCTGCGCGATCCTGATTTGTTAACTGGATTTGATTTGAATCTCTCCGCTGAGCGCTTCGCCAGAGCATGGCTTTCAAAAACGAATGAACGTGAGCGCATTAAAGCGGATATGTATTTGCTGGGCGTAATTGATGCATCCGAAGGGAGTGTCTGGTGCAAAGGCAAGCCAGTGTTGCCGGGTTCTCTGCATGAATTTTTTTATTCTCGTTTTGCACATTTGTCAAAGCATGAAGGGAAACAACAAGCTTCAAAAATTATAACTGAAGGCATGAAAACATTACGCCCCTGCAAAACCCGGCCTAACTGAGGTTAAGACGAGAGATGGAGTAACTCGCGATTCCATTGGATGGCGGAAGGATATTAAATGAGAGTTTTCTTTTTTTTACTTATCTGCATGACATCGTATGCGTATGGCGTAAATAACTACCCGGATTTTCAACACCAGCAAACCTACAGACAGGTGATGAAAGATTATGTTCTGGCACGCTGTCTTGCTGAGGTGGCAGATAAAGGTGGGCAGTTTTCTGCTGATGCAGGATTGAGTGCAAGTGCATTGTTGGAATGGATGCCTTTCGATGTGGAAAATGGCATGGAGAAAGTTGAAGCTGTTATAAAAAAATATAAAGACGAAAAGAACAGCTTTCACTCCGAACGTTCTCAAAAAATCAAAGGTGTAACCTTAAATTGTCTTCGTCTTTATCATAGTGACGAACTGAATAAACTGGTTCCGCAGGTCATCATTGGCGATCCTGATCGTACCTGGATTCAGGATAACCCGCAGTAGTAAAAGACTTCACATTCTTTCCTTTCATTCAGGGGGAATGTAAGACTGTCAAATGACACGGGTCATTTGATGTGAGGCAGAGGTAAAATATGGACGGTTTTATTCAGCCCCATGCTTTCCTGTTTGCCATATAAGTGCTTTTTCGAAAGCAATATTGTTCATCCACGAAGAGTAGATATTATGGCTATTGATATGTTTCTGAAGGTCGAGGGTGTTACGGGCGAATCTAAAGATTCTAACCACACCGGCTGGACTGATATTACCTCCTTCTCCTGGGGCGCTTCCCAGCCAGGTAATATGAGCGTTGGCGGTGGCGGCGGTGCCGGTAAAGTTAACTTTAACGATCTGCACGTTAACGCTCTGATCGACAAATCCACTACAGCAATCCTGAAACACTGCGCCAGCGGTAAACACCTGACCAAAGTTGAGCTGTCCGTCTGTAAAGCCGGTGGCCAGCAGGTGGAATATTCCCGCATCACGCTGGAAGACGTTCTGGTAACGTCTGTTCAGTACACCGGTGCAGACAACGGCGATACCGTTGGTGTGACCTATGCATTCCAGGCTGCGAAAGTGAAACAGCAGTACTGGGAGCAGACCACCTCTGGTGGTAAAGGTGCTGAAAGCAGCGCTGGATGGAACATCAAAGAGAACAAAGAAGCGTAATTGCGTATCTGACCGGGGAGTTTTCCCCGGTCTTTATGATTGGTTCATTATCCGGCGTGTATTTGCAATGGAAAGAGCGTTAGCGGTTATACCTCTTGTATTCTCGTGTAGCGCTTGTATATCCCATCCTGCACAGTTTCAGAGTTTAACTGTTAAGGTAGAAAAAATGCTCCCTGTTTTGGTGTTTCGAATGACACCTGGATCATTGAGCCTGTGTGAGTTTACGAGCCTTCGATATCCCGACGTGTAGGTAACGGATGGAAAACAATTTTCTCTCTAGGGGCATTTCCTCCCAGCCTTCAAAATCTGAAGAGTGTCTACGCTGGGATAAAGTGGACTGGCAGTCAAGTAAGTATGATGTGGTATTAAAGTCGAGAAATGGCAATCAATATGGATCTTCGATATTCGACTCGTGTTATTCTCAATTTAAATGCTACAGGTGAATTGTCGCTCGCTAAAATAGAATAATTAAGTTTTCAAATGTTGGCGTTTTTTAAGAAAGTGTCAACGTCTGGATGCTAATTCAACTCCATTTCTATTTGAATGTGAGTGCTGATATCTGAGCGTTTTCGTGAAAATCAAAGGGAATGAATATGACGAGTCAATCATTAGTTAGCCCGGGATATTGTATTGTCCAGCAACCCGGAACTCTGGATTTCCAGACAAGGTTTTTATTCAATAATCCCAATAGTGATGCTGCACGTTATTTCATGCAGGTTAATAGCGATGCGCAATGGTCCAAACCTGGACAGATGTTGATTCTTGCTGCACCGGGAAGTAATAATTCTGTGCAACTTAAGCAACTACAGCTTGCAAAAAAGAAAGTCAATAATGCTCTGGCCGATCTTAACTCTGGAGAAGCGAATTTCTTTAATCAACACTGTAGTACCATCGCAGCAGTCACTAATTTTATGGATAAGTCCCTTGGTGTCGTTGCTGATGCAGGCGAAAAATATTTCAGCGAAATAGAAAAAAAACTTAAATCCATTGAGTTGGCTTACCAGAATCAGTACAGGACGCAAGGAACATTAATAAGCCAGCAGTTTTTTGTTGAGCGTCAGCGCCTGTTTTCGGAGTTGGATGGATTATTAAACAAATTATCAAGGTTGACGTTAAAGATGAAACCCTATAACGAATTGAAGCATGCATTAGGGTTGTCAAGTAGATCAATTGTACATGAATGGAGCACAGCTGGAGTCGCTTCTATTCGTGGTTATTCAACTTATATCGATAATGCCTCTAAGGCCGCTCGCTTTCTTAAAGCAGGGGGGTGGCTTGCAATAGGTTTTGCTGGTGCAAATACCACCAATGAAGTTTACAATGCATGCACCGTAGGACGTGAGCAGAGTTGCTCTAAAGTCGCTGTGAAAAAATACAGTAGCTTTGGTGCAAGCCTGGCAGGGGGTATTTACGGTGGTAAATACGGAGCCATGGCAGGTGCAGGTGTGTGCGTTGCGCTTGGTGTTGCGACGGGGGGCGCCGGATTGCTCGCCTGCTCCATAGTCGGGGCGGCTGCGGGTGGATACGTTGGTGGCGAGATAGCAGGTGGAGCGACTGAGTATATGATGGATAAAATATGGTGAATATTGAGAATTTACTATTATTCCTTATCGTAGCTTTATTTCTGATCGTGGTAGTTATGGATCTGTTCAGTTCTCGTTATTTCAAAAAACACGAGACTGATTATAATCAGCTACTTTCTGACTACCGGCGCAAAGGTTATGATCTGGATCTTGTAACAGACTACGCTTCTTTTTTTGGTTCACTGGCTAATTACCAAAAAATAATCTGGTTTGTACGCCTTTATAAAGGCGTCAGAATGAAATTTAATCATGACAGATTGGTGCAGGAAGACGCTTATAAATACGTACAATCGTTACCGGAAGAAAGAATTGGCTGGATACTAAAGTTACATCGTCGTTATAAATTCCAGGCGTTAATATTCACTCTATGGCTCATTGTTGGATTATATTTTATAACCTTCATTAAATAGTTTTAATATTCACTTTCTCAAACGCCGCCGTTCTCACCCCTGAGAGCGGCAGCGTTTGAGCGCTAATCATACCAGCAGGAATACGCCATGCGATTCACGATTATTTCTACGAAACCCGGTCATCAGCCGCCGCAGAGCAGTTGTGATTTTTATGCCCCCGGGGGCACTATTGGGCGCGGTACGGATAACAATCTGGTACTGCCGGACAATGACCGCACCATCTCGCGCCTGCAGGCTATTGTTCACGTTGACGCCCAGGGCGAATGCCGCGTGACCAACCGTGGCAGCGTCACCCGCGTGGTTTTGAACGACATCCCGCTGGAGCGGGGGCGTCAGGTAGAGCTGCAGGACGGGGATATTCTCGGTATTGATGACTACCGCATCGAAGTGACGGAACTTATCCACGACACGCAGCCGGTGAGCCGCATGGCCGCCAGTATGCAGCAGCAGGCTCGTCCGACAGTGGCACCGACACCTGCTCCGCAGCCGAAGCCAGCCAGTGCCGCACCGCGCGGCAAGGCGGAGCCAACGGCCGTGCCGTCGGAAATCTGGGATAGCCTGATGCAGGAGTTCTCTATCTCTGACAGCATCTCCAGCAACCGCGCGAAACCGCAGCCTGCGGCGTCCCACGATCCCTTCTCGCAACCCGCGGCACCCGAGCGTAACGCTGAAGACCCGCTGGCAATGTTCAACGACAGCGAGCCGAAGCTTGAGCGTAAGAATGTCGATCCCGACACGCTGTTCAGCGATGAAGCATTGTTCAAAAAAGAGAGCATTTTTGACGATGTCACCCCTTCAACGCTGGTGCCGCCGGTAGAGAGCAAACCTGTGCCTGCAGAAGAGGCGACGGATGAACTCGACCCGCTGGCCCTGTTTGGTGGTTCGGCCAGCGCGCCAGCCGCACGTAACGATGATCCGCTCGGGCTGATGGGCGGGGCGCCGTTAACCCATCCGGATGAGATCGTGCCTGAGACATCTGCACCCGCGCCAGAGCCAGAGGCCGTACCGCAGGACGATCCGCTGGCGGATTCTCCGCTGTTTGCCCCTGAGCCACAGGATCCACCGCGTGTGGAAGAGGAAGAGCCGGTACGTACCGATTACGCAGGCTTTACCATGCCTACGCCGCAGGCCGTCGCACGCAGCAGCGCACAGACGCCGAAGGGACGTCTGCGTATCGACCCGGTCAAAAACGCGGCAGCGCCAAGCGCTACGGCGCAAAACGGTGAGAAAGGCGAGGTGCTGCAGGGCGAGCTGCTGGAGGCGCTGCTGGAGGGGATGGGCCTGAGCGAAATGCAACCGGTGCCGCAGTTTGACCGTGAAAATATGCGTCAGCTGGGACAGATCCTCGGCATGTTCTCGCAGGGCACCGTGGCGTTGCTCTCTTCGCGCTCTATCCTCAAGCGCGGCGTAAAAGCCGATATGACCATGGTGCTGGACGATGCCAACAACCCGTTCAAGCTGCTGCCGACCGGGAAAACGGTCCTGATTCAGATGTTCGGTACGCCGATGCCGGGCTTTATGCCACCCACCAAATCAGTGCGTGACGCGCTGATCGATCTGCAGGCGCATCAGCTGGGGATGATCTCCGGTATCCGCGCCATCATCGCCGCGATGCTGCAGTCCTTTAACCCGGAGCAACTGGAAGAGCAGGCGAAGCAGAACGGCATGACCTCTCGTCTGGCGCTGCCGGGCAGCCGCAAAGCCGCGCTGTGGGACTACTTTGTTCGCAGCTATGGCCAGACGGCCGGTGAGATTGAGGATGACTTCCACACCCTGTTTGGCGAAGCGTTCCTTCATGCTTATGACATGGAGGTCAATCAGTACAAAGACTCACAGAGCGGATCGGAAGAAAAATGAATATCGCAACGGCTTCTCTCTCCCGCCAGGGAACGCGCGCCAGCAATCAGGACCAGACGGGAGAAACCATAGGGGAACGTTCAGCCTGCTTTGTCGTCTGTGACGGCATCGCTGGTCTGCCGGGCGGTGAGGTGGCCGCTGAACTGGCCCGCAACAGCATCATCTCCCGTTTTGATGGCGACAAACACCTTAATGCGCAGCATATTCGTGACTATGTGCAAACCGCGAATCGCACCATTCTCAGCGAACAGCAGGCGGTGCAGGACTATCGCCGGATGGGTACCACCCTGGTCAGCCTGTTTATCGACCGGGATTACCGTCTGGCCTACTGGGCACACGCCGGGGACAGCCGTCTGTACCTGTTTCGTCGCGGCTGGCTGTGGCATGTCACCACCGACCACAGCCTGGTTCAGCAGATGAAAGATGCCGGTCACCAGACCGATAACCTCAACAGCAACCTGTTGTATCTGGCGCTGGGTATTGAAAACGGTGGCCCGGAAGCGAGCTACAGCGACGTGGTGCAGGTTGAAGACGGCGATGCCTTTTTACTCTGCACCGACGGTTTCTGGCACGGCGTCAGCGAAGAGCAGATGAAACAGTCGCTGCATATGGTCAACACCCCACAGGAGTGGCTGACCTTAATGAACCAAATCATTCAAAAGAATGCTGAACAGGAGGGGAATGCTCAGGATAACTATACGGCGCTGGCGGTATGGATGGGCAACCCTCAGGACACCACTTTGCTGCATACGCTCTCTGACGCAGCACAATTTCTTCCCTGCGGAACTGACTAGACACACAAGGAACGATATGAAACTTTGGCTATCGGGTTTGGCACTTCTGGCGGTGGCCTCCACCGCCCAGGCTGAAAATTTCCGCATCGTGCAGTCTCCTGCGCAGAAGCTGGATATCTGGATCGACAACATCAAAGACAACACCCCGCAGAGCTGGTGTAAATCAGAGATTGCGCTGCGCATTGTGGCCAACGGCAATAAAGACGTTTCAGTGCTGGAAAACTTTGTTCCGCGTCTCGGCTCGCTGCTGGAACACCAGTGCAGCAAAGTGAATAAGCTGAGCTGGGCCCTCAACGATCCGGCAGGGACTACGCTTGCGCAGGGAACGGCAGATAAAGCTCAGGAGTGGAAGCTGGTGGTGAAACAGCAGCAGACGGCGCCCGCTGCGACCCAGACCAGCGGCGCGTTACTGCCATCTGACCAGAACTCTGAAATCAACACGGTGGCCGCTGACCGCACACCGTGGCAGGAGTTTACCCTCCAGGACGGCTGCCATCTGCGCACCTTCTGGGAAGGGGGATCTTCCGCGCCGGCGCTGTTTATCCCGGATTCCGACACGACCCGCTGCGGCAACGGCAGCTGGCTGAGCGGCCACACGGTTATCTCGCAGACCCGCAGCGGCGGTCAAAAAGAGATAGCGGTGACCTACATTCACGGCTTCCCGGTGATGGGGCTGAATCAAAGCGTCGACCCGGAACATGCCCTGATCACCTCCGTCAACAAAGAGCGTATGGTCTTCAGCACCCCGAACAGCGACCAGAGCTGGATGATCCTGCCTTACGACAGCGCCCTGAACGGCTGGAAAAGCAACGGCACGGTGGCCGTGGAGATCTCGCGTGAAACCGCCAGCGACGATGCAAAACTGCAGGCGCGTATTGCTGCAGTGAAGAAGGTCTGGAGCGCCTGGGTTACCCCTGGCACCACGCTGAATATTGTCCTGATTGATACCCTGCGTCCTCAGCTGCGTGACCCTGCAGTGGGCGCCTGGCGCGCGGCAAACTAAGGAATGGCTATGAATACGCTCTATCAACATCTGGCGGGTGAGTCGCTCAGCGACGCGCTGGTGCGTCTTGAAAACGAGATTAAAGCCCGTCCGGCGGATGCCGATCTCCGTGCCGCGTTTGTGCAGTTTCTCACCCTCAGCGGTAACTGGACACGCGCGCTGACCCAGCTGAAAAGCTGGCTGGCGCTTAAGCCGCAGGCGAAACCCACCGTCACCCTGCTGGAGCAGTGCATTCAGGGAGAGCTGCAACGCGCGCAGGTGATGGCGGGAGAACGTCGTCCGGCCATGCCGGAAGCCCAGTGGCCATGGCTGACCACCCTTGCCGCCGCGCTGAGCGAGAGCGATGAACGCGCTCACGCGCTGCGTCTGGAAGCCCTTGAACAGGCGCAGGCGAGCGCGGGGCAATGGACGCTAGAGAATGATGAGACGCAGACCTTTGAATGGCTGATGGACGGCGATGCCCGTCTGGGGCCGGTGTGCGAAACCCTTGTTAACGGCCGTTACTTCTGGCTGCCGTTTAGCGCTATCGCGGAGATCCGTTTCCAGGCTCCGGCCAGCGTCACCGATCTGGTCTGGCGTCATGCGCTGGTGCGTTTGACCGATGGGACGGAGCAGGTGTGTCAGATCCCGGCGCGTTATCCTTTTGCCGCCGATGCCTCTGACGCCGTTAAACTCGCACGCACCACCGAGTGGCTGCCGCTCGATGATGACGGCACTCTGTATGAAGGGTTGGGGCAGAAAGCCTGGCTCAGCGAGCAAAGCGAAAGCCCGCTGCTGTCGCTGAGTCTCGTTACTTTTGCAACGGATGGAGCCCATGAGTAATCCTGCTGGCGAAGGCGATCTGCTGCGCAGCGGCTGGCAAGCCCGCAGTAAGCAGGAGAAGGTGGGGGCGCGCGATAAAATGCAGCCCTCGCTGCTCGATCGCCTCACCGATAACGACCCGGAGAAAAAGCGCGAGTCGGCCAACAGCAACCTGATCACCCATGCCGCGCTGCGTCGCAACGTGCTGCGGGATCTGCAGTGGCTGTTTAATACCATCAATCACGACGCCTCCGGCGATTTGAGCATGCTGCCACACGTAAGTCGTTCGGTAGTGAATTTTGGCGTTGCGCCGCTGGCTGGAAAGCGCATGTCGGATATCGAATGGCACGACATTCAGCGCAAACTCACTGAGGCCATTGTCAACTTTGAACCCCGCATTTTGCCCCAGGGGCTGCAGGTCCGCTGTGTGTCGGACACCTCCTCGCTGGATCTGCACAACGTGCTCTCCATCGAGATAAAAGGGCGTTTGTGGTGTGTGCCGTACCCGCTGGAGTTTCTGTTTCGCACCGATGTCGATCTGGAAAACGGCCACTTTGAACTGAAAGATGCGGGGTGATCGTGGAAAGTAAACTGCTCGAATATTACAACCGTGAGCTGGCCTATCTGCGTGAGATGGGCGCCGAATTTGCCGAGCGCTATCCCAAAGTGGCCGGACGGCTGGGCATGCGCGGCATCGAAGTGGCGGATCCGTACACCGAACGACTGATGGAGGGCTTTGCCTTTCTGACCTCGCGCGTGCAGATGAAAATGGACGCGGAGTTTCCGCGCTTCTCCCAGCGCTTGCTGGAGATGATTGCGCCTAACTATCTCGCGCCCACTCCGTCCATGGCGATTGCTGAAATTCAGCCTGACAGCAGCCGTGGCGATTTGAGCAACGGTTTTATCGTGCCGCGCGGCACAATGATGGACAGCCTGGCGCTGAAGAAAACCGGCGTGACCTGCAGCTACACCACGGCGCATGAGGTGAACCTGCTGCCGCTGAAAATCGACAAGGTTGAGCTGGGCGGTGTGCCTGCCGACCTGCCCCTGACACAGCTTGGTCTGGGCCAGCAGGGGATCAGCAGCGCCTTACGGATCCGCATTGCCTGCGACGGTCCGCAAAACCTCGGCCACCTTGATTTTGACCGGCTGGAGTTTTTCCTTAGCGGCCCGGATATCGAGGCGTTAAAGCTGCTGGAGCTGGTAATGGAGCACCATGTCGGGGTGGTCTGCCAGACCGTCAGCAAACATCCGCAGCGTGATGTGCTGGCGTCTGATGCCCTGCGTCAGGAAGGGTTTGACGCGGATCAGTCGCTACTCCCGGACGATCTGCGCAACTTTGACGGCTACCGTCTGCTGCAGGAGTACTTTGCTTTTCCGGCCCGTTTCCGCTTCATCAGCCTGAGCGGGCTGAGCAAACTGATCCAGCGCTGCGAAAACGAAAAAGCCTTCGATATCTTCATTCTGCTGGATAAAACCGATGAACAGCTGGAGCGCGTTGTCGATGCCAGCCATCTGGCCCTGCACTGCACGCCGGTGATCAACCTGTTCCCGAAGGTAGCGGCGCGTCAGAAGCTGAGCGAAGGCCAGCATGAATATCATCTGGTGGTGGATAACATCCGCCCGCTGGATTATGAAATTTACGCGGTAAACAAGATATACGGCAGCGCGGATGGTCAGCGCGACGACCAGACGTTTCGTCCGTTCTGGAGCACCTGGAGCGGTGATGCGGGCAACTACGGGGCCTACTTTTCCCTGCGCCGGGAACAACGCGTGCTCTCTGAGCATGCCCTGCGTTACGGCACCCGCACCGGCTACATTGGCTCGGAGGTCTTTGTCTCGCTGGTGGATGAGCAGCATGCGCCCTGGCAGGAGAACCTGCGCTACATCTCCGCCGAGGTGCTGTGCACCAGCCGGGATCTGCCGCTGATGCTGCAGCAGGAGCTGGGACAGTTCATTATGGCTGACTCCATGCCGGTGAAGTCGCTGACCTTGCGTAAGGGGCCGACGCCGCCGCGTCCGGCACTGGCAGAAGGGTTCAGCACCTGGCGGTTGATCAGCCAGCTACAGATGAACTACCTCAGCCTGATGGACAGTGAAAACGAAGAGGGCGCCGCCGCGCTGCGTCAGCTGTTAGGGCTGTACGCTAATCTCGCGGAGACGCCGGTTGCGCGTCAGGTAGAAGGGGTTCGTCACTGCGTGCTGGAGCCGGTTCACCGCCGCGTGCCCGAGCCGGGACCGGTCGTCTTCGCCCGTGGCATCGGCATTACCCTGACGGTGGATGAACGTGCGTTTTCCGGTGCCAGTCCCTGGCTTTTCGGTAGCGTGCTGGAGCGGCTGTTTGCCCGTCTGGTGTCGATCAACAGCTTCACGGAATTCACCCTGAAAAGTCAGCAGCGCGGCGAGATTGGCTACTGGGCGCCGCGTATGGGCAAAAGGGCACTGGTATGAGCGACGTAGTCACTGCGCCACTGAAGGTCCATCGTCTGACGCCGCTGCCGGACAGTTTCTGGCGCGGGGTTCGCGAGACGCCATGGCGCTACGATCTGTTCCAGCTGTTAAGGCGCATTGATGCTCAGGGCGGGGAACGCTACCCACTGGGGCGTGCGCCGCTGCCAAAATTCGAGCCGCTACGCCTGGGCCAGCAGCCGTCGATGAGTTTTGCACCTTCGACGGTGGCGCAGGTACGCCAGCGCGAAGGCAACGGGCTGCACGAGGTCTCCATTCTGAGCTTCGGCCTGTTTGGTCCTAACGGGCCGCTGCCGGTTCACATGACCGAGTACGCCCGCGAGCGGATCCATCATCATCAGGACACCAGCCTGAGCGCGTTTGCCGATCTGTTCCATCATCGTCTGACGCTGCTGTTTTATCGCGCCTGGGCCGATGCGCAGCCTGCCGTCTCCCTCGACCGCGCCGACAATAAACGTTTTGAGGGATATCTGGCGTCGTTGATTGGTATGGGGCAGCCCGGCCAGATGGACAAAGGCAGCCTGAGCGCCCATGCCCGCTTTACCCACGCCGGACACCTGACCCGCCACGGACGGGATCCTGAGGGTCTGGAAAAAATCCTGCGTAACTATTTTAAAGCCCCGGTCAAACTGATCGCCAACGTACCGCAGTGGATGCCGCTTTCACCGCGCGAGCAGGCGCAGCTGGGAGCAGGACGCCGCGTGCCGCGGATGGGCGAATCTGCGTTTCTGGGCGTGGCGGTCCGCGACGTGCAGCATAAATTTCGCATCGAGATTGGCCCACTCAGCGCGGAAGAGTACAACCGGTTTTTGCCCGGTGAAGCATGGGTAACCGAACTGCGGGACTGGGTACGCCAGTACGCAGGGGTGGAATTTGAATGGGAAACACGGGTGATCCTGCGCGCTGACGCCGTGCAGGGCGCCACGCTCGGCAGCACCGGGCGATTGGGGTATAACACCTGGCTGGGCCTTCAGCCGCAGCCTGTCCCGCGTGGCGATCTGGTGTATCGCGCAGAGCGGTAATCCTTCCGTATACCGAATCATTGTTAATGGAAACTAACATGTCAGAAATTAGCCGTGCCGTGCTTTTCGGCAAACTGGATACGCTGTTATTTACCTCTCTGGAAAGCGCCACCGCGTTCTGCAAGCTGCGCGGCAACCCCTACGTCGAGCTGGTGCACTGGCTGCATCAGTTGATGCAGCAGCAGGATGGCGATCTGCAACAGGTGATCCGTCATTTTGCCCTCGACGAACAGCAGCTGACGCGCGATATCGTGGCGGCGCTCGATGCCCTGCCGCGCGGAGCCAGTTCGGTTTCCGATCTCTCCGAACATATCGACAGCGCCGTCGAGCGCGCCTGGGTCTATGGATCGCTGAAGTTTGGCGTCAGCCGTATCCGCGGTGGCCATCTGCTGATCGGCATTCTGAAAACCTGGAATCTGGCGAACGTGCTGAAGAGCATCTCGGCGCAGTTTACCCGTCTTAACGTCGAGGTGCTGATTGAGCAGTTCGATACTATCTGTGCCAACAGCAAAGAGACGCAGCAGGCCGCTGCCGCAGTGGATGCGCCAGCCGGTTCGGTGCCTGCTGCCCAGGGAACGCTGGCCCAGTATGGTCAGGACCTGACCGCCCGTGCCCGTGAAGGCAAAATTGACCCGGTGGTTGGGCGCGATGAAGAGATCCGCCAGATGATCGATATCCTGATGCGTCGCCGCCAGAACAACCCGCTGCTGACCGGGGAAGCCGGCGTCGGAAAAACGGCAGTGGTGGAAGGGCTGGCGCTGCGCATCGCCGACGGCGATGTGCCGGAGCCGCTGCAAAACATTCAGCTGTGGCTGCTGGATATCGGCATGCTGCAGGCCGGTGCCGGGATGAAAGGCGAGTTCGAAGCCCGTCTGCAGGCATTAATCAATGAAGTGCAGTCCAGCGCCACGCCAGTCATTCTGTTTATCGATGAAATCCACACCCTGATCGGTGCGGGCGGTCAGCAGGGCACCGGTGATGCCGCCAACCTGCTGAAGCCAGCGCTGGCGCGTGGACAACTGCGTACCATTGGCGCCACCACCTGGGCGGAATACAAAAAATACATCGAGAAAGATCCGGCGCTGACCCGTCGCTTCCAGACGGTGCAGGTACATGAACCCGATGAGGCCAAAGCGGTTCTGATGTTGCGCAGCACCGTGTCGCCGCTGGAGACCCACCACCAGGTCTTACTGCTCGACGAAGCGGTTAGCGCAGCCGTGAAGCTTTCGCATCGCTACATTCCGGCCCGTCAACTGCCGGATAAAGCCGTTGCGCTGCTGGATACGGCCTGCGCCCGCGTGGCGGTGAGCCAGAGTGCACCTCCGGCGCAGCTGGAAGATTGCCTGCGCCATCTTGCGGCGCTGGACGTAGAAATTGAGATAGCGGAGCGCGAAGCGCGCGTCGGTGCAGGGGAATCTGAGCGCGTCACGGCATTAACCGCAGAGCGTGACGCGTATGAGGCGAAACGTGAGGCCCTGGCCCGGCGCTGGGAAGACGAGCGTAGCCTGGTGCAGGAGATCATTCGCCTGCGTGCCGCACTGTTTGCGGCGGGCGATGAGGATACCGCTGAGCTGCGCAGCCAACTGGCAGAGCAGCAGCAGGCGCTGAACGCCTTACAGGGTGATGAACCGCTGCTGTTTGCCGCTGTGGATGAAAACGTGGTGGCGGCCGTAGTCTCTGACTGGACCGGCATCCCGCTGGGCCGGATGGTGAAAAACGAGATTGATGCGGTACTGAACCTCGCCGACACGCTGAACCAGCGGGTGATTGGCCAGCGTCACGGTCTGGATCTGATTGCCCGCCGGGTGAAAACCTCCCGGGCGAAACTCGACGATCCGAACAAGCCGGTCGGCGTGTTTATGCTCTGCGGTCCGTCCGGCGTGGGGAAAACCGAAACCGCGCTGGCGCTGGCGGAGTCGCTGTACGGTGGCGAACAGAACGTCATCACCATTAATATGAGTGAATTCCAGGAAGCGCATACGGTTTCAACCTTAAAAGGTGCACCGCCGGGATACGTCGGTTATGGTGAAGGCGGGGTGTTAACCGAGGCCGTCCGTCGCCGTCCTTACAGCGTGGTGCTGCTGGACGAAATCGAAAAAGCGCACCCGGACGTACATGAGATCTTCTTCCAGGTCTTTGACAAAGGCTGGATGGAGGACGGCGAAGGTCGTCACATTGATTTCCGTAATACGATTATTATTCTGACGTCTAACGTCGGGACCGAGCTTATCAGCGCCATGTGTGCCGATCCGGAACTGATGCCGGAGCCGGAGGCGTTAAGCGGGGCGCTGCGCCAGCCGCTGCTGGAGGTGTTCCCACCGGCGCTGCTGGGCCGGTTGCTGGTGGTGCCGTACTATCCGCTGAGCGACGCGATGCTGGGGCAGATTGTTCGCCTGCAGCTCAAACGCATTCAGCGTCGCCTGGAAGAGAATCACAATATTATTTCCGAGTTTGATGACAGCGTTGTAGAACAGATTGTTCAACGCTGTACCGAGGTGGAATCAGGTGGACGTATGGTGGATGCGATCCTGACCAACACCTTGCTGCCTCAGATGAGTCAGATATTACTTACCGCCAGCCGCAGCGACGAGCAGTACCGACGTCTGCATGTCACCTGCGAGCAGGGCGAGTTTCACTGTCAGTTTGCCGCGTAATAATCATCAAGAGAACTGTAAAAGATGACGGATAATGATAACAATCGGACTGTCCCAAACGCGCTCCCGGTCGGGTATCGCTTCAACGAGTTTGAAATTAAAGAGGTGATTGGCGGCGGCGGATTCGGCATCGTCTATCGCGCCTGGGATCACCAGCTCGAACGCACTATCGCTATCAAAGAATTTATGCCTTCCTCGCTCGCCGTGCGCGGCGACGACATGACGCTGGTACTGCGCAGCGAACGCTTTGGCAAAGCGTTTTCGGCGGGGCTGAACAGCTTCATTCAGGAAGCCCGCCTGCTGGCGCGCTTCAACCATCCGAACCTGCTGCACGTGTTGCGCTTCTGGGTGCAAAACGATACGGCCTACATGGGGACGCTGTTTTACAGCGGCACCACGCTTTCTCGCCTGCGCGAAGAGAAGCCGGAGCTGATTAACGAGGCATGGATCCGTCGTACGCTGCCGATGCTGTTTGGCGCAATCAAGACCATCCATGACGAGGGCTATCTGCACCGCGATATTTCGCTGGATAACATCCAGATCCAGGATAACGGCCTGCCGGTGCTGCTGGACTTCGGCTCCGCGCGTCGCACTATCGGTAACCTCTCTGACGAAACCGAAACCATGCTGCGTCCGGGTTTTGCGCCTATCGAGCAGTACACCGACGACAACGAAAGCGAGCAGGGACCGTGGACGGATATCTATGCCCTCGGCGCGGTGCTGCGCACCCTGATCGTGGGCTCACCGCCGCCGGTCAGCGTGGTGCGTTCCATTCAGGATACCTGCAAACCGCTGGCGGAAATCCAGCCGCAGGGGTACTCCCTGTCGCTGTTGCAGGCTATTGACCGTGCCCTGGCGTTGCACATGGAAGACCGTCCGCAGTCTATTGATGAGTTCGCGGCGTTAATCGAGATGCCGGTCGCCGGTATCGATGACGTGCTGACTGCTAAAAAACCGGGCACCATGCTGGTGCCGGTGGAAGAAGAGGCACCTGCTTCGGCGTTTGACTGGCGTCGTTACAAGATCCCCGGGATGGTTGCCGCGGGTGTGCTGGTCGGGGTGGTCGCTGGCGCGATGCTGTTCAGCGGCGGCCACGATGCACCAGAGCAGGCTGCGCAAGCGCCGGAAGCATCCCGCACGACGGAAACCGCATCGAACGCGCCAGATGTCAAACCGGAGACCGCGAAGGTGAGCGAACAAGCGGCAACGCCTGCGACAGCGCAACCGACGCCGCCACCGGTTGAAGCCAGCCCGATTGCTCTGGTCTACATTCGCATTCTTGACGGAGAGACGTTGAAAGTGAACGGCGAGCCGAAAGCGCTGCGTCCGGCGAACAACGGTTATGCATCACTCAAGCTGCCAGCGGGTGAGGTGAGCATTGAACTGCAGGGCAACGGCAGAACCCGTAGCCAGACGCTGGATATCGTGAAGCCTGGCACCTGGCTGTTGAATCCGTAGGAATATAAACAGGAGATGTTATGGAAGTGTACGATCTTAGAAGCCAAAGACTTCATCCAAAGGAATTCGAAAAGATTGTCTCTCCTGTGTATGCACGGAGCGATGTAGGTCGTGAATTTGTCGTGGTTCGTGGAGTATCGAATCCATTTCACAGCATAGACGGCCTGAGTTTACGACATCGCTTCGAATTTAACCCTAATGCGGTATTCGATCCGCTATATGCTCAGAACCTGAATAAGATTGAGCGATTAATTGACTCAGGGGAAGTGGTTTTAATTGCTCAACGCCAACGCACAAAATCCACTTACCCTTTTTTCATCGCTGAATCGGGTGATTTATTTTGTGTTGATCCGGCGATGTACAACTCGGCTTTTGTAAATTACATCATCGAACGCTATCGCCATAATGTGGCTCTGTTCGGAAAACCTTCTCCAACGAGAGATACGTTTGTTCCCGCCACGGCTCAATATGGGCCTGGATATTGGAAGACGGTAGACAATGATTATCATGGCACAAAAAATGTTCTGATTATGGCGATAAACCGACTGACGAGTATGGGGGATGAGGGGCGAGTTTTTGGATCTGACGGTAAAGATTATATGAATACGTCACGTGATAAAATTCAACATTGGACGCCTTTACCTGCTGATTTGGATAGTGTTTCTCGTGCCTTAATATCGGAAAAATCTGTAATCAGGCGGTATGGTGAAGCACGATCGATTTATCAAAAGTATCAGGAAGGGGATGATGCCTGGGCTGTAAGTGGTAAATCATGGCAATGGATACCGGGAGTCAGAGAAGAAGATTATGAATTTAAAAAATAAATTATGGTATTTCTGGGGATGTATGGATGTCCTGGCAGTCATGCTTTATTGTGTGAATACAATTCGACAGGATAGAATTCCATTTATTTCTGATATCGTGGCGTTTAGTGGCCTTTCCAGCGATGTTGCAAGCGGTGGTTATAGCGCTCTGGTATTGCTTTTTTTTATTTTGGATTTGCTTCTCTTACTTTCGCTATTTGCTTCGGCCTGGTTTTTCTTTAAAAGAAAAACATATGCGATTAAGTTTGCGATTATCCAAGAGGTTTTGCGGCTTATTTCTTTCAGATGTTCGGTAACACTATTTCCTCTGTTAGTAACCGTGTTTGGAATATCAAGCATTTGGCTGAATTTAGGGTTGTTTATTTTATCTGAGTGTCTGAAATTATATTCTATGCTCTATGTGATGAGCAACAGGCAAACAGAACGTAGTTTAAATGGCTTGCGTTGATTGCTGGAAATAATTTTTTTTTTGCGAAATTTAAAATACGTTGGTGCCCAGTATGACTGCGAGAGAAAAAATATTCTACTTTTGGGGGGGCATGGATGTCATTGGGGCTGTGTATTACGCCATTGATTCTTGGAGTTTTCTGGGTGGAAACTGGGTTTCAGCATTAGTGAATCTGGCTTTGCTAGTGTACATGACATGGTTCGGAGGGGTAGATGATACGTTGCAGGGGACGTATTACCTTGTTTATGTGTTGATACCGCTGGTATTGCTTTTTTCTGCGTGGTTTTTTTTCAAGAAAAAGCATTATGCTGTCAAATTTTCATTGGCGCTTGAGGTTTTGCGCATTATCACTTTACGAAGCTCAGTACCTTTTTTTCCTATGATTGCAGGTGGATTAGGATGGGGTGGTTTAAAAGTAAATATCTCTCTTCTTGTCCTGTCTGAAATAGTAAAGATAGGTTCACTTATTTATCTCATAAAAAGTCAATCCGCCATAAATAAGTCGGCTGAATCAGAATAGTATTCAGCATGTCAGATCTACTGACGTAATCATTTGTGTCGCATAAGCCATATGGAATAACGATTATGCTCAACCGAATTACCGTTCAGCTCCCCGTCGAGGGGCTGCTCTTCTGGAAACTCTCCGGCCGTGAGGCGATGTCCGAGTCGTTCGCCCTGACGCTGACCCTGCTCGGCACGGATGCGCGTATCGACCGCAGCAAACTGCTGGGCCAGCCGGTCACGGTGACCATCCCGACCCAGAACCTGCTTACCCCGCGCTACATCAACGGCAAAGTCACGCGTGTGGCGGTGAGCGCCGTTGAGCTGACGGGCACGCGCTATGCGGTGTACCAGCTGATGGTGGAGCCGGACCTGTGGCCGATGAAGCGCGACCGTAACCTGCGTATCTTCCAGGGCCAGACGGTGCCGCAGATTGTGAAAACCCTGCTGGGCGAGCATCAGGTCAACGTGGAAGATAAGCTTACCGGCAGCTACCGGGTATGGGACTACTGCGTCCAGTATCAGGAGTCGAGCCTGGACTTTATCAGCCGCCTGATGGAGCTGGAGGGAATCGCGTATTACTTCAGCCACGAGGCCGACAAACACACCCTGGTGCTCACCGACGCCGCGACGCAGCATCAGCCCTTCAGCGGCTACGAGGTCATCCCCTATCACCAGACGCCGTCCGGCGGCAGCACGGACGAAGAGGGCATCAGCCAGTGGGCGCTGGAGGACAGCGTCACGCCGGGCATTTACAGCCTCGACGACTACGACTTCCGCAAGCCGAACGCGTGGCTGTTCCAGGCGCAGCAGAACCCGGCGTCACCGACACCGGGCAGCATTGACGTGTACGACTGGCCGGGGCGCTTTGTGGAGACCGGGCATGCGGAGTTCTACGCCCGCATTCGCCAGGAGCGCTGGCAGGTGGAGCATCAGCAGATTCAGGCCACCGCCACGGCAGCGGGTATTGCGCCGGGTCACACCTTCACCCTGACCAATGCACCGTTCTTCAGCGATAACGGTGACTATCTGGTGACGGCGGCCGGGTATCATCTGGAAGAGAACCGCTATGCCAGCGGCGAAGGTGAAACCATCCACCGCATCGATTTCACGGTTATCCCGGCGTCGGTGTCGTTCCGTCCGGCGCAGAGCACGGCATGGCCGCGTACCTACGGCCCGCAGACGGCGAAGGTTGTCGGGCCACAGGGAGAGAGCATTTGGACGGACAAATATGGCCGCGTGAAGGTGAAATTCCACTGGGACCGTCTGGCAAAAGGGGACGACACCAGCTCCTGCTGGGTGCGTGTGTCGAGCGCATGGGCGGGCCAGGGCTACGGCGGGGTGCAGATCCCGCGCGTGGGCGATGAGGTTGTGGTGGACTTTATCAACGGTGACCCGGACCGTCCGATTATTACCGGGCGCGTGTACAACGATGCCAGCATGCCACCGTGGGCGCTGCCGGCAGCGGCGACGCAGATGGGCTTTATGAGCCGCACGAAAGATGGCTCCGTGGATAACGCCAACGCCCTGCGGTTTGAGGACAAGGCGGGTGCGGAACAGGTGTGGATTCAGGCCGAGCGCAATCTCGATATCAACGTCAAAAATGATGAATCGCATGCCACGGAAAAAAATCGAACCCAATTTGTGGGAGAGGATGAAACCTTACGGGTGGCAAAAAATCAGAAGGCAGGGGTTAAAGGAGATGTGGTTTGCCTGACGGGCAACAGTCGCAGCGATAAAGTTGTTAATAACTTTATTATTTCAGCGGGCAATACGTTGAGGCTGGAGTGTGGTGAAAGCGCCATCGAATTATCAAAAGACGGGAGCGTGAACATCATTGGCAATAACTTTAACTTTACCGCAAAACAGAGTGCACAAATAAACACGCTTTCCGGGGAATTGCATCTTAACCCTGCTGATGGCAGCAATGCCATTGATGCACCAGGGGCATCCCACCAGACGGCAATTCAGCAGGAAGTGGATGGTTTTTTTGTTATTAATGCCAACAAATAAGAGTAACTCAAATGGCTGAATATATTCTCCAGGAAGCTACCCTGGCGTTACCAGATGTATATAAAGACAGAACCATGAATTTATTTACCCTGAGCGAAAATGGTGCCAGTGAGTTTACCTTCGTTGTTTCTCGTGCCAGTGTAAAAAAAGATGAGAGTGTGCATGATGTGGCAACTCGTCTGGTGCGTGAGTTAGAAATTACCGTACCAGATTTTAACCTGACGTCCTCGCATATGACCACTGTTGATAATCACGCGGCTGCGGAGCTTTTTTATCATTTTAAAAATGATGGTACGACCGTTTTTCAGAAGCAGACCATTATTTTAATGGACGAGCATCCCGCTGGGCGAAAAATGGTGTGTTACATCGGTACCTGTCCTGGTGAGTTTAGCGATTATTATCACAATCAATATCAAGCAATTATCCGCAGTATCAAGTTCCATAAGCCAGCTCCGACCGAAACCAGAGACATGCTTGAGGCCAACACAGAGGGGCCATTTTTTGCACTTGATAGCGAGAGTAAGATACTCAGCGTGTTTAAAAACATTCAGGAGCTTTACGGGCATCTTTCGCTTCAGCGGGCGAAAGAGGGACACTATTTACTTTTTGATAAGCAGGGGGCACCTTTAAGTATTGCGCCTGTCCCGGGCAGTCAGCCTCTTCGTTACGCGCTGTGGACCCTTTCTGCAGAAAAATCCCACCACTTAGTTTCACAGCTTTCTGTTTGCCGCCAGGTCTCAGGTTCTGACGACCTTAACTCAACAGATCAGATCCGCAAGTATCTGATGGCGCAGAGAGCCAAATAGTCATGTCCGAATGTCTGGCCGCACGTGTAGATGACGAGATTGCTCATACAGCCTCAAAAGGATGGATGATCGCTGGGCTTGTAGGTGGGGCAATTCTGGGAGCAGCTGCCGTTGTTGTTACCGGTGGGACCGCTCTGGTAGCCGTTTCTGCTGTCGCCGCAGGGGCGTGTGCTGCCGGTGGTTTGGGTGAGGTCCTGGGAAGTATGTCATGGGCACCGCGTCACACTACGGGTACGTTGAAAGAAGGTTCGCCCAATGTTTTTATCAACAGCCGAAAGGCTATCCGCGCTCATCTATCGGCTGGAGAGTGTGACGAACACAGCGGCAGCCTGCAACGGGTTGCCGAAGGTTCGATAAAGGTTTACATCAACAACTTTCCTGCTTCTCGCACTGGCGATAAGCTGACATGCAGCGCTGAGATTAGCCAGGGTTCGCGTAATGTTATCATTGGTGGAGGCAAGGTCCAGACCGATGAAATAAGTCCTGAAATTCCTGAATGGGTAAACTGGACGATGCTCGCCGTTGGTGCCGGAGCGGTGGCGGTGCTGGCCAGTCCGGCAATTGCACTTCTGAGCACTCTCGGTGCAATGGGCGGTGGAACTATTGGTAGTTACGCGGGTGGGATGCTTTTTGGCGAAGGTAGCGACGGTCAGAAATGGGGGATGCTAATCGGCTCCGTTATCGGCGGCGGGGCTGGCATGAAGGGCGGGGCACGGTTTGATGCGTGGCGTGCTGGTAAAATACCGGCAGTTAAACCTGTTGAAGCAAATCCATTAGGCGCTACAGTTTTAAATAAACCGAAAATGAGTTTATCCGAGGCTGTAGGTAAAGACCTTGCAAATACTTGGGTAACAAGGGGAAGACAACTTGCTGAACAAGGGGATAAACGACTCTCCTCCCTGCTAACCGATGATGAAGTAGGGGCTCTTTACGGTTATACTACGAATGAAGGTTATCCGATGGTTAACAATGCGCTAAGAGGCCAGACTGAACTGACACCAGAAATTCAGGCTTTTGCGGATCATGCCACCAACGCTCTTGATAAGCTTCCTTCCTATGAGGGGATAACATACCGAGGGGCAACGTTACCTGAAAACGTACTAATGGAAAACCAGGTTGGTCGTGTTGTTTCTGATCCCGCATTTATGAGTACCGATCAGAAAGTTCCTTTTTCCGGCGATACCACAATCAAGATTAATGGTAAAACGGGCAAGCCTATTGATTTTCTCTCCGAATATAAAGGAACTGAAACGGAAGTACTTTTTAAACCTGGCACCAAATTTGAAGTTATTGAGCGCGTTGATTCTGGTGGTAAAACCGAGCTCACGTATAAGGAATTATAATGATCGATCTGCACTCTGATTTAAATACGTTATTAAAGTACGTGGATAAATATCGACAATACTTACCCGTTAGCAGTGCTTCAGTACAGCGGAGGATGCAGTATACATATGATGATAAACCCCTAGAATCATCCTCAAATAGTGATGCTCAAAAACAATGGGATGTAACACCATCATGTAACATCTCACTAGCGGAATCACGGGATCGTGCTGTCGGTGCGCTTATTGGTCTTGCGGTTGGAGATGCTGTAGGTACCACACTTGAATTTCTACCACGTGACAGAGCACACGTTAAGGATATGATAGGTGGTGGGCCATTTAGACTCCGCGCAGGCGAATGGACGGATGATACATCCATGGCATTATGTCTTGCGGAAACTCTACTTGAGAAAGGTGATGCTGATACTATATGCTTCAGGAATAAGCTTCTGGAATGGTATCAGCATGGTTATAACAGTTCAAATGGCATCTGTTTTGATATAGGTAATACAACTCGATTTGCTTTAGAGCAATATTTAACTGTTGGTCCTGGGTGGAGCGGTAATACTGCGCCAGAAACTGCAGGTAATGCTTCCATTATCAGACAAGCACCTGTCTCTATTTTTTTTAGAAAATCATTAAGCAAAGCGTTTTATGAAGCTAAAAAACAAAGTATCGCAACACACGGTGCCGCGGAAGCAATAAATAGCACACAGTATTTAAGTTATTTACTTGTGCATATGATTAACGGTAGCAACAAAAATTTTGTTTTTTCTCCGCACGTTATGCCGCTTCAACCACGTGTAATGATTATCAACGCAGGTGAGTATAAGCAAAAAAAACGCGATCAGATTCGTTCAAGTGGTTATGTAATCGATACGCTTGAGGCCGCGATGTGGTCCGTATGGAATACTGATAATTTCCGGGATGCGATTCTGCTGGCTGCCAATCTTGCCGATGACGCTGACAGCGTTGCGGCGACGGCGGGACAAATAGCAGGTGCGTTGTATGGTTATTCCGGTATTCCGCTGGAGTGGAAAAACAAGCTGGTCCAGCACGATAGAATTTTCCAAATGGCAGGTGAATTGTTCGATAGGGCACCTGAGGATACTTTTTTATAAATACAACATAGTACGGTTATTCTCCCGTGCCGTGTATTTAGGCGCTAAAGCCATAATATAAAGATAATTCCGCCGATTACTTCTAATAATAAAAAAATCCACGCCAAAGCGTGGATTTTTTTCATTCATAACGACTCAGACGTTAAACAGGAAGTTCATCACATCGCCATCTTTAACGATGTAGTCTTTCCCTTCAGCACGCATCTTGCCAGCTTCTTTCGCGCCTTGCTCACCCTTGTAGGTGATGAAGTCTTCAAACGCGATAGTCTGCGCACGGATAAAGCCTTTCTCGAAATCGGTGTGGATCTTGCCCGCAGCCTGTGGAGCCGTTGCGCCAACAGGGATAGTCCATGCACGCACTTCTTTCACGCCAGCGGTGAAGTAGGTCTGCAGGTTGAGCAGGGCATAACCTGCACGGATAACGCGGTTCAGACCTGGCTCTTCCAGACCCAGCTCGGCCATGAACTCGTCACGCTCTTCGTCATCCAGCTCGGCGATATCGGATTCTACAGCGGCACAAACCGGAACAACGACAGAACCTTCTTTCTCGGCGATAGCACGAACCTGATCGAGGTACGGGTTATTTTCAAAACCGTCTTCGTTCACGTTGGCAATGTACATGGTTGGCTTCAGCGTCAGGAAGCTCAGGTAGCGGATAAGCTCTTTCTCTTCTTTGCTCAGGTCCAGTGAGCGCAGCATACCTGCGTTTTCCAGCTGTGGCAGACATTTTTCCAGCACCGCTAATTCGGCTTTGGCGTCTTTATCGCCACCTTTGGCTTTTTTGGAGATACGGTGGATCGCACGTTCGCAGGTATCCAGATCCGACAGCGCCAGCTCGGTGTTGATGACATCAATATCTTCCGCCGGGTTTACTTTGCCCGCTACGTGGATAATGTTGTCGTTCTCGAAGCAACGCACCACGTGACCGATCGCTTCGGTTTCACGGATGTTGGTCAGGAACTGGTTACCCAGACCTTCACCTTTGGATGCACCCTTCACCAGGCCCGCGATGTCCACGAACTCCATGGTGGTTGGCAGAATGCGCTGCGGCTTCACGATTTCCGCGAGCTGGTCCAGACGCGGGTCAGGCATTGGCACAACGCCAGTGTTAGGTTCGATGGTACAGAACGGGAAGTTCGCCGCTTCGATACCCGCTTTGGTAAGCGCGTTAAACAGGGTGGATTTGCCCACGTTTGGCAGACCGACGATACCGCATTTGAATCCCATTTCTAAATCACCTTAATATCTTGATAATCAATCCGTTAACGATAACCGACTGATGAAAAGTAAATAACTACGCCTATTATACACGTAACCCGCCTACCGCGCGGTAAAAATGCCGTATCGGGCAGATTATTGCGCTTTGAAAGCATGTAAGCGGTTTGTCGCTTTGGTTAACCCATCTTTGAGCCAGATTTCAGTGCAGCGCGCCGCTTCGTCTACCGCCTCATCAATCAGTTTCTGCTCAGAAACCGGGGGCTTACCCAGCACAAAACCAACAACTTTGTTTTTATCGCCCGGATGGCCGATTCCTACGCGCAAACGGTGAAAATTCGGGTTATTACCCAGCTTACTGATGATATCTTTCAGACCGTTGTGTCCGCCATGGCCGCCGCCCAGTTTAAACTTTGCCACCCCTGGCGGCAGGTCCAGCTCATCGTGAGCAACCAGAATCTCATCCGGATTGATGCGATAAAACGTTGCCATTGCCGCCACGGCCTTGCCGCTCAGGTTCATAAAGGTGGTAGGCACCAGCAGGCGCACATCCGCACCGGCGAGATTGATACGTGAGGTATACCCGTAGAATTTTGGTTCTTCACGCAGGGGAGCACGTAACCGTTCGGCCAGCAGATCAACGTACCAGGCCCCGGCATTGTGGCGGGTTGCAGCGTACTCTGCGCCTGGGTTGGCGAGGCCGACAATCAGTTTAATCGTCACGATTCAATTCCTAATGGGTTCCAGATCTGGCGCGTAGTTTACTGTCTGGCGCGCCGCTTGACAAAATTCTGCGACCTTAACAGCGAAATACGAATAATTACTTATTTGAACAATTAGAATTTCAAGCTGTTCAATGCGTTATTTGTAAATTTTTGTTTGGGAGTAATCTGTAATTGTGATCATTCACGCAACTCATAAAAGTGGCGTTGTCTATACTTTACACACAAGGAATAGGGACTTATTCCCTACAACCCAAAGTTCCGGAGGTGACATATGAAACGCAAAAACGCTTCGTTACTCGGTAACGTGCTGATGGGGTTGGGGCTGTTCGTGATGGTAGCCGGTGTGGGTTATTCAATTTTAAACCAATTGCCGCAGCTTGATCTCCCACAATACTTCGCGCATGGTGCGGTATTGAGCATCTTCCTGGGGGCGGTACTGTGGCTCGCCGGGGCGCGTGTGAGCGGTCATGAGGAAGTGTGTGATAAATACTGGTGGGTGCGCCATTACGACAAACGCTGCCGCCGCGACCAGCATAAGCACAGCTAGTGCGCATAGAATAAAGAACACTGAAACGACTCCAGATGGAGTCGTTTTTTTTTGCCTGAGGGGTTGACCCTCACGTAACGTAAGGCACCAGAGTGGCGTCACTGGCAAAATAAAAGGAGCAGTTATGTTGATTCAGGTGGGTAAACTGGCAAAACGCGCTGGGATCACCGTGCGCACATTGCATCACTATGAGCAAACAGGGTTATTGCTGCCTTCTGCCAGAAGCGCGGCAGGCTACCGGCTTTATAATCTGGCGGATGTACAGCGCTTGCATATGATTCAGGCACTGGCAAAAGCGGGGCTGGAGCTTGCTGAAATCAGGGATTTTCTGGAGCAGGAGTCGCTTTCGTTAACGGAACTCCTCGATGCGCAAATCAGTTTGCTGGATAAACAGCTGCGCAGCATTAACACGCTGCGTGACAGGCTGGTGGACTTGCGCACCGGGCTTACCGGCGATGAAACGCCCGATCTGGAATCCTGGCTACAGACTCTGGAGTTAATGAATATGTACGATCGCTGGTTTAGCAAAGAAGAGTTACAGCAACTGCCGTTTGCGGTGCAGAAAGATGCGCTGGCGGCTGTATGGTCAGGGCTGGTTACCGAGGCCAACACGCTGCTGGAACAGCACATACCCGTTTCTGACCCGCGGGCGATGGATCTCGCGACGCGCTGGATGGAGCGCCTGGAGCAGGACACTGCCGGCAAGCCGGAGTTTCTCACCCGGCTGAACGAGATGCACAGCGTCGAACCGCAAATGCGTGAGCAAACGGGCATCACCGCAGAGATGACCGACTACATCACGCGGGCGTTTGCCGAATCGAAGCTGGTCATCTGGGAAAAATATCTCTCTGCCGATGAGATGGCTTTTACCCAGAAACACTACTTTGACCGCATGATGGAGTGGCCGCCGCTGGTGGCGAAGCTGCACCAGGCGCAGCGGGAAAATCTCGATCCCACCTCTGACGAGGCGCAAAAGCTGGCTGAAACCTGGCTGGCGTTGTTCCAGTCATACGCAGGAACAAACCCTGAGACGCAGCAAAAGTTTCGCGCTGCTATGCAGCAGGAGCCGCATCTGATGAAAGGGACGTGGATGACGCCTGCTGTGCTTGAATGGCTCCAGCAGGCGATAGGGATAATGATGCAGAGACGTTTCTCCGCATCAGATGAATCACAGATCCGCTAACGCGGCGTCGCGGTTGGGATAGAAGGCAAGGCGGCCAGGGATCGGCTGCACGCCAGCGCGCGCCATAGTGCGCAGCGGCTGAAATTCCAGATTACTCACCCGCAGCTCACAGCCTTCCGGCAGACGTTTTACAAAGCGCTGGAAGGCGTCCAGCCCACCGGCGTCCAGCACCGGTACGGCATCCCATTTCAGCACCACAATCCGTTTGCCCGCAATGCGGGATTCCAGATCGCTGAACAGGCCTTCCGCCGCAGCGAAGAACAGCGGACCGATTACCCGCAACACCAGCACATCATCAGGCACCTCCACGTTTACCGGGGAAAGGCGCGTCATCTGCGCGATCCGGCGCATAAACAGCAGGGAGGCCAGCACGATGCCGACGCTGATGGCGATCACCATATCGAAGAGCACGGTCAGCGACATACAGATCAGCATGACGATGATGTCGTCTTTCGGTGCGCGACGCAGCAGGTTCACCACCTTATGCGCTTCGCTCATGTTCCAGGCCACCATCAGCAGCAGGGCGGCCATGGCGGAGAGAGGCAGCCAGGAGAGCAGCGGCGCGAGGATCAGCAACGCGAGGATCACCAGCAGGGAGTGGATAACCGCTGAAACCGGTGAGGTTGCACCCGCGCGCACGTTGGCCGCAGAACGGGCGATAGCCGCGGTGGCTGTAATACCGCCGAAGAACGGAGCGATGAGGTTACCTAAGCCCTGGCCGACCAGCTCGCTGTTGGCTTTGTGCTTGGTACCGGTCATGCCATCGAGCACTACGGCGCAGAGCAGAGATTCAATCGCCCCCAGCATCGCCATTGAAAAGGCGGCGGGCAGCAGTGCGCGCAGCGAATCCCAGCTTAAGGTAAAGCTGGAGCCGGGCATGTCCCAGGGAAGAACCAGCTGCGGTAACAGTTGGGGAATACCGCTGCCCTGAGAACCGTCCGCCAGAACATAGTGGAACTGCGAGCCGATGGTGGCGACATGACCACCAAACATGTTGACGATGGCCATCACCGCGCAGCCCAGCAGCAACGCGGGCAGGTGGCCAGGCAGACGAATGCCTAAGCGCGGCCAGACGATGAGCGTACCCAGCGTAACGATCCCGATGGCGGCATCGCCTATGTTGGCCGTGGGCAGTGCCATAAACAGTGCCCCCACTTTCTGCAGATAGTGCTCAGGAACGTGAGGCATCTGCAGCCCCAGGAAATCTTTAATTTGCATCGTTCCGATGGTGATGCCGATCCCGGAGGTGAATCCCAGCGTTACGGAAAGGGGAATATATTCAATCAGCCGGCCAAAGCGGGCCAGGCCAAAGAGAATCAAAAAGAGGCCAGACATGAGCGTGGCAACCAGCAGGCCTGCCAGACCAAACTGCTGTGATACCGGATAGAGGATCACCACAAAAGCAGCGGTAGGGCCGGACACACTGAAACGCGAACCGCCCGTGAGGGCAATCACGATCCCGGCGACGGCCGAGGTATACAGGCCATACTGTGGAGCCACGCCGCTGCCAATCGCCAGCGCCATGGCCAGCGGAATGGCGATAATACCAACGGTGATCCCGGCAATCAGGTCACGGATAAAGCGTGACGAGGTGTATTTCTCTTTCCAGCATGCGTCGATGAGGGCGCGAAAGGGCAGAACATGTGAGGAAGTGATGTTTTTCACAATTATCTATCATCCGTATGCGCATCATCTGTCATATCAATGGCAGGTGAAGGAGGCATTAATCATTGCTCGTCATACTTCGCGCTGCAGATGCGTTGGCTGCGTTCATTCATCCCAGTCACTTACTTAAGTAAGTGACTGGGATTCATTCACTTGCCGCCTTCCTGCAACCCGAATTATTTAGAGCATTAATAAATATCAGAAACAAAAAAACCCGCCGCAGCGGGTTTTTCGGCCGTGTTCGATTAGTGTTCGAACATTGCAGAGATGGATTCTTCGTTGCTGATACGACGAATCGCTTCGGCCAGCATCCCGGACAGGGTCAGGGTACGCACGTTTGGCAGTGCCTTGATCTCGTCACTCAGTGGGATGGTATCGCATACCACAACTTCGTCAATGACGGAGTTACGGAGGTTGTTTACCGCGTTACCGGAGAAGATCGGGTGAGTCGCGTACGCGAACACGCGCTTGGCACCACGCTCTTTTAGCGCTTCAGCGGCTTTACACAGCGTACCGCCGGTATCGATCATGTCGTCAACCAGCACGCAGTCACGGCCAGCAACGTCACCGATGATGTGCATCACCTGAGAAACGTTAGCGCGCGGACGGCGTTTGTCGATGATTGCCATGTCGGTATCGTTCAGCAGCTTAGCGATAGCACGGGCACGTACCACGCCGCCGATGTCCGGAGAAACCACAATCGGGTTGTCCAGGTTCAGCTGCAGCATATCTTCCAGCAGGATTGGGCTGCCGAATACGTTATCAACCGGGACGTCGAAGAAGCCCTGAATCTGCTCTGCGTGCAGGTCAACGGTCAGTACGCGGTCAACGCCAACGCTGGACAGGAAGTCCGCGACAACTTTAGCGGTGATTGGCACACGCGCGGAACGGACGCGACGGTCCTGGCGGGCATAGCCAAAGTAAGGGATTACAGCAGTGATACGGCCTGCAGAAGCGCGACGCAGGGCATCGACCATAACAACCAATTCCATCAGGTTGTCATTCGTTGGAGCACAGGTGGACTGGATGATGAAAATATCACCACCGCGTACATTTTCGTTAATTTGTACGCTGACTTCGCCGTCGCTAAAGCGACCTACAGCGGCGTCGCCGAGGGAAGTGTACAGGCGGTTGGCAATACGTTGTGCTAGTTCCGGGGTGGCGTTACCAGCAAAAAGCTTCATATCAGGCACGAGAAGAACCTCAGGCATGCGTCCAGTGGTGGATAGCGTTCGCCGCAAACTGTGCGGGGCCAGGCGAAATGCTATCCAGGCGGTGTATTAAAGAGCGCGATGCAACGTCTGGAACAGGGTGACGTTGTCACCGAAACTCAGTCTGCGCCAGAATGGTCTGCTGTAGAGGGGAGATGTTCATCCCGCGGGCTACAAAACCATGCAGCCAATCCGGCGCTTGCTCAAGCACCTGACGAGCGGCGGATTCGGTGTCAAATTCAGCAAAGACACAGGCCCCTGTACCAGTCAGGCGCGACGGCGCGTATTCTAACAGCCAGGAAAGCGCCGCATCAACCTCGCGAAAACGTTTTCTTGCGATAACCTCGCAATCGTTGCTGAATTCACAATTTAATAACGTTTCTATTGACCGCGCCGGGGTATTGCGTGGCAGCTCAGGATCTTTGAAGATGACCGGAGTCGGAATGCTGACGCCTGGATGGGCTACGAGGTACCATTTTTCCGGCGGTTCAACCGGGGAGAGGATTTCACCCACCCCTTCAGCAAATGCTGCATGACCGCGCACAAACACCGGGACATCCGCCCCCAGCGTTAACCCTAACGCGGCCAGTTCATCCGTTGACAATCCGCAGCCCCAGTGATGATTCAGGGCGACCAGGACGGTCGCGGCATTGGATGAACCGCCACCCAGCCCACCGCCCATCGGCAGACGCTTCTCAATGCGAATATCCGCACCGCTCCCGGCGGGCAAGCGCCCGGTGTCAGCCGCTGCGTTCATCAGCAGACGCGCGGCGCGCACGATCAGGTTATCCTCATGCGCTACGCCTTCCACCGGCGTCAGCAGACAGATCTGCCCGTCCTGACGCAGCTCAATCGAGAGCGTGTCGCCATAATCGATAAACTGAAACAGCGTCTGCAGGGTGTGATACCCGTCAGCACGTTGGCCGGTGATATATAAAAACAGGTTAAGTTTTGCCGGAGAGGGCCAGTGGGTCATCATTTAACGATCCAGTTGTCCATTTTCAGCTTGATGCGCTGGCTACCCTGCGTCAGCTCCATATTCGATGGCAGCGACGGTTTACTGTTGCTGTCATAGGCGCTGTACATTACTTTCCAGGTTTTACCGTTCTGCGTGTAGTTCACCTGGCTCAGACGGTACTGATCGTCCAGGGTGTAGTCGGTGGCGTCACCCGGCAGGCCCAGGATCCACTGGCGCAGGCTGTTCAGCGGGATAGGCATTCCGGTTAGTTTGCCAATCATCTCTTCCGCGTCGGTGGCGGTGTAGTGCTGGCCTTTGTTATCCGTGATCTGCGCTTCACCCGGCTTAGCGTTAAGCTCCAGCTCGGTACTGCCCAACGGGTTCAGCAGCAGCAGGCGGTAGTTATCTTGCCCCGTTTGCTGCCAGAAGAAGCGGGCATAAACCTTTTGTTCGTCAGAGAGATAAGCAAACGCGCCGCGGGTCTGGTACTGACTTAAATTACGTACGTCCTGCTGGTGCTGACGCCACTGTGGTGAGTCAGGGCTTTTGCCCGGGCCTTTTGGTTGAGTGACAGAACATGCGGTCAGAACCAGTGCTGCCAGCGGCAGCAGGCGAATCAGTCGGGTCATAATGAGGACAAATCCTTGAGATACGTTGCAGTTATAACTGTTAATGCTAGCGTTGAAGGGTGTCACCGTCTACGTTCAAATTATCTCAAAGCGTTGAGTAACCTATTACTCCGAAAGGGGGCAGTCTCTTTTATTGATCTCGCGCATCCTGTATGATGCGTCTTGCTAACCTTATTAACGCTGGTACTACTCCCGCTCAACATGACCCTATTAGCACTCGGCATCAACCACAAAACCGCCCCGGTTTCGCTGCGAGAACGCGTCACGTTTTCGCCGGATACGCTTGACCTGGCGCTGGATAGCCTGCTTGCACAACCGATGGTGCAGGGCGGGGTGGTGCTCTCGACGTGCAACCGTACCGAGCTTTACTTAAGCGTGGAAGAGCAGGATAACCTGCATGAAGCGCTGATCCGCTGGTTATGCGACTACCACAATCTCAACGAAGACGAGCTGCGTAAGAGCCTGTACTGGCATCAGGATAACGATGCGGTGAGCCATCTTATGCGTGTCGCGAGTGGTCTGGATTCGCTGGTGCTGGGCGAGCCGCAAATTCTCGGTCAGGTAAAAAAAGCGTTTGCGGATTCGCAAAAAGGGCATCTGAAAGCCAGCGAGCTGGAGCGTATGTTCCAGAAGTCATTCTCCGTGGCGAAGCGTGTGCGAACCGAAACCGACATTGGTGCCAGTGCGGTTTCTGTTGCGTTCGCGGCCTGTACCCTTGCACGTCAAATTTTCGAATCCCTGTCGACCGTCACCGTGATGCTGGTCGGCGCGGGCGAAACCATTGAGCTTGTGGCGCGCCATCTGCGCGAGCATAAAGTGAAAAAGATGGTTATCGCTAACCGCACCCGCGAGCGTGCGCAGGTGCTGGCAGACGAAGTCGGGGCCGAGGTGATTGCGCTGAGCGAGATCGACGAACGTCTGAAAGAGGCGGACATCATCATTAGCTCGACGGCCAGCCCGCTGCCGATTATCGGTAAAGGGATGGTAGAGCGCGCGCTGAAATCCCGTCGTAATCAGCCAATGCTGCTGGTGGATATCGCCGTACCGCGTGATGTCGAACCGGAGGTCGGCAAACTGGCCAACGCCTATCTCTACAGCGTGGATGATCTGCAAAGCATCATTTCGCACAACCTTGCCCAGCGTAAAGCGGCAGCGGTGCAGGCGGAAACCATTGTCGAGCAGGAAGCCAGTGAATTTATGGCCTGGCTGCGCGCGCAAAGCGTCAGCGAGACCATCCGCGAATATCGCGGTCAGGCGGAGCAGGTGCGTGATGACCTGACTGCCAAAGCGTTAGCAGCTCTGGAACAGGGCGGCGACGCACACGCTATTATGCAGGATCTGGCCTGGAAACTGACCAATCGCTTGATCCATGCACCAACCAAATCACTCCAGCAGGCTGCCCGTGACGGGGACGATGAACGCCTGACTATTCTGCGCAACAGCCTCGGGCTGGAATAGCGCTCTATACCCATTTTCTATTACAAGGTGCACTTACGCCTATGAAGCCTTCTATCGTCGCTAAACTGGAAGCTCTGCACGAGCGCCATGAAGAAGTCCAGGCGCTGCTCGGCGATGCCGGGACCATTGCGGACCAAGAACGTTTTCGCGCACTGTCGCGTGAATATGCGCAGTTAAGTGATGTTTCAAAATGCTTTACCGACTGGCAACAGGTTCAGGAAGATATCGAAACCGCGCAGATGATGCTCGACGATCCTGAAATGCGCGAAATGGCGCAGGAAGAGCTGCAGGATGCCAAAGCGCGCTCAGAAGAGATGGAGCAACAGCTGCAGGTGCTTCTGCTGCCGAAAGATCCAGACGACGAGCGTAATGCGTTTGTGGAAGTCCGCGCCGGAACGGGCGGTGATGAGGCGGCACTGTTCGCCGGAGACCTGTTCCGCATGTACAGCCGTTACGCCGAATCGCGTCGCTGGCGCGTGGAGATCATGAGCGCCAACGAAGGCGAGCACGGCGGTTTTAAAGAGGTGATCGCCAAAATCAGCGGTGACGGCGTGTACGGCCGTCTCAAGTTTGAGTCCGGCGGCCATCGCGTGCAGCGTGTACCGGCGACCGAGTCGCAGGGCCGTATTCACACTTCAGCCTGCACGGTTGCGGTGATGCCAGAGCTGCCGGAAGCGGAACTGCCAGACATTAACCCGGCCGATCTGCGTATTGATACCTTCCGTTCTTCCGGGGCGGGTGGTCAGCACGTTAACACCACCGACTCCGCCATCCGTATTACCCACCTGCCAACCGGCATTGTGGTGGAGTGTCAGGACGAACGTTCTCAGCATAAAAACAAAGCCAAAGCGCTGTCCGTGCTGGGTGCGCGTATTCACGCGGCGGAAATGGCAAAACGGCAGCAGGCGGAAGCGTCAACCCGTCGTAACCTGCTGGGCAGCGGCGATCGTAGCGACCGTAACCGTACCTACAACTTCCCGCAGGGCCGCGTGACCGACCACCGCATCAACCTGACGTTATACCGTCTGGATGAGGTGATGGAAGGCAAGCTCGATATGCTGATTGAGCCTATCGTGCAGGAATACCAGGCCGACCAGCTGGCGGCATTGTCCGAGCAGGAATAATGGATTTTCAGAGCTGGTTACGCCTGGCCACCGGCGCGCTCCCTGACAGTGAAAGCCCGAAGCGCGACGCCGAAATTTTGCTGGAATATGTGACGGGAAAAGCCCGCACGTATCTGCTGGCCTTCGGTGAAACCGAACTGACCGTAGAGCAGGAAGCGCAACTGGCCGCGCTGCTCGCCCGCCGTAAAACCGGCGAGCCGGTGGCGCATCTGGTCGGGGAGCGCGAGTTCTGGTCGTTACCCTTGTTCGTCTCAGCGGCGACGCTGATCCCGCGTCCCGACACCGAATGTCTGGTGGAGCAGGCGCTGGCGCGGTTACCCGCAGTGGCCAGCCGCATTCTCGATCTCGGAACGGGCACTGGCGCAATCGCGCTGGCGCTCGCCACCGAGCGGCCCGATTGCGCGGTAACGGCTGTCGATGTGATGCCCGACGCGGTGGCACTTGCGCAGCGTAACGTTGAGCGACTGGGCGTGACTAATGTGACCGTGCAGCAAAGCAGCTGGTTCAGTGCGCTGGAGAAGCAGACGTTCGCGATGATTGTCAGTAATCCGCCCTATATTGACGAACATGACCCGCATCTTGCGCAGGGGGATGTTCGCTTTGAACCGCTGACGGCGCTGGTCGCAGGTAATGCAGGGCTGGCCGATCTGGAACACATTGTGACAACGTCACGACAACATCTCCTGCCCGGCGGCTGGCTGCTGGTGGAGCATGGCTGGACGCAGGGGGAGGCGGTGCGTGGGCTCTTCAGGCAGACGGGTTATGCTGCTGTCGAGACCTGCCGCGACTACGGCGGTAACGAGCGTCTGACGCTGGGGCAGTGGCAGTGAAAACAGGTTATCTGCCATTTACTGATAAAGGCGCATGGCTGACTGAAAAGCTGTTTGGCGTTATCATCTATACCCAAAATAATTCGAGTTGCATGAAGGCGGCAAGAGAGCGAGTCCTCAGGAGCATAGTTAACTATGTGACTGAGGTGAGCGAGCGCAGCCAACGCGCATGCAGCTTGAAGTATGATGGGTATATATCGTTTTGGGTTTTATCGCGCCTGGACGTCGTCGTCCGCGCAGCCAGCAGGTCGGGTTTATCGCCTTTCTGCTGGGTCTGGTGGTGCTGTACATCATCATTAAACTCGCCACCACTAGAATACCGTTACTGGGGTAAGTCATGAGGTCCTTAGCCGATTTCGAATTTAATAAAGTGCCGCTCTGCGATGGCATGATCCTGATTTCGGAGATGATTCGCGACGATTTTACGTCGCAGTATGTCTACGATGAGCTGGAGAGTCTGGTCAGCCTGGCGCGCGAAGAGATCAATCAGGCGCGTCCGCAGGACTGGCAACTGGAAAAGCTGCTGGAGCTTTTCTACGGCGAGTGGGGTTTCTGCGACACGCGTGGCGTGTATCGCCTGTCTGACGCATTATGGCTGGACCAGGTCTTAAAAAATCGTCAGGGCAGCGCCGTTGCGCTGGGCTCTATTTTGCTGTGGATCGCGCACCGTCTGGATATTCCACTGGTGCCGGTCATTTTCCCGACGCAGATGATCCTGCGTGCCGAGTGGCTGGACGGGGAGATGTGGTTAATCAATCCGTTTAACGGCGATACGCTGGATGAACATACGCTGGATGTCTGGCTGAAAGGTAATATCAGCCCGGTGGCCGAGCTCTTTAACGAAGATCTCGACGAGGCCGATAACGCCGAGGTTATTCGCAAGCTGCTGGATACGCTGAAATCTGCGCTGATGGAAGAGCGGCAGATGGAGCTGGCCTTGCGCGCCAGCGAAGTGCTGCTGCAGTTTAATCCGGAAGACCCGTACGAAATTCGCGACCGCGGGCTGATTTATGCCCAGCTCGACTGTGAGCATGTGGCGCTGAACGATTTAAGCTATTTCGTCGAGCAATGCCCGGAAGACCCGATCAGCGAAATGATTCGCGCGCAGATCAACGCGATCTCGCACAAACAAATTACACTGCATTAATCTTAATTCCGATTCACACCTGAATAAGGCGATCCTATGAAACAAAAAGTGGTTAGCATTGGTGATATCAACGTGGCAAACGACCTGCCGTTCGTGCTGTTTGGCGGTATGAACGTGCTGGAATCCCGCGATCTCGCCATGCGTATCTGCGAGCACTACGTGACCGTGACCCAGAAGCTGGGCATCCCGTACGTGTTTAAAGCCTCTTTTGACAAAGCCAACCGCTCTTCCATTCACTCCTACCGTGGCCCGGGCCTGGAAGAGGGGATGAAAATTTTCCAGGAACTGAAGCAGACCTTTGGCGTGAAAGTGATCACCGACGTTCACGAGGCGTCTCAGGCGCAGCCTGTGGCTGACGTGGTTGACGTTATTCAGTTGCCAGCGTTCCTGGCTCGTCAGACTGACCTGGTGGAAGCGATGGCCAAAACCGGTGCGGTCATCAACGTGAAGAAGCCGCAGTTCGTGAGCCCTGGCCAGATGGGGAACATCGTCGATAAGTTTATCGAAGGCGGCAACGACAAGGTTATCCTGTGCGACCGTGGTTCCAACTTCGGTTACGACAACCTGGTTGTGGATATGCTCGGCTTCACCGTGATGAAAAACGTCTCTAACCAGTCTCCGGTGATCTTTGACGTGACCCACTCTCTGCAGTGCCGCGACCCGTTTGGTGCCGCGTCTGGCGGCCGTCGTGCGCAGGTGACCGAACTGGCGCGCGCCGGTATGGCGACCGGGCTGGCGGGTCTGTTCATTGAAGCGCACCCGGATCCGGCGAATGCGAAATGCGACGGTCCATCCGCGCTGCCGCTGGACAAACTGGAGCCGTTCCTGAAACAGATCAAAGCGATTGACGATCTGGTGAAGAGCTTCGACGAGCTGGATACCAGCAACTAATAAAAAAACCCGCTTCGGCGGGTTTTTTTATGGGACATATTGCCGGGTGGCGCTGCGCTTACCCGGCCTACAAAACCCGTAGGCCCTGCAAGCGAAGCGCCGCTGGGCAAAAAGGCTACGCAAAAATTGTCATTAAGTACGCCACAAACAGCGCCATATGCGCCGCGCCGTTGAGTACATTGGTGCGCCCGGTTGAGAACGAAATCTGACACAGCAGCAGTGATGCAACCATCACAATCATCTCCGGCGCCCCCAGCGCAAACTGCAGCTCGTTACCGGTCATAAAGGCAATCAGCGTCACCACCGGAACGGTAAGCGAAATGGTCGCCAGTACCGAGCCGAAGAACAGGTTCATGGCGCGCTGTACCTGATTGTTCAGCACCGCTTTCAGCGCGCCCAGCCCTTCCGGCGAGAGGATCAGCAGCGCCACCAGGAAGCCGGTAAACGCCACCGGGGCATTCATCTCGGTTAACAGTGTCTCCAGCGGGTTGGCGTTCATCTTGGTGACGGCGATAACCGCAATCAGATGTACGATCAGCCAAACCGTGTGCCACGCGCTGCTGTGGGCAGATGGTTTGCCATGGTGCGGGTCATCGTCGTCGCTGTCGTCTTCATGCTCGTACACAAACAGACTCTGGTGCGTTTTGGTCTGAATCAACAGGAACACGCCGTACATGGCGGCGGAAATCAATGCGACCAGCAGCGCCTGACCGGTAGAGAAGTTTGCTCCCGGCAGCGCCATCGGGAAAACCAGCACGATAATCGCCAGCGGGAACAGGGCGATCAAATACTGTTTAATGCCAAACAGGTTCATATACTGGGTGGCGAACTTACGGCCGCCCAGCAACAGTGAAAAGCCCACCAGACCACCGGTCACAATCATAATGATGGAATAGAGCGTATCGCGCATCAGGGTTGGTGCGGCGTCGCCGGTCGCCATCAGCGCGGAAATGAGGCTGACCTCAAGAATCACAACGGAAAGGCTGAGAATTAACGATCCATACGGCTCGCCCAGACGGTGGGCCAGGACATCGGCATGGCGAACCACGCTAAAGGCACTGGTTAAAATCCCTACCAGCGCAAGAATATTGATACCAACCACCACTGGCAGTGACTGACTGCTTCCCCAGAAGAGCAGCACAGCCAGTGCCAGAACCGGGAAAATGAGCGACGTCTCCTTGTGGCGGGTTTTTACCGCCTCGTGTGCTGCTGTCATGTGCTTCTCCATCAATGCAGGTGCTTGTAATTATAGATAGAATTTTGAGGTCATTACATTAACAGATCTCTGTTAAATACCCTTTATATTTTACTTAATTTTACCCTAATCCTGTTTTAAGTCTCCTGATATCCATAATGTCATATTTTTGATTAATACATATTAAATAACATGTAATTAACTTAATTAATTCTTCAAAATTGATCCACGACTGGCAGCTTGCAGCATCGTCGCCCACACTTATGTTTTTAAGCAAAAGAGAGGTTAGTGATGCCATATAAAACGAAACGCGATTTACCCGATAACGTGCAAAACGTACTGCCCGCACATGCGCAGGATATCTATAAAGAGGCGTTTAACAGCGCCTGGGATCAATACAAAGATAAAGACGATCGTCGGGACGATGCCAGCCGGGAAGAGACGGCGCATAAAGTGGCCTGGGCGGCAGTAAAACATGACTACGAGAAAGGAGACGATGATAAATGGCATAAAAAGAAATAGCCGTAAAATAATAAGCTGCCTTCATTTTGACTTTTCAGGCGGTTGAACTGCCGTTGTATTGCAACTGGCCCGCGAATTGCTTATCGTTATTCAACTGCTGGCAAAATGACCAGTAGATAATGCCGGGAAGGTGAATTACAGATGTCGCAAGGAAGCATGCAGTGGCGGAGGTGTAAAGTGTTAACGCGTGATTTCTTAATGAAGGCAGATTGTAAGACGGCATTTGGTGCTATTGAGGAATCGCTTCTCTGGTCAGCTGAACAACGTGCGGCATCGCTCGCTGCCACGCTTGCCTGCCGCCCGGATGATGGCCCGGTATGGATTTTTGGCTACGGTTCGCTGATGTGGAACCCGGCTCTGGAATTTGTCGAATCGGCGACAGGTACGCTCCCGGGGTGGCATCGCGCATTTTGTCTGCGATTAACCGCCGGACGCGGAAGTGCCTGTCAGCCGGGACGTATGCTTGCACTGAAAGAGGGCGGACGCACCACGGGGGTGGCGTATCGCCTGCCGGATGCCACCCTCGAAGAGGAGCTGACGCTGCTCTGGAAGCGCGAGATGATCACCGGCTGCTATATGCCAAGCTGGTGCAAGCTGGAACTTGATGACGGACGCACCGTCAACGCGCTGGTGTTTATTATGGATCCGCGCCATCCCCTGTATGAAGCGGATACCCGCACGCAGGTGATCGCGCCGTTGATTGCGGCGGCCAGTGGACCGCTCGGCACAAACGCGCAGTATCTGTTTTCACTCGATCAGGAACTGACGCGCCTCGGCATGCAGGACGAGTGTCTGAATGAGCTGGTAGCGAAGGTGAAAGCACTGCTGGAAGGAAATCCGCTGAATAACCCGCTGCGTCCGGGTTTTGCCTGATAATACGCCCGGCTGCGAGAGTGCAGACCGGGCGTCTGTTTTTAAGCGGCCACGTAGCTGACTGAGTGTTCGAGTGACTGACTATGGCTGTCAATCAGGACATCCCATGTGCCGGTATAAGGGACGGTTAGCCACGCCTTATCATCCTGCACGGTCAGGATATCTGCCTGCGATTGTTTTTGTGCCTTCGCACTCATCAAATGAATACGGCAGCGCTCTGAACAACGCACCACTACCGTATCCCCGCCAAACAGTTTCAAACTTGTTTTTACCAGTGCCATTTATTTACCCCGTAGTCTTAAACAACGCTCTCCCTGCTGCCATTTCCGAGCGTGATGTTGTTCACAATTCACTCATGGCATAACACCAAAGGGGGAGCGTCGGGATGCTGATTTTGATCAAAAAATGGCATAACGTTTAAACAAAAATGACAAAATACCTGAAAGCATTCAGCTGGAGCGCATTTACACGGTGAAGGCGCGCCAGAAGAAAATTAAATGCGGAAATGTCCGGCAGTTTCAGCAAGGTCGCCCGCCTGGCTCTGCAGGGCGCTGGCGGCTGCGGCGGATTGCACCACCAGTTCAGCGTTCTGCTGCACCATTCTGTCGAGGTGCGTGACAGCATGGTTGATCTCATGGATGCCTTTCATCTGCTCGCTGGTGGCGATGGAAATTTCACGCATGATACCCGAGACGCTGCCGATGCTGGCGCGGATCTCATCCATGCTTTCCCCGGCCAGGTGTACATAGCGGGAGCCGGTTGCCACGCTGTCGGTGGTGGAGTCGATAAGCGATTTGATCTCCTTCGCCGCCTGGGCGCTGCGGCTCGCCAGGTTACGCACTTCGCCTGCCACCACGGCAAATCCGCGGCCCTGCTCACCGGCGCGCGCCGCTTCCACCGAGGCGTTCAGCGCCAGGATATTGGTCTGGAAGGCGATGCCGTCAATCACGCTGGTGATATCGCCAATTTTTGCCGAAGCCACTTCAATGGATTGCATGGTGCTGATGGCCTGAGAGACGACCTCACCGCCGCGTGAGGCCGCAGCGGAGGCTTTACTGGCCTGTTCATTCGCTTCTGCCGCGGACTCATTTGACTGAGTCACCGACGCGGTGATCTGCTCTACGGCGCTGGCGGTTTCACGCAGGCTGGAGGCTGCCTGCTCGGTGCGCCCGGAGAGGTCCTGATTGCCAGCCGCAATCTCCTGGGCGGCATTTTTCACCGAGGCGCTGGCGTCACGCAGCTGGATCATCACCACCGAGAGCTTATCGCTAAAGGCGTTAAACGCCTGGGCGATTTGCGCCACTTCGTCGTTACCGCTCTCCGGCAGGCGCTGGGAGAGGTCGTTGGTACCGTTGGCGATGTTATGCATCGCGTCGCGGATATCGGACAATCGCTTGAGCAGGCGGGCAATAAGAATGTGGACAAGCGCGCCGCTCAGCAGGGCGAGGATCACCAGCGAGAGTGCCGAGGCTTTCAGCAGCGAGCGCATGCCGGAGGTGGCGTCGTTATTGTCGAGCGCGACCACCAGCATCCAGTTTGTTCCCGGAACGGCCGTGGCGACGAGGGTTTTATCACCGCCGTCAAATGTGCCATCAACCGGTTCACCGCTTTTCAGGGTCGCTAAATCGGTGCCGGTAATGGTCTCTGCAAACGGTTTTAACGTCAGGGCCGGATCGTTGGCGGCGATAACGCTGCCGTCGCTGTTCAGAAGTAACCCGCTGCTGGCCGGGGTCGGGTGAATGCCGCGCACGTTAGCCACCACGCTATCCATGGCCACGTCGCCCGCCACCACCGCTTTCAGGGTCCCGTTTTCTTTTACCGGTACCGCAAAAGTTACCACCAGTTTTCCGGTTCCGGCGTCCACGTAAGGCGCGGTCACCACCGGTCCGTCCTGGCTGACCACCTGCTGATACCAGGGGCGAATGGTCGGGTCATAATCCGCAGGCACGCCCGCAGGCTCAGAGAATTTCGCCGTTTTAGTGGCATAGCCCACATAGACGTTGGTGAAGCCTCCCGCCTGGGCGAGTTGTTTAAAGACCGGTACCGGGTCGTCACTCAGCGCCACGCTCTGGGCGGAGGTAATGACCGTCATTTTGCTTTTCACCCAGTCGGCAATCGCCATGTTATGGCTGGCGCTGGTGCTGGTCAGAATGTCACGCTGCGACTGCTGATTATCCTGGCGCGTGACCTGGAAATTAATGACGGTATTGAGAAGAAGGGCGACGACCAGACAGCCTGTCGTCGCGGCAATGATGCGAGCACGAATCGATCTGAACATAAGTGAAATACCTGCTGTGTTGTTTCCATGCCTATCGGCAACCCCGCAGGTAAACTTGATGCTGAAACCGCGTCCATAAGAAAATAATATTTTTACGGGTTTATTATTAAAAAGTTAATACTTTTTCGGCGGCTAACGTCCACTCGGCCAGCTCGACAAGTGTGCCAATTTCCACGCCGTCAATCAGCGGCAGCCCGGTGATACCGCGCCCGTCGGTGCAGGTTTTGCAGAGCTTAACCGGCACGTTTTGCGCCGTCAGGATCTCCAGCATCTGCTGAATGTTGTAGCCTTCTGCCGGTTTTTGGCCTTTCAGGCCAGCGGTGACCGCGTCGGACATCAAAAAGATCCGCAGATCCAGCTCGCTCGCGTTATCGCGCAATGCTATGGCCAGACGCAGGCTATTAAAAAGGGATTCGCTGCCGTAGGCCGCCCCGTTGGCGACGATCACAATCTTCTGCATGTTAACTCCTGTTTATATTAAGGCACGAATATTGCTTGATTCTCCCAGGTAGGGTTATCCGGGAGAGTAAGCATGACATTAATGGCTGGCAATTCGTCGGGTGCAACCGAATGGCTCCAGCGCGCAAAAGCGTTGCGCCAGGAGCAGCTCAGCAAGCTGGCACAGCTGGGCGTACTGGTGAATGGCATTAGCCAACTGGTGCATATGCTACAGTGCGAGCGCGGTGCATCAAACGTCTGGCTCTGCTCACAGGGTAAGCTCTATGCCCCCGAATGCAAAGCCAGCCGGGCGCTGGTGGATGAAAATCTCACTATACTGTATGGCATTCTGGATAAACACTCCCCAGTGCCGGGCAGCGCCGTATGTGAGCGCATCGCCGCTGCGTTGCAGAGCCTTGAATCACTCCGCGCCCTGCGAGAAGGGGTGAATCAACAAACCGTTACCGCCCCGCAGGCGATGGAACATTACTGTCGCATGCTTCGCCATCTGCTCAGTATCGTGCCGCAGCTCAACGACAGTATTGACGATCCGCAACTGGCGGGGCGTTTTGTTGCCCTGTACAGCCTGATGCAGGGCAAAGAGCTGGCGGGACAAGAGCGGGCGCTGGGGGCTATCGGCTTCACGCAGGGTTTTTTTGATGATGTCACCCGCCAGAGGCTGGTGGATCGCATTGACGGGCAGCAGGCCTGTTTTGAGATCTTTTTAAGCCACAGCCCGGCGGATGTGCAGAGCACCTTTTCCCGGGACTGCCAGCCCGACCGCGAGACGGAGCAACTCCGGCGTGTGGCCTGTACCCGCCAGCCTGCTGCGGATAATGGCGATACGGCGCTGAACTGGTTCGCCCTGCAAACGTCGCGTCTTGAGCACCTGCGCACCCTGGAGGAGATGGTTATCGCCGACCTGATGCTGGCGGTTGATGAGCGTATCCATCATGACCCTCAACATCCGGTAAGTGCCGATGAGAATGACGATCCGCTCGCGCTTTATCCGGACAAACCTTTGCTGCCGCTGGTTCGCCAGCAGGCTCGTGAAATAGAACAGCTTTCCCGCCAGCTCGCGACGCTGCGCGATACGCTGGAAGAGCGCAAGACCATTGATAAAGCCAAAAGCGTGCTGATGACCCACCACAATATGAGTGAGGAACAGGCGTGGACGGCGCTGCGCAAAATGGCGATGGACAAGAATCAGCGCATGGTGGATATCGCCCGTGCGCTGCTCACCGTGAAGCGGTTATGGCAGCTAACTCCTAAGGAGTAGCTGCACAATCAGTGGGCACGTTGTGCCTGATTGAGGTGCGTTTTTGCAGAGCCAGTGGGGCAAAAGCCACAAAAACAAGGCATTAAAACCTGGCATTAGCTTTGCATTAATTCAGTAACCAATTTTGACGGTGCGCCAACGGCGGTGCATCAGTCTTCGGGATAAAGGCGTCCAGCGGTGCTTCGGCACTGTCGGGCGCTTTTTTTTGTCTTTTTTTCAGGAGTGGTCATGGCGGATTTGTCGAGACGGCGGTTTTTGCAGGCCAGCGTGCTGGCGAGCAGTGCAATGTTGTTACCGGGTGTCATGCAGGCCGCGTGGGCGGCAGGCTCGGATAAACCCGAGCAGGAGACGGTGCGCATCGGGTTTATCCCGCTGACCGACTGCGCTCCGGTGGTCATCGCGGCGCTGAAAGGGTTCGATAAAAAGCATGGCATTACCATCGTGCCCACCAAAGAGGCGAGCTGGGCGGCCGTGCGCGATAAGTTAGTCGCGGGGGAGCTGGACGCGGCGCATATTCTTTACGGTCTGCTGTACGGACTGGAACTGGGGATCGCCGGTAAGCCACAGCAGATGGCGAATCTGATGACCCTCAACCAGAACGGCCAGGCGATTACGCTCTCTGCCGATCTGGCAGAGAAGGGCGTTCGCGATCTCGACGGGCTGAAGAAACTGATTGGTCAGCAGGCACCGGGCACGTACACCTTCGCGCATACCTTCCCGACGGGCACGCACGCCATGTGGCTCTATTACTGGCTGGCCAGTGCGGGCATTAACCCGTTTGACGATGTTCGCACCGTGGTGGTGCCGCCGCCGCAGATGGTCATGAACATGCGTATTGGCAATATGGTCGGCTTTTGCGTCGGCGAGCCGTGGAATGCCCGGGCCATTAACGATCGCATCGGTTTTACCGCTGCAACGTCGCAGTCTATCTGGGCTGACCACCCGGAAAAAATCCTCGGTACCCGTCGCGACTGGGTGGAGAAAAATCCGCACACCGCGCGAGCGCTGGTGAGCGCAGTACTGGAAGCCGCGCGCTGGATCGACGCTTCACCGGAAAACAAACGTGAAACGGCGCAGATCCTCTCGCGTCGCGCATGGCTGAACACCAAAGAGCAGTACCTCACCGGACGGATGCTGGGTGAGTACGACAACGGGGTGGGCACGCGCTGGCAGGACGCGCATCCGATTCGTTTCTTCAACGAGGGGGCTGTGAGCTACCCGTATCTCTCCGACGGCATGTGGTTCTTAACCCAGTTCCGCCGCTGGGGTTTGCTTAAAGCCTCGCCGGACTACGCGGGCATCGCGCAGCGCATTAACCAGACCGCGGTCTGGCAGGATGCCGCCACCGCGGTGGGGGGCATTACCACACCGACTTCACCACTACGCAGTAGCACCCTGATGGACGGCACCGTCTGGAACGGTACCGATCCTGAAGGCTATGCCAACCGCTTCGCTATTCACCGTAAAGGGGCCTGATTATGCAGCATCTGCACAGCACGAAAGCAAAACACGAGACGCCGGTGAGTGGCGAGGTGATTACCCTGCCACCGGTTCAGGTTCGCCGTCGTCCTCCGGCGATTGCCCGCCGGATTAACGATGTGCTCCAGCGTATCGTTCCGGCGCTGCTGGGGCTGGGGCTGCTGGTGGTGCTCTGGCAACTGGCGGCAATCAACAGCAAAGGCTTTCCGACGCCGCTGAGCACGCTGGATTCTGCCATCACCCTGTTTGCCGATCCGTTTTATCGCGACGGACCAAACGACATGGGGATCGGCTGGAACGTGCTTGCCTCCCTGCAGCGCGTGGCGGTGGGCTTTGGCCTGGCCGCGTTAGTCGGTATCCCGCTCGGTTTTCTGATTGGCCGTTTCACCTTTTTCTCACGCATGTTCAGCCCGCTGATTGCGCTGCTGCGCCCGGTCAGCCCATTGGCCTGGCTGCCTATCGGCCTGCTGCTGTTCCAGAAAGCAGAGCCGGCTTCCAGCTGGACCATTTTTATCTGTTCGATCTGGCCAATGGTGATTAACACCGCCGAAGGGGTACGCCGTATTCCGCAGGATTACCTCAATGTCGCCCGCGTGTTGCAGCTTTCTGAGTGGACCATTCTGCGTCGGATCCTCTTCCCGGCGGTGCTGCCGGCGGTGTTGACCGGGGTACGTCTTTCCATCGGTATCGCCTGGCTGGTGATTGTCGCCGCCGAAATGCTGACAGGCGGCTTAGGGATCGGTTTCTGGATCTGGAATGAGTGGAACAACCTCAACGTCGAAAACATTCTCATCGCCATCGTCATCATTGGCGTGGTCGGGTTACTGCTGGAGCAGGGGTTGATGCTGATCGCCCGTCGCTTTAGCTGGCAGGAAAAATAAGGAGCGAACATGAAACCAATCATTCAGGTCCAGGCCGTAAGCCAGCGTTTTTCTACCGCCAGCGGAGAATTTCTGGCGCTGCAGAACGTCTCGTTTGATATCCACGAAGGGGAAACTGTGAGCCTGATTGGCCACTCCGGCTGCGGCAAATCAACGCTGCTGAACTTGATCGCCGGGATCACCCTGCCGACGGAAGGGGGACTGATTTGTGACAACCGTGAAATTGCGGGTCCGGGACCGGAGCGTGCGGTGGTCTTTCAGAACCACTCCCTGCTGCCGTGGCTGACCTGTTTCGACAACGTTGCGCTGGCGGTCGATCAGGTGTTCCGCCACACCATGAGCAAGGCGGAGCGTCGTGAGTGGATTGAACACAACCTCGATCGCGTGCAGATGGGGCACGCCCTGCATAAACGCCCGGGGGAGATCTCAGGCGGTATGAAGCAGCGCGTGGGCATTGCCCGTGCGCTGGCGATGAAGCCGAAAGTGTTGCTGATGGATGAACCGTTTGGCGCGCTGGATGCCCTGACGCGTGCCCATCTGCAGGACTCCGTGATGCAAATCCAGCAGGCGCTCAACACCACCATTGTGCTCATCACCCACGACGTGGACGAAGCGGTGCTGCTCTCTGACCGCGTGCTGATGATGACCAACGGCCCGGCGGCGACCGTCGGCGAAATCCTGGAGGTTGACCTGCCGCGTCCGCGTAACCGGGTGCAGCTGGCGGACGACAGCCGCTACCACCACATGCGCCAGCAGATCCTCCATTTCCTCTATGAAAAACAGCCCAAAGCGGCGTAGTGGGGGCACCACGATGCGACTGGTCATTATCGGCAATGGAATGGCAGCGACACGGCTGATTGCCTCGCTGACCGGGCGTACGCCTGGCCGCTTCGCGATCACCGTGTTGGGTGAGGAGCCTGAGCATGCGTACAACCGCATCCAGCTTTCGCCGGTGCTGGGTGGGGAAAAACGTCCGGAACAGATCCGCCTGCAGGACGATGCCTGGTACCGCGAGCGCGGCGTCACGGTGCTCAGGGGGCAAAAGGTGCTCGCCGTGGATGTGGCGAAACGGGAAATTCGTACCGCGCAGACCACGCTGGCGTGGGATGAACTGGTCTTCGCCACCGGGTCGATACCGTTCGTGCCGCCGATCCCCGGGGGCGATGCGCCACACGTCTTTACCTTCCGCCGCCTTGAGGATACGCGAGCCATTGCGCAGATCCCGGGGCCAGCGGTGGTGTTGGGCGGTGGCGTGCTGGGCGTTGAGACGGCAGCGGCGCTGGCACAAACTTGTGACAACGTCACGCTGGTGCATCGTGGACCGTGGTTGATGGAACAACAGCTGGATCGGCAGGCGGGGCTGCTGCTGGAGACGGCGCTGGCGGAGCGAGGCGTGCGCTGCGAGCTGTCGTCCGGGATCGCGGCAATCGCGCCGGATTCAGTGACGCTGCTCAACGGACACCGGGTTAATACTGCGCGCGTGGTGCTGACCACTGGCGTACAGCCCAACATCGCCCTCGCAAGCGCCAGCGGTATTCGCTGCGCCCGTGGCATTGTGGTCGACCAGCAGATGCGGACCTCCGTCCCGGCTATCAGCGCCATTGGGGAGTGCTGCGAAATCGACGGTCAGACGTTTGGCCTGGTTGCCCCCTGCCTGACACAGGCGGACATTCTCGCCGCCCGGCTGGCAGGGGACGCCCCTGTGCCTTTTGCCCATACCGACAGCGGGATGCGCCTGAAGGTCACCGGTGTGGAGCTCTTCAGCGCCGGGCGCGTAACGGCGCAACCGGAGGATACGGTCTGGGACGCGTGGGATCCGCTGACCCGTCACTACCGTCGCTTACTGATTCATCGCGGTGCGCTGGCTGGCGTACTGCTGATGGGAGATTGCCGCAGCGCGGCAACATTTACCGATTTACTGGCAACGGCTGCGCCCGCACACGTGGACTGGCTGTTCGATCGATTCACTACGACGCAACCGCAGGTTGCAGGACAGAACGCTATGACAAAACCTACTCTGGTGGTGGTTGGGCACGGTATGGTCGGCCACCATTTTCTTGAAGACTGCGTAAACCGCAATCTGCATCAGCAATACCAGATTGTCGTCTTTGGCGAAGAGCGTTATGCCGCTTACGACCGCGTACATCTCTCAGAGTATTTTGGCGGCCGCAGCGCGGAGTCCCTCTCGCTGGTGGAGGGCGATTTCTTTGCCAGACACGGCATAGAGTTGCGTTTGTCGCAGCAAATTATCGCCATCGATCGCGACGCGCACGTGGTGCGTACCGCCAGCGGTCACGAAATCCACTGGGACAAACTGGTGCTGGCGACCGGCTCGTATCCGTTTGTGCCGCCGGTGCCGGGCAACACGCTGCCGGGCTGCTTTGTCTACCGTACGCTGGACGATCTCGATAACATTGCCGCGCATGCGAAGGGATCCCGACGCGGCGTAGTCATTGGCGGTGGCCTGCTCGGGCTGGAGGCGGCCAACGCCCTCAAACAGCTGGGGCTTGAAACCCACGTGGTGGAATTCGCCCCCAACCTGATGGCGGTACAGCTCGACAACGACGGCGCGGCGATGCTGCGTAAAAAAATTGAAGCGCTCGGCGTCGGGGTTCACACCAGCAAAGCCACCACTGAAATTGCGGCCACCGACGATGGACTGGTCCTGCGTTTTGCCGACGGTGAACAGCTGGACACCGATATGGTGGTCTTCTCTGCCGGGATCCGCCCGCAGGATGCGCTGGCGCGCAGCAGCGGCCTGGCGATCGGCGAGCGCGGCGGGATCTGCATTGATACCGCCTGCCAGACCTCAGATAAGGACATCTTCGCCATCGGGGAGTGCGCGCTGTGGGAAGGTAAAATCTTCGGCCTGGTGGCGCCGGGTTATCAGATGGCACGCGTGGCGGCGGCCACGCTGGCGGGTGAGGAGAAATCCTTCACCGGCGCGGATATGAGCACCAAACTTAAGCTGCTGGGCGTGGACGTGGCCTCGTTTGGGGATGCCCATGGCCGTACGCCGGGGGCATTGAGCTACCAGTGGACCCACGGCCCGCAGCAAATCTATAAAAAAATTGTCGTCAGCCATGACAACAAAACCCTGCTCGGCGGCGTGCTGGTGGGGGATGCCAGCGAATACGCCACGCTGGTGCAGATGATGCTTAACGGAATCAGCCTGCCGAAAGAGCCTGAAACGCTCATCTTGCCAGCATTCTCCGGTAACGCGCCAAAAGCGCTGGGGGTGGCGGCGCTGCCGGACAGCGCGCAGATCTGCTCCTGTCATAACGTCAGCAAAGGTGATATCTGCCAGGCAGTAAGCGTCGGTGCGACGGACATCGGTGCCATCAAGCAGTGCACCAAAGCGGCGACCGGCTGCGGTGGGTGCAGCGCGCTGGTGAAACAGGTGATGGAGTTCCAGCTGGCTGAGCAGGGCGTGGAGGTGAAAAAAGATATCTGTGAGCACTTCCCGTACTCACGTCAGGAGATATATCACCTGGTGCGGGTCAACCATATTCGTACCTTCGACCAGCTGATTAGCCGCTACGGCCAGGGGCACGGCTGTGAGATCTGTAAACCGCTGGTGGGGTCAGTGCTGGCCTCCTGCTGGAACGAATACCTGCTGAAACCGGCGCATCTGCCGTTGCAGGACACCAACGACCGCTACTTTGCCAATATTCAGAAGGACGGAACGTACTCCATCGTTCCGCGAATGCCCGCCGGGGAAGTAACGGCCGACGGGCTGATTGCTATCGGGCAGATCGCAAAGCGCTACGGGCTGTACAGCAAGATCACCGGCGGCCAGCGTATTGACCTGTTTGGTGCCACGCTGGAGCAGCTGCCGGAGATCTGGCAGGCGCTGGTGGAGGCCGGATTTGAAACCGGGCATGCGTACGGTAAATCCCTGCGGACCGTGAAATCCTGCGTCGGGTCAACCTGGTGCCGCTATGGCGTGCAGGACTCCACTGGTCTTGCGGTCAAACTGGAGCACCGTTACAAGGGGTTGCGCGCGCCGCACAAAATCAAAATGGCGGTGTCCGGCTGTACCCGCGAGTGTGCCGAGGCGCAAAGCAAAGATGTCGGCGTGATCGCCACGGACAAGGGCTGGAATCTCTATCTGTGCGGCAACGGCGGCATGAAGCCGCGACACGCGGATCTCTTCGCCAGCGATCTGGATGAAGAGACGCTGATCCGTACCGTCGACCGTTTTCTGATGTTCTACATTCGCACGGCGGATCGCCTGCAGCGGACCAGCACCTGGATGGACAACCTTGAAGGCGGTCTAGACTATCTGCGGGAGGTGATCCTCGACGATAGCCTCGGTATTGCGCAGGAGCTGGAGCAGGAGATGGCCCGTGTGGTGGAAACGTATCAGTGTGAATGGCAGACCACGCTTAACGATCCGAACCGTCTGGCGCTGTTCCGCACGGCGGTGAACGGTCCGGCGACGGAAGAGAGCAAACGCTGGCAGGAAATTTGCGGTCTGGATGAAATCCCGGAGCAGGCGGGGATCGGCGCCCGGCTGGGGCGTAAGCCGATCGCGCTGTTCCGCTTTGGCAAAGCGGTCTATGCCCTTGACGATCGGGAGCCAGGCAGCGATGCGAACGTGCTGTCACGCGGTATTCTTGGCGATGCGGCGGGTGAGCCGGTGGTCATCTCGCCGCTCTATAAACAGCGTATTCGCCTGCGCGACGGCTGCCAGGTGGATAACGGTGAGCCTGCGGTGCGCGCCTGGCCGGTGAAAATCGAAAACGGCAAGGTGTGGGTGAGGAACGACGCGTTGCTGGTCCGTGCGGAGGCATCATGAATGAAACCCGAACAACGTGCCCGTACTGCGGCGTCGGTTGCGGCGTGGTGGCCCGGGTTGAGGGCGACAAGGTCATGGTGCGCGGCGATGAACGCCATCCCGCCAGTTTTGGACGGCTGTGCGTCAAAGGCGCGGCGTTAGGTGAAACCACGGGCCTGCAGGGGCGGCTGCTGCACCCGGTGGTGGACGGGCTGGAGGTGGACTGGCCGCAGGCGTTAAGCGCGGCCGGCGAGCGGCTGCGGGCGATTATCGACACCTGGGGGCCGCAGGCGGTGGCGTTTTACGCCTCCGGCCAGCTACTCACCGAGGATTACTACGCCGCCAATAAGCTGATGAAAGGGTTTATCGGCGCGGCGAACATCGATACCAACTCGCGGCTCTGCATGTCGTCGGCGGTAGCAGGCTATAAGCGCGCATTTGGCGAAGATGTGGTGCCGTGTAGCTATGAGGACGTGGAGAACAGCGATCTGGTGGTGCTGGTGGGTTCAAACGCGGCATGGACGCATCCGGTGCTTTATCAGCGGCTGGTTCAGGCGCGGCAAAACAATCCGCAAATGAAAGTGGTGGTGATCGATCCGCGTAAAACCGCCACCTGTGATATCGCCGACCTGCATCTGGCGCTCGCGCCCGGCAGTGACGCCGGACTGTTTGTCGGTTTGCTCAACCTGATCCAGGGTACCGACGACTGGCCGATTACCCGCGTGGCCGGGTTTTGTGGTCTTGATGCACAGGAGATTGCCACGTTTTACGACTGGTTCCTCACGGCGCCGCGTGCCATTACGCTCTACACCATGGGGATCAACCAGTCTTCCAGCGGCAGCGACAAGTGCAACGCCATCATTAACGTCCATCTTGCCAGCGGGAAATTTGCCCGTCAGGGCTGCGGGCCGTTTTCGCTGACCGGCCAGCCAAACGCGATGGGGGGACGGGAAGTAGGTGGCCTCGCGAATCAGCTGGCGGCGCACATGAACTTCGAGCCGGACGATCTCTCGCGGGTGGCACGTTTCTGGGGAACCGAACGGCTGGCGCAAACGCCGGGCCTGATGGCCGTTGAGCTGTTTGACGCCATTGCCCGCGGTGAGGTAAAGGCGGTATGGGTCATGGGCACCAATCCGGCTGTCTCGCTGCCGGATAGTCACGCGGTATGCCAGGCGCTGGCGAACTGTCCGCTGGTCATTGTTTCTGAGGTGATGCAGGAGACCGACACCAGCCGCTACGCCCATATTCGTTTCCCGGCGCTGGGCTGGGGAGAGAAAAACGGTACGGTCACCAACTCCGAACGGCGGATTTCGCGCCAGCGCGCCTTTCTGGCTGCCCCGGGCCAGGCAAAACCGGACTGGTGGATTGTTGCCCAGGTGGCGAAACAGCTGGGCTATGGTGAGGCCTTTGCCTGGGAACATCCGCAGGAGATTTTTTGTGAACATGCGGCGCTGTCGGCGTTTGAGAATGACGGGGCACGGGCGTTTAATCTGCATGCGCTGGCGGGGCTTACCCGTGAGGACTGGGATCAGCTTGAGCCTTATCAGTGGGCGGCGGGCGATTTTCCCCACCGGAATGTGGTGCCCGTTGACCCGCGTCCGCACGGCGCGGTGCCAGATGCGTTATATCCGTTGCTGCTGAATACCGGACGCATCCGCGATCAATGGCATACCATGACCCGTACGGGATATGTTCCCGGGCTGATGCAGCATATCTCTGAGCCCTGCGTTGAGATCTGCGCTGCAGATGCCGCGCGTTTCGCCCTTTGCGACGGGCAACTGGCACGGATCAGTTCTCCGCGTGGAGTGATGGTGGCAAAAGTACGTATCAACGATGGACAAAGGGAAGGTGAAGTATTCGCGCCCATGCACTGGAATGCGCAGTTTGCCCGTCAGGGAAAGGTCAATACGCTGGTGGAGGGGCGCTGCGATCCGCAGTCTGGCCAGCCGGAGAGTAAACAGACCGCCGTCAGGATCATGCCATGGCAGCCTGAATGGCAGGGAGAGCTGTATGCCCGTGTGCTGCCGGAACTGCCGCCTTCGGTACACTGGTGGCGCAAAGCATCACGCCTGACGGTGGCGGCTGACGAACCGTTGATGCCGTGGGTGAAAGAGTATGCTGAACAGCAGGGCTGGCAGCTGCAACTTGCCCGGACGGATGCGCGCAGCAGCGTACTGGCATGGCATAACGGCGAGCTGATGCTCGGATTCTGGGAAGGGACTACGTTGCCAGCGCTGGCGCATGTGACTATTGAAGAGGCTTTTCGTCGGGCTCCAGAGACGCTTGCGGAGCGGCATGCGCTCCTGAACGGCGCGGGCGTGGGGGAGAGTGTCGATCCGGGACGCATAATCTGCAGCTGTTACTGCGTCGGGGAAAATGCGATACGGGAGGCGATTGTCGGCGGGTGCGATTCCGTTGCCGCGCTGGGGGCGAAACTACGGTGTGGCACCAACTGCGGCTCCTGCGTGCCGGAGCTGAAAGGGCTGTTTGGATAATGGTCTAATAGTGTCGGGTAAAGCGACAATAATGTTCAGGATATTCCTGAAATTTGCGCTAAGACTGCATTTCACAGCTTATCGCGTTAACATTAAAAGCGTTGCCTCATAAACACAGGTTCTTATTTACGACGTTGATGGCTGTATCGTCCCGCATTCGCTTTCTGTTATTACTCCCACTTCTTACGGCGGGTGCCGTTCACGGTGCCCCGAATTCCTTTATGCATCAGGCAGAAAACCCCTTTGATAACAACGGGGACAGTTTGCCCGATCTCGGCATGGCGACGCCAACAGACGAGGGGGAAAAGCACCTGGCCGAAATGGCAAAAGCCTTTGGCGAAGCCAGTATGACCGATAACGGCCTCACCACCGGCGAGCAGGCGCGTCAGTTCGCGTTTGGTAAGGTGCGTGACGCGGTGAGCGGCGAGGTGAATCAGCAGATTGAGTCCTGGCTCTCGCCCTGGGGCAACGCCAGCGTCAATTTACTGGTGGATGACGAGGGGAACTTTAACGGCAGCAGCGGGAGCTGGTTCATCCCCTGGAATGATAACAACCGTTACCTGAGCTGGAGCCAGCTGGGGCTGACGCAGCAGAGTGACGGCCTGGTGAGCAATGCCGGCATCGGTCAGCGCTGGGTTGCCGGAAAATGGCTGCTCGGCTACAACACCTTTTACGATAACCTGCTTGATGAAAACCTGCAGCGTGCCGGGCTGGGTGCGGAGGCGTGGGGCGAGAATCTGCGTCTGTCTGCCAATTACTATCAACCGCTGGCCAGCTGGCGCGAGAGTTCGGACGTGCAGGAGCAGCGCATGGCGCGTGGCTATGACGTGACCGCTAAAGCCTGGCTGCCGTGGTTTCATCATTTCAACACCAGCGTCAGCTTTGAGCAGTACTTTGGTGACAACGTTGACCTGTTCAACAGTGGAACCGGCTATCACAACCCGGTGGCGGTCAACCTGGGGCTTAACTATACGCCTGTTCCGCTGGTCACCCTGACGGCGGCGCATAAGCAGGGGGAGAGCGGTGCGAGTCAGAACAACCTCGGGCTTAAGCTCAACTACCGCTTTGGTGTGCCCCTTGCCAGGCAGCTTTCCGCCAGCGAAGTTGCCGCCACGCGCTCCCTGCGCGGCAGTCGCTATGATTCACCGGAGCGGGATAACCTGCCGGTAATGGAGTTCCGCCAGCGCAAAACGCTCTCCGTCTGGCTGGCGACCCCGCCGTGGGATCTGAAAGGGGGCGAGACCGTGATGCTCAAGCTTCAGGTACGCAGCACTCACGGTATTCGGCAGATCCACTGGCAGGGCGATACCCAGGCACTGAGCCTGACCGCACCGGCCAACACGCACAGCAGCGATGGCTGGAGTGTGATTATGCCTGCCTGGGATGACAGTGACGGGGCGAAGAACCGCTGGCACCTGTCGGCGGTGGTTGAAGATGAAAAAGGACAGCGCGTCTCATCCAATGAGATCACGCTTACTGTGGTTCAGCCGCTTGTCGCGTTACCTGACGACGACCCGCGCTGGAAGTTACTCCCGGATGAGTAATCCTCAGAAAATGCGTTCCTGATGCACCCACACTGCGGCTTCAACGCGGGATTTTAACTTCATCTTCTTCAGCATATGTTTCACATGCACCTTGACCGTGCTTTCGGTGATATCCAGACGACGGGCGATCATTTTGTTCGGCAGACCCTGGGCAATCAGCTTCAGAATATCGCGCTCGCGCGGGGTTAACTGGCTGACGTCGCGGTCGGAGGTGGCGCGGTTTGCCCGCAGGCTGGCGGCCAGCACCGGGGTTAACGCCTCGCTCAGTACCATTTCGCCTGCGGCAGCCTGTTGCAGGGCCTTGAGCAGATCTTCCGGCTCCATATCTTTCAGCAGGTAGCCGTCTGCACCGCGTTTTAACGCCGTGACCACATCTTCTTCATGGTTTGAGACGCTGAAGACCACCACGCGTCCCGACAGCGATTTTTCACGCAGCTTATCGAGCGTCTCCAGACCGTTCATGCCTGGCATGTTCAGATCGAGCAGGATCAAATCAGGATCAAGCGATTCGGCAAGTTCAATACCCTGTTCACCGTTGCTGGCTTCGCCAACCACGGTGATATCAGGTGCCATGCTGACCAGCTGTTTTACGCCAGTACGCAGCATCGGATGGTCGTCAATCAACAGGATGGATGCCGGTTCCTGATTAGTCATGGGTTTCTCCCTGGATAGTTGTGAGGGGTTTTTCGGGGATAAAGGTGACAACCACTTCTGTGCCACCTGTTTCTCGCCGACGAACCTGGCAATCACCGCGCAGGCTTTGGGCGCGGTCTCGCATGATAATTAAACCGTAATGGTTTGTCCGTTCGGCATTTTCCGGCACGCCGCGGCCGTTGTCATGAACCGTGAGCTTCACCTGATTATCGTGCTGGCTAACGGTAACGGTGACCGCCGTCGCGTCAGCGTGTTTTAGCACGTTGCTCAGCGCTTCGCGGGCGATCTGCAGTAAATGAATGGCCTGATGAGAAGGCACAAAACGAGGCGGTAACTGGTAATCGAGCTTCACCGGGAACCCCAGTCGGGCGCTAAATTCCTGGCAGCTTGCTTCCAGCGCCGGGCGCAGGCCGGGCTCGGTGAGCTGCAGGCGGAAGGTGGTCAGCAGTTCGCGAAGCTGTACCCAGGAGGTGTTCAGCTCGTTGCGGATCTGGCTCAGCAGCGCTTTGTTGCTTTCCGGCATTTCTGCGGCCTGCATTTGCAGACAGCTGACCTGCATTTTCATACAGGAGAGCGACTGGGCGATAGAGTCGTGGAGTTCGCGGGCGATGGTGGCGCGCTCTTCCATCACGATTAGCTGCTGCTGCTTCTCCTGATGGCGGTCTAGGGCCAGCGTGGCCGTCAGCTGTTCAACCAGCGTATCCACCAGTTGCTGCTGGTCGTGGCTCAGATGACGCCCGGCGGGCAGGGTCGCCAGCAGAATACCGTACTGGGTGTGGCTGTCTGTCAGCCGCCATTTTAGCGTCGTGCCGCTGGTGGTCAGCGGCGGTAAGCCGCGTGGGCACAGGTGGCAGCCTTTGTCATCGCAGGTCATGTCTGACTGACAGGTAAACTCCTGGTGATTTTCTTCATCTTCCATGTCGTACACCCGAAGCTCCAGGTCGTGCAGCAGGGTCAGATTCTGCAGGCCATTAAGGACCGGGGAGAGACGTTCGCACAGCGGCACCTGCATATGCAGGCGGCGATTAGCCTGCCACAGGAACGAGAGGATCTCGTTTTTCTGCTCCAGCCCCGCGGTTTTCTCCTGTACGCGTTTTTCCAGTACCGCATAACTCTCGGCGAGTTCATCTGACATGGTGTTCAGCGCCTGGCCCAGCATCGCCATTTCGTTACGTCCGCTGATGTGGGTGCGCTGGGTAAAATCCCGGGCAGTCACCGCGCGGGCCATCGCCAGCAGTTGCTTCCAGGGATTCAGCAGCCGGGCGCGCAGCCAGACAATGGTGAAAATCAGCAGCAGCCCCATAAACAGCGCCATCGCCCGGTGGATCATCACCACCCGGTCGATGCGTAATTCGGTGGTTTGATCGAAAGAGGAGACCAGGGTATCGATGCGGGAAACGAACCCGGCGACATCATGGGCAACGGTATCAGGATTTTTCGCCTGCTTTAACCCCGGCTCCAGCTGAGTGTGCCAGTAGCCCTGTAGGGCTTTAAGCTGGGATTCCTGACCGGCACGAATCGCGGCACTTTCCAGTTCGGTGCTAAAAGCGGTATGTTCCATATCGTCCAGCAGCTTCTGATCGTCCTGGGTTAACGGCACCGATGCCAGTAGACGATAACTCTGCATGCGTAGTGAGCCTGCCTCGTTGATGGCATGGGCATTACCCTGTACACCCTGTACCAGCCAGCCGGAAATCGCCATGCCGGTCACGCCGATGGCGGTGGACAGCAAAACGATCAGGGCGACCTGATTGACGAGTGTTAGCGGAGATAAACATCTTTTTAACATAGAGTTGCCGGGCTCCTGACGTGGCCTGCTTGCAGGAATGGCGTTATTCTGGTGCATACCCTGGAGTATACCCATACCAATAAAGGATTACCTCTAAATTGCCAATGGGGTAAGGCTCAGGGGGAGGAATGGACAGCGAGACGTCAGTTCTGTGAAAAACCACGTCTTTTTTACCGTTTTACTCTACTCACTAAGGATGATGGCTTTTTTTTCGCCGCAAATCCTCCCACTTTTCCTTTGATTTATATCAACTTACCGCCGCCCTAAAACCCTAATGTTTGCAGCATCATTCGAGAATCAGAGGTGTCTATGAGTCACACATCCGCTCCCGAAAGGGAAAATGGTGCCGTTATAACTGACTGGCGTCCGGAAGATCCGGCGTTCTGGCAGCAGCGCGGCCACCGTGTCGCAAGCCGAAATCTGTGGATTTCCGTTCCATGTTTATTGTTAGCGTTTTGCGTATGGATGTTGTTCAGCGCGGTAGCGGTGAACCTGCCTAAGGTCGGATTTACCTTTACCACCGATCAGCTGTTTATGCTGACCGCGCTGCCGTCGCTGTCGGGAGCCTTGCTGCGCGTGCCTTACGCGTTCATGGTGCCGGTTTTTGGCGGCCGTCGCTGGACGGCGTTCAGTACCGGTATCATGATCGTGCCTTGCGTGTGGCTCGGTTTTGCGGTGCAGGACACCTCCACGCCATTTAGCGTGTTCGTGATCATCTCTCTGCTCTGCGGCTTTGCGGGCGCAAACTTCGCGTCCAGCATGGCAAACATCAGCTTCTTCTTCCCGAAAGCGAAGCAGGGCGGTGCGCTGGGGATTAACGGCGGCCTGGGTAACATGGGCGTCAGCGTAATGCAGCTGATTGCACCGCTGGCGATCTCCGTCTCTATCTTCGCGGCGTTTGGCGGCGGTGGGGTGACGCAGGCAGATGGCTCTTCCCTCTATCTGCAAAACGCGGCCTGGATTTGGGTACCGTTCCTTGTGGTCTTTACCCTTGCGGCCTGGTTCTTTATGAATGACCTGTCTGCATCGAAGGCATCCCTGAGCGAGCAGTTGCCGGTGCTGAAACGCGGCCACCTGTGGGTGATGGCGCTGCTCTATCTGGCGACCTTCGGCTCGTTCATTGGTTTCTCTGCGGGCTTTGCCATGCTGTCGAAAACCCAGTTCCCGGAGGTGCAAATTCTGCAGTTCGCCTTCTTCGGACCGTTTATTGGCGCGCTGGCGCGTTCGCTGGGCGGCATGGTCTCTGACCGTCTGGGCGGGACCCGCGTGACGCTGATTAACTTCGTTGTGATGGCGGTCTTCTGTGCGCTGCTGTTCCTGACCCTGCCAGCCGACGGACAGGGCGGTAACTTCATCGCCTTCTTCGGCGTGTTTATGGTGCTGTTCCTGACGGCCGGGCTGGGAAGTGCTTCTACCTTCCAGATGATCTCCGTCATCTTCCGTAAGCTGACCATGGACCGCGTGAAAGCGCAGGGCGGTAGCGAAGAGCAGGCCATGCGCGAAGCGGCAACGGATACGGCGGCAGCGCTGGGCTTTATCTCCGCGATTGGCGCTATCGGTGGCTTCTTTATTCCAAAAGCGTTCGGGATCTCTCTGGACCTGACCGGCTCCCCGGCAGGAGCAATGAAAGTATTCCTCGTTTTCTATATCGCCTGTGTCGCCATCACGTGGCTGGTATATGGCCGTAATTCCAAGAAAAATAAGTAAGTTTGATTATCCGTTTACGCGACCTTCGGGTCGCGTTTTTTTGTTTTCTCAGTAGTTACAACATACTGATGAGTTTTCTAACGTCCCGCCCGCAGGTAACTCTGTGATCGCCATCGCTTTTCAGCCGAGCCTACCCCTTAATACCCGAGATGTTAAAAACAGGCGGGCTTATTGTACGATAAATAGAAGATTCCTTTAAAAATCAGTATGATATAAAAATAAAAATTCTACCGCTTTGGTGGTATTCGCTATAACACCTTACTTCATAGTCCCCCTCCGTCTTGATCGTTATCAATTCTCCCTCTCTTACAGGACGTTACCTTCGCTGCAAATCAGCAATGTCGATTTAGAGAGCCACAGGCTCCACACAGGAGATACCCGATGAGCAAATTTTTGGACCGGTTTCGCTACTTCAAACAGAAGGGTGAAACTTTTGCCGATGGGCACGGCCAGGTTCTGGATACCAACCGGGACTGGGAAGACGGTTACCGCCAGCGCTGGCAGCATGACAAAGTCGTCCGTTCAACCCACGGTGTAAACTGCACTGGCTCGTGTAGCTGGAAGATTTTCGTTAAAAACGGTCTGGTGACCTGGGAAATGCAGCAGACCGACTATCCGCGCACCCGCCCGGATATGCCGAACCATGAACCACGTGGCTGCCCGCGTGGTGCCAGCTACTCCTGGTATCTCTACAGTGCGAACCGTCTTAAATATCCTCTGATGCGCAAGCGCCTGATGAAAATGTGGCGTGAAGCGAAGGTGCAGCACAGCGATCCGGTAGAGGCGTGGGCATCCATCATCGAAGACGCCGACAAAGCGAAAAGCTTCAAGCAGGCGCGTGGCCGCGGTGGTTTTGTTCGCTCCTCCTGGAAAGAGGTGAATGAGCTGATCGCCGCCTCTAACGTCTATACCGTCAAAACTTACGGTCCTGACCGCGTGGCAGGCTTCTCGCCGATCCCGGCGATGTCGATGGTTTCTTACGCTTCTGGCGCGCGCTATCTTTCCCTGATTGGGGGAACCTGTCTGAGCTTCTACGACTGGTACTGCGACCTGCCGCCAGCGTCTCCACAGACCTGGGGTGAGCAGACCGACGTGCCAGAGTCCGCCGACTGGTATAACTCAAGCTACATTATCGCCTGGGGCTCAAACGTACCGCAGACCCGTACCCCGGATGCCCACTTCTTTACTGAAGTGCGTTACAAAGGCACCAAAACCGTTGCGGTGACCCCGGACTACGCCGAAATTGCCAAGCTGTGTGACCTGTGGCTGGCGCCTAAACAGGGTACTGACTCCGCGATGGCGCTGGCGATGGGCCACGTCATGCTGCGTGAATTCCACCTCGATAAACCAAGCCAGTACTTCACCGATTACGTGCGTCGTTATACCGACATGCCAATGCTGGTGATGCTGGAAGAGCGTGACGGATACTACGCGGCAGGCCGTACGCTGCGTGCGGCGGATCTTGTGGATGCGCTGGGCCAGGAAAACAACCCTGAGTGGAAAACCGTCGCGTATAACAGCAACGGTGAGCTGGTGGTGCCAAACGGTTCAATCGGCTTCCGCTGGGGTGAGAAGGGCAAATGGAACCTTGAACAACGTAACGGTACAACCGGCGAAGAGACCGAGCTGCGTCTGAGCATGCTGGGCAGCCAGGATGAGATCGCAGAAGTGGGCTTCCCGTACTTTGGCGGCGAAGGTTCTGAGCACTTCAACAAGGTCGAGCTACAGAACGTCCTGATGCACAAACTGCCGGTGAAACGCCTGCAGCTGGCCGACGGCTCTAGCGCCCTGGTGACCACCGTGTATGACCTGACGCTGGCCAACTACGGCCTGGAGCGCGGTCTGAACGATGAAAACTGCGCGACCAGCTATGACGATGTGAAGGCGTACACCCCAGCCTGGGCGGAGCAGATCACCGGCGTACCGCGTGCGCAGATCACCCGTATCGCCCGTGAGTTCGCAGAAAACGCCGACAAAACCCACGGTCGTTCAATGATTATCGTCGGTGCCGGTCTGAACCACTGGTATCACCTCGATATGAACTACCGTGGCCTGATCAATATGCTGATCTTCTGCGGCTGTGTCGGTCAGAGCGGTGGCGGCTGGGCGCACTACGTGGGCCAGGAAAAACTGCGTCCGCAGACCGGCTGGCAGCCGCTGGCGTTTGCCCTTGACTGGCAGCGTCCGGCGCGTCATATGAACAGCACTTCCTACTTCTATAACCACTCCAGCCAGTGGCGCTATGAGACGGTTACCGCGCAGGAGCTGCTGTCGCCAATGGCAGATAAATCCCGCTACAGCGGTCATCTGATCGACTTTAACGTCCGTGCCGAACGCATGGGCTGGCTGCCGTCCGCGCCTCAGCTGGGTACTAACCCGCTGCGTATTGCAGAAGAGGCGAAGCAGGCAGGGATGTCGCCGGTGGATTACACCGTTAAGTCTCTGAAAGACGGTTCAATCCGTTTTGCGGCCGAGCAGCCGGAAAACGGTAAAAACCATCCGCGTAACCTGTTCATCTGGCGTTCCAACCTGCTGGGCTCGTCCGGTAAAGGCCACGAGTACATGCTGAAATACCTGCTCGGTACCGAAAACGGTATCCAGGGTAAAGATCTCGGCAAGCAGGGCGGCGTGAAGCCGGAAGAGGTGGAGTGGAAAGACAACGGTCTCGACGGCAAGCTGGATCTGGTGGTGACCCTCGACTTCCGTCTCTCCAGTACCTGCCTGTACTCCGATATCGTGCTGCCTACCGCTACCTGGTACGAAAAAGACGACATGAATACCTCGGATATGCATCCGTTTATTCATCCGCTGTCTGCGGCCGTTGACCCGGCGTGGGAATCAAAAAGCGACTGGGATATCTACAAAGACATCGCGAAGAAATTCTCTGAAGTCTGCGTAGGGCACCTGGGCAAAGAGACCGACGTGGTGACGCTGCCTATCCAGCACGACTCCGCTGCTGAACTGGCGCAGCCGCTGGACGTGAAGGACTGGAAAAAAGGCGAGTGTGACCTGATCCCGGGCGTAACGGCACCGCACATTATTCCGGTGGAACGTGACTACCCGGCGACCTACGAGCGCTTTACCTCTATCGGCCCGCTGATGGAGAAAATCGGCAACGGCGGGAAAGGGATTGCCTGGAACACCCAGAGCGAAATGGATCTGCTGCGCAAGCTCAATTACACCAAAGCGGACGGCCCGGCCAAAGGCCAGCCAATGCTGAATACGGCGATTGATGCGGCAGAAATGATCCTGACCCTGGCACCGGAAACCAACGGCCAGGTTGCCGTGAAGGCCTGGAAAGCGCTGAGCGAATTTACCGGTCGCGACCACACGCATCTGGCGCTCAACAAAGAAGACGAAAAAATCCGCTTCCGCGATATTCAGGCGCAGCCGCGCAAAATTATCTCCAGCCCGACCTGGTCTGGCCTGGAAGATGAACATGTCTCTTATAACGCCGGATATACCAACGTTCACGAGCTGATCCCATGGCGTACTCTGTCCGGTCGTCAGTCGCTGTATCAGGATCACCAGTGGATGCGTGACTTTGGTGAAAGCCTGCTGGTTTACCGTCCACCAATCGACACCCGCTCCGTGAAAGCGGTGATGGGCGCGAAATCGAACGGCAACCCGGAGAAGGCGCTGAACTTCCTGACGCCGCACCAGAAGTGGGGGATCCACTCTACTTATAGCGACAACCTGCTGATGCTGACCTTGTCCCGCGGTGGTCCGATTGTGTGGATGAGTGAAGCGGACGCCAAAGATCTGGGTATTGAAGATAACGACTGGATCGAAGTGTTCAACAGCAACGGCGCCCTGACGGCGCGTGCGGTGGTGAGCCAGCGCGTACCGGCCGGGATGACCATGATGTACCACGCGCAGGAACGTATCGTGAACCTGCCGGGTTCAGAGATCACCGAGCAGCGCGGCGGTATTCACAACTCCGTGACCCGTATTACGCCGAAGCCGACCCACATGATCGGTGGCTATGCACAGCTGGCCTACGGCTTTAACTACTACGGTACGGTAGGTTCTAACCGCGATGAGTTCGTGGTGGTACGTAAGATGAAAAATATTAACTGGTTAGATGGCGAAGGTAATGACCAGGTACAGGAGAGCGTAAAATGAAAATTCGTTCACAAGTCGGCATGGTGCTGAATCTGGATAAATGCATCGGCTGTCATACCTGCTCAGTCACCTGTAAGAACGTCTGGACCAGCCGTGAAGGGATGGAATACGCCTGGTTCAACAACGTGGAAAGTAAGCCGGGTACCGGCTTCCCGACCGACTGGGAAAACCAGGAGAAGTGGAAGGGCGGCTGGATCCGTAAAATCAACGGTAAGCTGCAGCCGCGCATGGGTAACCGTGCGATGCTGCTGGGTAAAATCTTCGCCAACCCGCATCTGCCGGGTATCGAAGATTATTACGAGCCGTTTGACTACGACTACCAGAACCTGCATAACGCGCCGGAAAGTAAGCACCAGCCGATCGCCCGTCCTCGCTCGCTGATCACCGGCCAGCGCATGGACAAAATTACCAGCGGTCCAAACTGGGAAGAAATTCTGGGCGGCGAGTTCGAAAAGCGCGCCAAAGACCAGAATTTCGAGAACATGCAGAAGGCGATGTACGGCCAGTTTGAAAACACCTTCATGATGTACCTGCCGCGTCTGTGTGAGCACTGCCTCAACCCGGCGTGCGTGGCGACCTGCCCGAGCGGTGCCATCTACAAGCGTGAAGAAGACGGCATCGTGCTGATCGACCAGGACAAGTGCCGCGGCTGGCGTATGTGCATCACCGGCTGCCCGTACAAAAAAATCTACTTCAACTGGAAGAGCGGTAAGTCTGAGAAGTGCATCTTCTGCTACCCACGTATCGAAGCCGGTATGCCGACTGTCTGCTCTGAGAGCTGCGTAGGCCGTATTCGTTACCTCGGCGTGCTGCTGTATGACGCGGACGCGATTGAAAATGCCGCGAGCACCGAGAACGAGAAAGATCTGTACCAGCGTCAGCTGGACGTGTTCCTTGACCCGAACGATCCGAAAGTGATTGAGCAGGCGCTGAAAGACGGCATTCCGCAGAGCGTAATCGACGCGGCGCAGCAGTCTCCGGTATACAAAATGGCGATGGACTGGAAGCTGGCCCTGCCACTGCACCCGGAATACCGCACGCTGCCGATGGTCTGGTACGTGCCGCCTCTGTCGCCGATTCAGTCAGCCGCGGATGCAGGCGAGCTGGGCAGCAACGGCATTCTGCCGGACGTGGAGAGCCTGCGTATCCCGGTACAGTACCTGGCAAACCTGCTGACCGCAGGCGATACCCAGCCGGTACTGCTGGCGCTGAAACGTATGCTGGCGATGCGCCACTTCAAACGTGCGGAAACCGTGGACGGCGTGACCGACACCCGTGCGCTGGAAGAGGTCGGCCTGACCGAAGCGCAGGCGCAGGAGATGTACCGCTACCTGGCCATTGCCAACTACGAAGATCGTTTCGTGGTACCAAGCAGCCACCGTGAACTGGCCCGCGAAGCCTTCCCGGAGAAAAACGGTTGTGGCTTTAGCTTTGGCGACGGTTGCCACGGGTCTGACAGCAAATTCAACCTGTTCAACAGCCGCCGCATCGACGCCATGGATGTGACCAGCAAAACGGAGCCGCACCCATGATTGAACTCGTGATTATTTCGCGTCTGCTGGAGTACCCGGATGCCGCGCTGGCGCAGCATCAGCAGGAACTCTTTGATGCGCTCGCGTCCTCTGAAAACCTGGATAAAGAAGATGCCCAGACACTGGGCGTTTTCCTCCGCGACCTGTTAGCGCGTGATCTTCTCGATGCGCAGGCGGATTACAGCCAGCTGTTTGATCGCGGTCGCGCAACCTCGCTGCTGCTGTTTGAACACGTTCACGGTGAATCCCGCGATAGGGGGCAGGCGATGGTGGACCTGATGGCCCAGTACGAGCAGCACGGCCTGCAGCTCGACAGCCGCGAGCTGCCGGATCATCTGCCGCTGTACCTGGAGTATCTGGCGCAGTTGCCAAAAGAAGAAGCGCTGGGTGGTCTGCAGGACATCGCGCCGATTCTGGCGTTGCTCAGCGCCCGTCTTCAGCAGCGCGAGAGCCGCTATGCGGCGCTGTTCGGGGTGCTGGTGAAGCTGGCGAATGCCTCGGTCGACAGTGAAAAAGTGGCGGAGAAAATTGCGGACGAAGCCCGCGACGACACGCCACAGGCGCTGGATGCAGTCTGGGAAGAAGAGCAGGTGAAATTCTTTGCTGACCAGAGCTGCGGCGAATCTGAAATTTCGGCTCACCAGCGTCGTTTTGCCGGCGCGGTTGCCCCGCAATATTTGAATATCTCTAACGGAGGACGGCACTAATGCACTTCCTGAATATGTTCTTCTTTGACATTTACCCGTATATCGCGGGCACCGTGTTCCTGGTGGGAAGCTGGCTGCGTTATGACTATGGCCAGTACACCTGGCGTGCTGCCTCCAGCCAGATGCTGGATCGTAAAGGGATGCACGTTGCGTCTAACCTGTTCCACATCGGTATTCTGGGGATTTTTGCCGGTCACTTCCTGGGAATGCTGACGCCACACTGGATGTATGAAGCGTGGCTGCCCATCGAAGTGAAGCAGAAGATGGCGATGATCGCCGGTGGCGCTTGCGGCGTGATGACCCTGGTTGGTGGTCTGCTGCTGCTGAAACGCCGTCTGTTCAGTCCGCGCGTGCGGGCTACCACGACCACGGCGGATATCCTGATCCTCTCTCTGCTGATGGTTCAGTGCGCACTGGGTCTGCTGACCATTCCATTCTCGGCGCAGCATATGGACGGCAGCGAGATGATGAAGCTGGTGGGATGGGCGCAGTCCGTAGTGACCTTCCACGGAGGCGCATCTGAACATCTGGATGGGGTGGCGTTTATCTTCCGCCTGCACCTGGTGTTGGGTATGACCCTGTTTGTGCTGTTCCCGTTCTCTCGTCTGGTGCACATCTGGAGCGCGCCGGTGGAGTACCTGACGCGCAAATACCAGATTGTGCGTGCCCGTCGCTAATTTGTCGTTTTGATACTAACCCCGCATTCGCGGGGTTTTTTTTCGCCCCAGCCCAGATTATTGCCTGCCGCAGCAAACAGGATCAGCGCGCCGCCCGCCAGTTGGGTAATATCCAGCGAATGCCCGAAGACCACGTTATCGACAACGATGGCTACTACCGGATAGATAAAGGACAGTGAACCGGTAATGGGCGTCGGAAGTTTTTGGATGGCGCTATACAACAGCTGATACATGATACCGGTATGGACAATGCCCAGCGTCAGTAAAAGTGGCCACGGAAAATCAGCGGACAAAGCGGGCATATGGGCAAACGGCAGTAGCATTACTACGCCTGTCAGCACCTGAATAAAGGCTATATGCTGTGGCGCGATGGATTTCAGTTTGCGGGCAATAATCGCCGTCAACGCATAGAAGAACGCCGCACCCAGTGCCAGACCGATCCCCGCGAGCCAGGCTGAGCCATGGGAACCGGACAGTTCGCCTGAGAGCAAAATTACAACCCCGCCGAAGGCAAGAAACAGCCAGCCCCATTTGACCAGACTGACGCGTTCGCCTAATAACATACCCATCATCACCAGCATAAAGGGCTGAGTGTTATAGACCACAGTGGAAAGGCCTATCGAAATACGTTCATAGGCAGCGAACAGCAGCAGCCAGTTCACCACTAATGCTACCCCGCCGAGAATAGCCAGCAGCAGAGAGGTACGGGTGAGGGGACTAAAGGGTTTTTGGCTCATCCGAATGAAAATGAACAGTGCGATTGCGCCGATCAGACAGCGCCAGAAAACCACTTCTGACACTGGCAGTCCGGAGAGTAAAACAAACGCGCCAATCGAGCCGGAAATTAACATCGCCAGGCTCATTTGCCAGACGCCTTTATGTAAGTCACGCATCATTCACCTCCTGGTTGATGACGCTATTGTCGAAAATTGCTGTCGGGTTTTACAGGGTTGAGATAAGGTTAAATACGCGAATGACTTTTTAAAATTAGGTTAAAACGATGGAATACCTTCTCGATGATATCGATCGGCAAATTTTGGCTTGTCTGGTCGACGATGCGCGTATGTCGCTGAAGGTGCTCAGCGGCCGTATCGGTCTGACCTCGCCCAGCACGGCAGAACGCCTGAAAAGGCTGGAAGAGCGTGGAGTGATTCAGGGTTACGGTGCCCGGGTCAATCTGGCGGCGTTAGGGTATACGCTACGGGCGCTGGTGCGGGTTCGCCCGTTGCCTGGACTGTTACATAAAGTGGATAAATACATCCAGGCGATGCCGGAGTGCATTGAAAGCGACAAAGTGACCGGTGAAGACTGTTTTGTCATCCGGCTGGTGGTGCGGTCGATTGAACAACTGGATGTGTTGCTGGACGGGCTGGCGGAGCATGCCCAGTGTAATACGTCGATTGTGAAGAGCTCACCGGTGAAGCGACGCTTGCCGCCGATGTAGCCGTCTGTCGCCGGGTGGCGGCTACGCCTTACCCGGCCTACGAAAGTTTGCTCGGTTAGGTTTTATTATGATTTTTGGAATTAATGGTGGTGGGGGAAGGATTACTCGGCGCGTTGCGCCTCGCCCTTCGGGTCGTTGCCTGCGGCAACGCTTTCTCGCTACGCTCGAATCGAACCTTAGTCGAAGCTTCTCATCCTTCCCGCATGCGATGAATATAGAGCACTTAGCGAAGTGTGGGTTTAATGCGACATGGAAGTATTGGTGGTGGGGGAAGGATTACTCGGCGCGTTGCGCCTCGCCCTTAGGGTCGTTGCCTGCGGCAACGCTTTCTCGCTACGCTCGAATCGAACCTTAGTCGAAGCTTCTCATCCTTCCCGCATGCGATGAATATAGAGCACTTAGCGAAGTGTGAGTTTGATACGACATGGAAGTAATGGTGGTGGGGGAAGGATTCGAACCTTCGAAGTCGATGACGGCAGATTTACAGTCTGCTCCCTTTGGCCGCTCGGGAACCCCACCAGGGGTAATTCAAATTTTGAGGTCGTGCTGAGAGATGGTGGTGGGGGAAGGATTCGAACCTTCGAAGTCGATGACGGCAGATTTACAGTCTGCTCCCTTTGGCCGCTCGGGAACCCCACCACGGGGTAATGCTTGTACTGGCCTGCTTCCTGCTGGAAGCGGGGCGCATCATATCAAATGACACGCCCCTGTAAAGCGTTACCACAAGAAAAATAAACTGGTTGCCTGATTTTTACCCGCAAAGCTGTAAAGCTAACCAATTCATTTCACTGTCGATTAAAGAATGATCGTTCTGTTACCGTACACGAATACGCGCTGCGCCAGCACCTGATAGAGTGCGCGGCTCAGAACGTTCTTCTCAACATCGCGTCCGGCACGCATCATGTCTTCCGCCGTGTAGGTGTGATCCACATGAATCACGTCCTGCATGATGATTGGGCCTTCATCCAGATTGTCATTCACGTAATGCGCCGTTGCGCCGATGATCTTCACGCCGCGTTCATAGGCCTGATGGTAGGGACGTGCGCCAATAAAGGCGGGCAGGAAGGAGTGGTGAATGTTGATAATTTTGTTCGGGAAACGCGCCACGAAGGAGGGTGTCAGCACGCGCATGTATTTCGCCAGGACAACGTAGTCCGGGTTGTGCGCTTCAATAGCCTCAGCCATCAGGTTGTCGTGCTCTTCACGCGTATGGCCTTCATGGCTCACCAGCTCGAAGGGAATATCAAAACGCTCTACCAGCGTACGCAGCGTCTCGTGGTTACCGATAACGGCGGCGATTTCGACATCCAGACCGCCGTAGTTTGCTTTCATCAGCAAATCGCCCAGGCAGTGGGCTTCTTTGGTCACCAGAATCACGATGCGACGACGGCCTGCTGGCGTCAGCTCGCGTACGGAACCTTCCGGCAACGCGCTGTCCAGATCGGCAAGCAGAGTGGTGTCGTTGAAAATACCTTCCAGTTCGGTACGCATGAAGAAACGACCGGTACGGTGGTCAACGAATTCGTTGTTCTGCACGATATTCAATTCATGTTTGTAACAGATGTTGGTAATTCGTGCGATCAGTCCTTTTTGATCGGGACAGATGGTGCGCAGAACTTTACGTTGTAGTGATTGCATCGCCGGGAAATCCTGTTTGAGTATTTGCGAAGTCTCGGTTGTCGGGCGTTACTGCCCGCAACACTTTTTAAATTTTTTACCAGAACCACAAGGGCAGGGATCGTTACGACCAAACTGCGGGCGCGTTCCGTCAATATAATACCATTGCCCGCTTTCCTTTAAGAACCGGGAACGCTCGATAATGGCACCCGGTTTATTGTGTTCAGTAAACCGGGCAACAAAGCTGACGTAACCTTCATTTTCGTGACTACCGGGTGCGGATTCATAAACGGTAAGACCGAGCCACTGGGTATTGGCGAACCCGGCTTCGATCTCCTGTTTGAAACTGGCGGCTCGGCATGAGGGGTGCCAGGTTTTAATCAGGTAGTCTGCGTCCTTGATCACAAAAGCGGTATACCGTGAACGCATAAGGTGTGATGGGTCTGGTGCAACCTGATCGCCAGAAAGATATCGCTGGCAACATAGGCTATACTCCAGAGCGCTACCACAGGGGCAGAGTTGAGACACGATTCTCTTCCTGGAACAAAAAATTAAGGGCGTAAAACGCTTCGGGTAGCACCATGTTAACTGAGCTGTTGCGTTGACGCTATGTCGGGAATCCAGGGGAAGTAAAACAGGGCTAATGAGAAAGGTTAAAATTGGACTGGCGCTGGGCTCAGGTGCAGCCCGCGGATGGTCACACATCGGCGTGATAAATGCCTTAAACCAGATGGGCGTCGATGTCGATATTGTTGCAGGATGTTCGATTGGATCGCTGGTAGGTTCCGCCTATGCGTGCGGCAAATTGCCTGAACTTGAAGCGTGGGTGCGATCCTTCAGTTACTGGGACGTGCTGCGCCTGATGGACCTTTCGTGGCAGCGCGGTGGGTTGCTTCGCGGTGAACGCGTCTTTAACCAGTTCCGTCAGATTATGCCTCTTCAGGACTACAGCGATTGTCAGTTGCCATTTGGCGCCGTGGCGACGAATCTCAGTACGGGACGTGAGCTGTGGCTGACCGAAGGGGATATCCACCTTGCCGTTCGCGCCTCCTGCAGTATGCCGGGCCTTATGGCTCCTGTCCCGCATAATGGTTATTGGCTTGTTGATGGCGGTGTCGTTAACCCTGTGCCAATCTCTTTGACGCGGGCAATGGGGGCTGACATCGTGATCGCGGTCGATTTACAACACGACGCTCACCTGATGCAGCAAGACCTCATGCCGGTCAATTTGCAAAGCGAAGATGCCGAGGCGGAAAAACTGGCCTGGCATGAGCGCTTACGCGGGCGAATTGGTCGGATAGCCGCGCGCCGCTCGGTCGCTGCACCCACGGCAATGGAGATTATGACCACCTCAATCCAGGTGCTGGAAAACCGCCTGAAACGTAACCGTATGGCGGGCGACCCACCGGATATTCTGATTCAACCCTATTGTCCACAAATCTCTACCCTTGATTTCCATCGGGCTGAGGCCGCCATCGCAGCGGGCTCTTTAGCCGTCGAAAAGAAAATGGACGAATTATTGCCATTTGTGCGAACCGCACGTTGAGCACCTTTTTTTGACTACTTCAGCAAAATCTGACAGGCGATAGTGCCGATAGCATGCCACTATTTAGTAACTGTCAGCCAGGGGAGGAACCATGACGCAGCCATTGGCCGGAAAACACATTTTGATTGTTGAAGACGAGCCCGTTTTCCGATCGCTACTGGATTCGTGGTTATCCTCGCTGGGGGCAACCACTGCCCTGGCTGAAGATGGTGTTGATGCCCTGGAAAAAATGGTCAGTATCACGCCCGATCTGATGATCTGTGATATTGCAATGCCGCGGATGAATGGTCTGAATTTGGTTGAACATCTGCGTAATGAGGGCAACCAGACGCCCATACTGGTGATCTCCGCGACGGAAAATATGGCGGATATTGCCAAAGCATTGCGTCTGGGGGTGCAGGATATTCTGCTGAAACCAGTAAAAGATCTGAACCGTTTGCGTGAAACGGTATTGGCCTGCCTTTATCCGAATATGTTTAATTCCCGCGTCGAGGAAGAAGAGCGCCTTTTCCAGGACTGGGATGCTTTAGTCAGTAATCCGCCTGCCGCGGCCAAGCTATTGCAGGAACTTCAGCCGCCGGTACAACAGACCTTTTCACACTGTCGAATAAATTATCGCCAACTTGTGGCCGCAGATCAGCCCGGTCTGGTGCTGGATATTGCGCCATTATCGGATTCCGATCTTGCGTTTTATTCCCTGGATGTTACCCGTGCAGGGGATAATGGTGTATTAGCAGCATTATTACTTCGTGCGCTATTTAACGGGCTGTTGCAGGAACAGTTATCGCATCAGGGGCAACGGCTTCCGGAGTTAGGCAGTTTACTTAAACAGGTTAACCAGCTTTTTCGCCAGGCCAATTTACCAGGACAATTTCCATTGCTGGTTGGCTATTACCATAGTGGATTGAAAAATCTTATCCTCGTTTCAGCGGGTCTGAACGCCTCTCTGAATACCGGGGAACATCATATTCAGGTTAGCAACGGTGTCCCGCTGGGGACATTGGGTACGGCTTATCTTAATCAAATTAGCCATCGCTGTTCTTCCTGGCAGTGCCAAATTTGGGGTGCCGGCGGGCGGTTGCGGTTAATGTTGTCCACGGAATAAGCAGTTGGATCTTAATTTTAAGATTGCCTTACCTGTGTTTTGTGGGGAGTGCTACTATCGCTGCCCAGATTCATGCGTATTTATCCTAATTGATCGGCAACGCGTTCTTTTCAGACCCGGACTGTGTGATGAGGCTGATATACTCAACGCGTTATTTAATGCATAAAAGTTCAAAACTTGAACAGCTCAGGAGAATTTGAATGGCTGCCCTAAATTCGAAAGTCAGAAAGGCCGTCATCCCGGTAGCGGGATTGGGGACCAGGATGTTACCAGCAACTAAGGCAATTCCTAAAGAGATGTTGCCACTGGTTGATAAGCCATTAATTCAGTATGTCGTAAACGAATGTATCGCGGCCGGCATCACTGAAATTGTGCTGGTTACACATTCATCTAAAAACTCTATCGAAAACCATTTCGATACCAGTTTCGAACTCGAAGCCATGCTGGAAAAACGCGTTAAGCGTCAGCTGTTAGAAGAAGTTCAGTCTATTTGCCCTCCGCACGTTACCATTATGCAGGTGCGTCAGGGGCTGGCGAAAGGTCTGGGCCACGCGGTACTTTGTGCATATCCTGTTGTGGGTAATGAACCTGTTGCGGTCATTCTGCCAGACGTCATTCTGGACGAATATGAATCCGATCTGTCTCAGGATAACCTTGCTGAGATGATCAAGCGCTTTGACGAAACGGGTAGCAGCCAGATTATGGTTGAACCTGTTGAAGACGTGACGGCTTACGGTGTTGTTGACTGTAAAGGCGTTAATCTTGAACCCGGTGAAAGCGTGCCAATGGTAGGCGTCGTAGAGAAGCCTAAAGCCGACGTAGCGCCGTCTAATCTGGCGGTAGTAGGTCGCTATGTCCTGAGTGCTGAAATCTGGCCACTGCTGGCGAAAACGCCTCCAGGAGCAGGAGATGAGATCCAGCTGACCGATGCTATCGATATGCTGATCGAGAAAGAGACCGTTGAAGCCTACCATATGAAAGGTAAGAGCCATGACTGCGGTAATAAACTCGGTTATATGCAGGCGTTCGTGGAATATGGCATCCGCCACAATTCACTGGGTGAAGAATTTAAAGCCTGGCTGAAAGAGAGCGTGGGTATTAAAAAATAACCCCGTCTGCAAATGATCAAGACCGGTGAGGCGATGCCCACCGGTTTTTTTATGCCCACAACTCAGGGTAACCACGCCGGTCTGTAAGGAACGTTAAATAGTACGATGTCCCAATATGACGGCATGTAAGGGGATGTTTGCAGGAATTGAGGATAAAAAAAATCCCGCATTAAGCGGGATTTTTCTGAATACGTTAGGATTAATCCTTGATCAGGAAGTCGTCCAGCTGTTTACCTTGCTCATCCATGGCTTTTTTGATAACAGCAGGTGTACGACCCTGGCCAGTCCAGGTTTTAGTTTCGCCGTTCTCGTCGACATAGCTATATTTAGCAGGACGAGCAGCGCGTTTTGCTTTAGTACCGGTCTTCGCTGCAGCCATGCTGTTCAGCAATTCATTTGGATCGATACCATCAGCAATCAGCATTTCACGATATTGCTGCAGTTTACGTGTACGCTCTTCGATTTCAGCAGCAGCAGCGCTTTCTTCTTCGCGACGTTCATTAACTACAACTTCTAATTTTTCCAGCATTTCTTCAAGCGTTTCCAGGGTGCATTCTCTTGCCTGCGCACGAAGAGTACGGATGTTGTTCAGAATTTTAAGTGCTTCGCTCATTGTAGTAATCTCAAACTTATAATGGGGGGTGGTTTGTTGTCCTAATAATAGAGCGATAAATTCAGTTGTGCAATAGGTGGGAATGTAAGGAATTCAAAAAATACGGAATAATGGTCGCTATTATTAATTACGCTAACTTAAATTTCATACCCACACAGGCTCGCTTGTTATCACGCTTACCTGCTTAACCCGTTCGGTTGCATCTTTTTTTTGTGACATTTACCGCAGGAATTATAGTTGCGGCGGATAAATATCAGCCTTTTGTATTAGTTTCTGCCAGCGTTGCCAGAGCAAAAATAGTTAATAAATAGTGAATTTTAATGAACGTGGATTCCAGTATAAAAAGAAGTGTTATGTTTAGTGGGTTCGCGACAAATAGAGCATGCTGAATCCGTTTACCTCCTGTTTTATCGCATTATTTTCCTGTGCATCTCGTGGTTAACAGCGGCTTGAACCCCATACTCTGTGTGGTGTATCGCTGATGACCAGACAAAATATGGTACAATGAATCATTGGGAATATTACACATTGATTAGGGTTTGACGGCCAATGGCACAACTTTATTTCTACTATTCGGCAATGAATGCCGGAAAATCCACGGCGTTACTGCAATCCTCCTACAATTATCAGGAACGAGGGATGCGCACCGTTGTTTACACCGCTGAAATCGACGATCGCTTCGGTGCAGGTAAGGTGAGTTCAAGAATTGGTCTCTCGTCTCCGGCCAGACTGTTTAACCCACAAACGGACCTGTTGCAGGATATCCGTGCCGAGCATACTTCCCAGCCCATTCATTGCGTTCTGGTCGATGAAAGCCAGTTCCTGACGCGTGAACAGGTGCATGCGCTTTCAGAGGTCGTAGATGAACTTGATATTCCCGTTCTCTGCTATGGTTTGCGCACGGACTTTCGCGGGGAGCTATTTGCCGGTAGCCAGTATTTGCTTGCCTGGTCCGATAAACTGGTCGAACTGAAAACCATCTGTTTTTGCGGCCGTAAAGCCAGTATGGTGCTTCGTCTTGATCAGTCTGGTAAACCCTATGCAGACGGTGAGCAGGTGGTGATAGGGGGCAATGAACGCTATGTGTCGGTCTGTCGTAAGCATTATAAAGAGGCGTTGTCTGTGGGCTCCCTGACGGCGATTCAGCACGATAACCGGAAGTAGTTTCAAAGAACTCAAAGCCTGATCTTCAGACATAAAAAAACCCGCCAGAGGCGGGTTTTTTAACAGCGGTCAATTAAGCGCTTTTCTTCGCTTTTTTGTCAGCTTTAATGACTGGTGCTTCTGTTTTCACAGCAGCAACGTCACCTTCTTTGAACTCACGTCCGTAGAACGTATCCAGCAGGATCTGTTTCAGCTCGGAGATCAGTGGGTAACGCGGGTTCGCACCTGTACACTGGTCATCGAATGCATCTTCAGACAGCTTATCAACGTGTGCCAGGAAGTCAGCTTCCTGAACACCCGCTTCGCGGATAGATTTAGGAATGCCCAGTTCAGCCTTCAGGCTTTCCAGCCATGCCAGCAGTTTCTCGATCTTCGCAGCAGTACGGTCGCCCGGTGCGCTCAGACCCAGGTGGTCTGCGATTTCAGCGTAACGACGACGTGCTTGCGGACGGTCGTACTGGCTGAAAGCAGTCTGCTTGGTTGGGTTGTCATTCGCGTTATAACGGATAACGTTGCTGATCAACAGGGCGTTCGCCAGACCGTGAGGAATGTGGAACTGAGAACCCAGTTTGTGAGCCATGGAGTGGCAAACCCCGAGGAAGGCGTTAGCAAACGCGATACCGGCGATGGTTGCTGCACTGTGGACACGCTCACGGGCAACCGGGTTTTTAGACCCTTCGTTGTAAGACGCTGGCAGGTTTTCTTTCAGCAGTTTCAGCGCCTGCAGAGCCTGACCATCAGAGAACTCAGAAGCCAGTACGGAAACATAGGCTTCCAGGGCGTGAGTCACAGCGTCCAGACCACCGAATGCACACAGTGATTTCGGCATATCCATCACCAGGTTGGCATCAACGACGGCCATATCTGGGGTCAGCGCGTAGTCAGCCAGTGGGTATTTCTGACCCGTTGCGTCATCAGTGACCACCGCGAACGGCGTAACTTCAGAACCTGTACCGGAAGTGGTGGTAACGGCGATCATCTTCGCTTTTACGCCCATTTTCGGGAACTTGTAGATACGTTTACGGATGTCCATAAAGCGCAGCGCCAGTTCTTCGAAGTGGGTTTCTGGATGCTCGTACATCACCCACATGATTTTCGCGGCGTCCATTGGGGAACCACCACCCAGTGCGATAATCACATCTGGTTTGAAGGAGTTAGCCAGCTCCGCACCTTTACGCACAACGCTCAGGGTTGGGTCAGCTTCAACTTCAAAGAACACTTCAGTTTCTACGCCAGCGGCTTTCAGAACAGAGGTGATCTGGTCAGCGTAACCGTTGTTGAACAGGAAACGGTCAGTCACGATGAGCGCACGTTTGTGGCCATCAGTAATCACTTCATCCAGCGCGATTGGCAGAGAACCACGGCGGAAGTAGATAGATTTCGGAAGTTTGTGCCACAACATGTTTTCAGCTCGCTTAGCAACGGTTTTCTTGTTGATCAGGTGTTTTGGACCAACGTTTTCAGAGATGGAGTTACCACCCCAGGAACCACAACCCAGAGTCAGGGAAGGTGCGAGTTTGAAGTTGTACAGGTCGCCGATACCACCCTGAGAAGCCGGGGTGTTGATCAGGATACGTGCAGTTTTCATCATCTGACCAAAGTGAGCAACACGTTCTGGCTGGTTATCCTGGTCAGTGTACAGGCAAGAGGTGTGGCCGATACCACCCATCGCAACCAGTTTCTCTGCTTTCTCTACTGCGTCTTCGAAATCTTTGGCGCGGTACATCGCCAGAGTAGGGGACAGTTTTTCGTGAGCAAATGGTTCGCTTTCGTCGACAACTTTAACTTCACCAATCAGAATTTTGGTGGTTGCCGGAACAGTGAAGCCTGCCAGTTCAGCGATTTTATACGCTGGCTGACCTACGATAGCCGCGTTCAGCGCGCCATTTTTCAGAATGATATCCTGAACCGCTTTCAGCTCTTTGCCCTGCAGCAGGTAGCCGCCGTGGCTGGCGAAACGTTCGCGAACAGCATCATAAACGGAATCAACAACAACAACAGACTGTTCAGAAGCACAGATAACACCGTTGTCGAAGGTTTTGGACATCAGCACGGACGCAACAGCACGTTTGATATCGGCCGTTTCATCAATAACCACTGGGGTATTACCCGCGCCTACGCCGATAGCAGGTTTACCGGAACTGTATGCCGCTTTAACCATACCAGGACCACCGGTCGCCAGGATCAGGTTAATGTCCGGGTGGTGCATCAGCGCGTTAGAAAGCTCAACGGACGGTTGGTCGATCCAGCCGATCAGGTCTTTAGGGGCACCGGCAGCAATCGCAGCCTGCAGAACGATGTCAGCGGCTTTGTTGGTCGCATCTTTTGCACGTGGGTGCGGGGAGAAGATGATTGCGTTACGGGTCTTCAGGCTGATCAGAGATTTGAAGATAGCGGTAGACGTTGGGTTGGTGGTTGGAACGATACCGCAAATAATGCCGATAGGTTCTGCAATGGTGATAGTACCGAAAGTGTCGTCTTCAGACAGCACGCCACAGGTTTTCTCATCTTTATAGGCGTTGTAGATATACTCTGAAGCGAAGTGGTTTTTGATCACTTTATCTTCAACGATACCCATGCCGGATTCGGCAACGGCCATTTTAGCGAGAGGGATTCGAGCATCTGCAGCAGCCAGAGCGGCCGCGCGGAAGATTTTATCAACCTGTTCTTGGGTGAAATTGGCATATTCACGCTGGGCTTTTTTAACGCGCTCGACGAGGGCGTTCAGTTCAGCGATATTAGTAACAGCCATAATGCTCTCCTGATAATGTTTAAACTCTTTTAGTAAACCAGCGCTCGATACGTCAGACAGTATAGACAGAGCCAATACGACTTGCGTAACACACAGTAAAACAATGGGTTACTTCCTGCACCAGCACACTAATTTACTAAAAGAGCCTTACCTTAGCATCATCCTTTTTTGGCAGGTCATCTCCCTGGGGGCGTAATCAAGATTACTCACTTCTGAGTACGAAAATCATGATCTGCGTCAATTTTCCCCCAAGCTGATACCTTTCAGCAGGGTTATTTCTTTGAGATTATTCCAGTGTTAAATAATTAAGTAACTATTGGAAGTGGCGCTATCATTGCTTATACAAATATTTAACATCATGAATTGATAACGTTTTGGCACAGATTTCTGGTGAAGTATGCTGATAAAAAGCGTATCTTCAGCGCGATTTTCACTGACAGTTGTCAGCCCCGGGGCATACGCATAAGCGGAGCAAAATGTGATCTTATCGCTCTTTGATTTTCCTACATATTTTAAGTTTTTTATTGGTTTGTTTGCATTGGTCAACCCGGTGGGGATCATTCCTGTCTTCATTAGTATGACCAGTTACCAGACGGCGGCGGCCAGAAACAAAACCAATCTTACCGCTAACCTGTCAGTGGCGATTATTCTCCTGACCTCCCTTTACCTTGGGGATGCCATTCTTCAGGTGTTCGGTATCTCGATTGATTCTTTCCGTATTGCGGGTGGGATCCTGGTGGTCACCATCGCTATGTCGATGATCAGCGGTAAGCTGGGGGAAGACAAACAGAACAAGCAGGAAAAATCAGAAACCGCCATTCGCGAGAGCATTGGCGTAGTGCCGCTGGCGTTACCGCTGATGGCCGGTCCCGGCGCTATCAGCTCGACGATTGTCTGGGGTACGCGCTACCACAACTGGATGCATCTGATTGGCTTTTCTGTCGCCATTGCCATTTTTGCGCTTTGTTGTTGGGGCGTCTTCCGCATGGCACCCTGGCTGGTGCGTCTGCTTGGGCAGACAGGCATCAACGTCATTACCCGTATTATGGGGTTGCTATTGATGGCCCTGGGCATCGAATTCATTGTGACCGGCATCAAAAGCATTTTCCCCGGCTTATTGCACTGACATTTCGTACGAAAGAACGGAGCCAACGGCTCCGTTTTTTTACGTGAATATCAGCAAATCATATAAATAAAGTTGAAATGCTAACCTGTCATAATAAATTCTACTAATAATGTTCAATTCTTATATTTCAACAAGTTATTAATCCCACCGTTTCCCGCCTGCACAGAAAACCTGCGATCATTCTGTTATTTTACTCACACGATACTCTGGGGCTTGCTGAGTGATAACCGAAATGATATTAGTAAATTCAACGTTCCCTTAGAGGAATGTGCTAAATAATAATCAGTTGTTAAATTTTTGTACAAAATGACGTGATGGTAGCGCAGCGACGCGCGCAGAGAGACTGATTTTTTTATCTCTTTGAATGAAAAGATTTTTCTTGTCCTTTCATGTCAGGCAGGGCTGCCCTCAACGATTTAGTACACTTCGTAAAAGAGAATTGCTTAACAAATTTGCAAAATGTATTGGCGTGCGTTTACGCCTTTTGATACTTTCCGGCCTAATATTTTGCAGCATAAAACAAGAAGATGAGAATTATTTTCATATAGTCATCTTCGCGAATATCCAACACATGTCTCAGACAGGGGAGACGTGTAAAGAATCGACGCAAGACGGCCATACGAGCGGTCAGTAATAAAGAAGTCGGTGATAGCAAGAAGTAAAAAAAGAACCTGACAGCAGCAAAAAAAACTCCTGCGCTGTACAGGCCCCAACAGGGGATTACACAGCTGGCGAAGGCCAGTAATTATAATGAGTGGAGTACCAACACAATGTCCATCATCACAAAAAAAAATCTGGTAGCGGCGGGGATTTTAACTGCGCTAATCGCGGGCAACGCTGCAATGGCTGCGGACGTGCCTGCAGGGGTACAGCTGGCTGAGAAGCAGACGCTGGTACGTAACAACGGGGCGGAAGTACAATCTCTTGATCCGCATAAAATTGAGGGCGTGCCAGAGTCAAACGTCAACCGCGACCTGTTTGAAGGGCTGCTGGTCACTGACGTAGAAGGCCACCCGGCGCCGGGCGTCGCCGAAAAGTGGGAAAACAAAGATTTTAAAGTCTGGACCTTCCATCTGCGCAAAGATGCTAAATGGTCCGACGGTACACCGGTTACCGCCGAAGATTTCGTTTACAGCTGGCAGCGCCTGGCGAATCCAAACACCGCCTCTCCGTATGCGAGCTATCTGCAATATGGCCATATCGCCAATATCGATGACATCATCGCCGGTAAAAAACCGGTCACCGATCTGGGTGTAAAAGCGATTGATGCCAACACGTTTGAAGTGACGTTGAGCGAACCTGTTCCGTACTTCTATAAGCTGCTGGTTCACCCGTCTGTCTCCCCGGTACCGAAATCCGCAGTGGAAAAATTCGGTGAAAAATGGACTCAGCCTGCCAATATTGTGACCAACGGTGCTTATAAACTGAAAGACTGGGTGGTCAACGAACGTATGGTTCTGGAGCGTAACCCGCAATACTGGGATAACGCCAAAACCGTGATTAACCAGGTGACCTACCTGCCAATCTCTTCTGAAGTGACTGACGTGAACCGCTACCGCAGCGGTGAAATCGACATGACCTATAACAACATGCCGATTGAACTGTTCCAGAAACTGAAGAAAGAGATCCCGAAAGAAGTTCACGTCGATCCATACCTGTGTACTTATTACTACGAAATTAACAACCAGAAAGCACCGTTCACCGACGTACGTGTCCGTACGGCGCTGAAGCTGGCACTGGATCGCGATATCATCGTGAACAAAGTGAAAAACCAGGGCGATCTGCCAGCCTACAGTTACACTCCACCGTACACCGACGGCATGAAACTGGTTGAACCTGAGTGGTTCAAGTGGTCACAGGAAAAACGTAACGAAGAAGCGAAAAAACTGCTGGCCGAAGCAGGGTACACCGCAGATAAGCCGCTGACGTTTAACCTGCTGTACAACACGTCCGATCTGCATAAAAAACTGGCGATTGCCGTTGCCTCTATCTGGAAGAAAAACCTGGGCGCGAACGTTAAGTTGGAAAACCAGGAGTGGAAAACCTTCCTGGATACCCGTCATCAGGGCACCTTTGACGTGGCGCGTGCAGGCTGGTGTGCGGACTATAATGAACCGACATCCTTCCTGAATACCATGCTCAGCGACAGCTCGAACAACACGGCGCACTATAAGAGCCCGGCATTCGATAAGCTTATCGCTGAAACGCTGCAGGTTACTGACGATGCAAAACGCGCAGACCTGTACGCCAAAGCAGAACAACAGCTCGATAAAGACTCGGCAATTGTACCGGTTTACTACTACGTGAACGCCCGCCTGGTGAAACCATGGGTTGGCGGCTATACCGGTAAAGACCCGTTGGATAATATTTCCGTTAAGAATCTTTATATTATCAAGCATTAATGGCAATACGTGGGGCGGGCCTGGCTTGCCCCACCGTGTCTACTTTGTAACATTCATCAGGCACACGCCAGAAGGTACGGGCAATGTTGAAATTTATCCTGCGTCGCTGTTTAGAAGCGATACCAACGTTATTTATTCTAATTACAATTTCCTTCTTTATGATGCGTCTCGCGCCGGGAAGTCCATTCACGGGTGAACGTACGCTGCCACCTGAAGTGATGGCGAATATCGAAGCGAAATATCATTTAAACGATCCTATCTCCACGCAATACTTCAACTATCTGAAGCAACTGGCGCATGGCGATTTCGGGCCGTCATTCAAATATAAAGACTATTCCGTTAACGACCTGGTGGCATCCAGCTTCCCGGTATCGGCAAAACTGGGTGCTGCGGCATTCTTGTTGGCCGTGGTTCTCGGGGTCACCGCAGGCGTTATTGCCGCGCTTAAACAAAATACCAAATGGGATTATACGGTAATGGGGGTCGCAATGACCGGGGTGGTTATCCCCAGCTTCGTTGTCGCGCCGTTACTGGTGATGATATTTGCCATCACGCTGAAATGGCTGCCCGGCGGCGGCTGGAACGGCGGGGCACTGAAATTCATGATTTTACCGATGGTGGCGCTTTCTCTGGCTTACATCGCCAGTATCGCGCGTATCACCCGTGGTTCGATGATTGAAGTGTTACATTCAAACTTCATCCGTACCGCGCGCGCGAAAGGGTTGCCGATGCGCCGGATTATCTTCCGACATGCGCTCAAGCCGGCTCTTTTACCTGTGCTCTCGTACATGGGACCGGCGTTCGTCGGTATTATTACCGGTTCAATGGTTATTGAAACCATCTACGGTCTGCCGGGTATTGGCCAGCTGTTTGTTAACGGTGCCCTTAACCGCGACTATTCTCTGGTGCTGAGCCTGACGATCCTCGTGGGTGCGTTGACCATTCTCTTTAACGCTGTTGTCGATGTGCTGTATGCCGTTATCGACCCGAAAATCCGTTACTAACTGGAGCACGCCATGATGTTGAGTAAGAAAAACAGCGAGGCGCTGGAAAACTTCAGTGAAAAACTGGAAGTCGAAGGTCGTAGCCTCTGGCAGGACGCCCGCCGTCGCTTTATGCATAACCGCGCAGCGGTCGCCAGTCTGGTTGTTCTGGTGCTGATCGCGCTGTTTGTGACCCTGGCGCCGATGCTGTCGCAATTCACCTATTTCGATACGGACTGGGGCATGATGTCCAGCGCGCCGGATATGGAGTCCGGCCACTACTTTGGTACGGACTCGTCCGGCCGTGACCTGCTGGTCCGCGTCGCCATTGGGGGCCGTATTTCATTGATGGTGGGGATTGCAGCGGCGCTGGTTGCCGTGATCGTCGGTACGCTCTACGGCTCGCTCTCCGGCTATCTCGGCGGGAAAGTGGACTCGGTCATGATGCGTCTGCTGGAAATTTTAAACTCCTTCCCGTTCATGTTCTTCGTGATCCTGCTGGTGACCTTCTTCGGCCAGAACATCCTGTTAATCTTCGTGGCCATCGGCATGGTCTCCTGGCTGGATATGGCGCGTATCGTACGTGGCCAGACGCTGAGCCTTAAACGCAAAGAGTTTATCGAAGCGGCGCAGGTGGGGGGGGTATCGACAGGGAATATCGTTGTCCGCCACATTGTTCCTAACGTACTGGGCGTGGTGGTGGTGTATGCCTCACTGCTGGTACCAAGCATGATCCTGTTTGAATCCTTCCTGAGCTTCCTGGGGCTGGGCACGCAAGAGCCGCTGAGCAGTTGGGGCGCGCTGTTGAGCGACGGCGCAAACTCAATGGAAGTTTCACCGTGGCTGCTGTTATACCCGGCGGGTTTCCTGGTCGTGACCCTGTTCTGTTTCAACTTTATCGGCGATGGCCTGCGTGATGCCCTCGACCCGAAAGACCGTTAAGGAGCGCCGTCATGACAATTATTGAAACGGCAACTGCGCCACAGGCGCAACAGCGGAGTGACCTTCTGCTGGATGTAAACGATCTCCGCGTCACCTTTAAGACACCGGACGGGGATGTCACCGCCGTAAACGATCTCAACTTCAACCTGCGCGCGGGTGAAACGCTGGGTATCGTGGGCGAATCCGGCTCCGGGAAATCTCAGACGGCGTTCGCGCTGATGGGGCTGCTGGCCGCAAACGGTGTAATTGGCGGATCCGCCAAATTCAACGGACGTGAGATCCTCAACCTGCCTGAACACGAGCTGAACAAGCTGCGTGCTGAGCAGATTTCGATGATTTTCCAGGATCCGATGACCTCGTTGAACCCGTACATGCGCGTCGGTGAGCAACTGATGGAAGTCCTGATGCTGCACAAAGGGTTGAGCAAAGCTGAAGCCTTTGAAGAGTCCGTTAAAATGCTCGATGCGGTAAAAATGCCAGAGGCGCGTAAGCGCATGCGCATGTTCCCGCATGAGTTCTCTGGCGGTATGCGTCAGCGTGTGATGATTGCCATGGCGCTGCTGTGTCGTCCAAAACTGCTGATTGCCGATGAACCCACCACCGCGCTGGATGTGACCGTCCAGGCGCAAATCATGACCCTGCTGAACGAGCTTAAGCGTGAGTTCAACACGGCGATTATCATGATCACCCACGATTTGGGCGTGGTTGCCGGTATCTGTGACAAAGTGCTGGTGATGTATGCCGGCCGTACGATGGAATATGGCAAAGCGCGCGATGTTTTCTATCAGCCTGCGCACCCGTACTCGATCGGCCTGTTGAATGCGGTGCCACGACTTGATGCGGAAGGGGAATCCCTGTTGACCATTCCGGGCAACCCGCCAAACCTGCTGCGCCTGCCGAAAGGCTGCCCGTTCCAGCCGCGCTGCCCGCACGCGATGGAGATTTGTAACAGCGCTCCGCCGCTGGAAGAGTTTGCACCAGGCCGTCTGCGCGCCTGCTTTAAGCCGCAGGAGGAGCTGGTATGAACGCATTAGATGAAAAAAGAAATGTGCTGCTCGAAATTGCCGATCTTAAAGTGCATTTCGACATCAAAGACGGTAAACAGTGGTTCTGGCAGCCGCCCAAGACCCTGAAAGCTGTGGATGGCGTAACGCTTCGTCTGTATGAAGGGGAAACGCTGGGCGTGGTGGGTGAGTCCGGATGCGGTAAATCGACCTTTGCGCGTGCCATTATCGGTCTGGTGAAAGCGACCGGTGGTAAAGTGGCGTGGCTGGGTAAAGATCTGCTGGGGATGAAGCCCGAAGAGTGGCGCGACGTACGCAGCGATATTCAGATGATATTCCAGGATCCGCTGGCCTCCTTAAACCCGCGTATGACCATTGGTGAAATCATTGCCGAGCCGCTGCGGACCTATCATCCGAAGATGCCACGTCAGGAAGTACGCGATCGTGTTAAGGCGATGATGATGAAAGTGGGGCTGCTGCCAAACCTCATCAACCGCTATCCGCACGAATTCTCCGGCGGCCAGTGTCAGCGCATCGGTATTGCCCGCGCGTTAATCCTTGAGCCGAAGCTGATCATCTGCGATGAGCCTGTCTCCGCGCTGGATGTGTCGATTCAGGCGCAGGTGGTTAACCTGCTGCAGAAGCTGCAGCGTGAAATGGGGCTGTCGCTGATCTTCATTGCGCACGACCTGGCGGTGGTGAAGCACATTTCTGACCGCGTACTGGTCATGTACCTGGGCCATGCCGTGGAGCTGGGCACCTATGATGAGGTGTACCACAATCCACTGCACCCCTACACCAAAGCGCTGATGTCCGCGGTGCCAATTCCCGATCCCGATCTGGAAAAAAATAAAACCATCCAGCTGCTGGAAGGCGAATTGCCGTCGCCGATTAATCCGCCATCAGGCTGCGTGTTCCGTACGCGATGCCCACTGGCCGGGCCGGAGTGTGCGAAAACACGACCGGTTCTGGAAGGCAGTTTCCGACATGCGGTTTCCTGCCTGAAAGTAGACCCGTTATAATCGCAAGGGCTGACATGATGTCAGCCCTTATTTTTTGCGAGGTTACCGTGTCGAGTCTATTCACCTCTGCCCGTCGGCGGCTTTATCATTTTTTATTCGATCCTAAAACGATATCCGGACGCCGCTTCGAAGGGATCTGCGGGCTGTTTGCACTCATCAGCGTGGTGGTTATTTTCTTTGAATCGGGAGCCGGGACGCAGTATCACCTGACCTATGATGAATGGCATATATTTGTCTGGATCGAACTGATTATTACCCTGGTCTTTACTGCCGAATATCTGCTGCGGGTCGTCTGCTGGCCCAACCCGGCGAGATATGTTTTCAGCTTCTGGGGATTTATCGATTTAGCCACCGTCCTGCCGCTCTACGTCATGTGGTTGTGGCCCGAGATTAGCCTGAGCTATGTCTTTGCATGGCGGGCGATGCGCGTTATTCGTGTATTACGTATTTTGAAATTGCTGCGTTTTATGCCGTCTCTGCGGGTCTTCTGGAGCGCAATAGTCAGTGCCCGGCATCAGCTCATTCTGTTTTACTCGTTTATCGCGATCGTCATGATTGTTTTCGGTGCGTTGATGTACCTGATAGAAGGTCCAAAATATGGCTTCACAACGCTGAATGCCTCTGTGTATTGGGCCATTGTCACCGTCACGACCGTTGGCTACGGGGATATCACGCCGCATACGCCGCTTGGATGTATCGTCGCATCGGTGCTGATTCTGATTGGGTATTCGGTGATTGCCATTCCGACAGGTCTTATCACAACCCATATGAGCAGCGCATTTCAGAGCCGCAAACAGCAGCGAAAATGTCCGGGTTGTCACCAGGCTGAACATGAGCTTAACGCCCGCTTCTGTAACCGTTGCGGGAGTGCGCTACCGGATTAAACAAAAAGGCTGCATCCGCAGCCTTTTACTATTCGCGCCAGATGATATGACACAGCTTATGGTCTTTCTCGCGGCAGAGCAGCACGCGGGCGAAGATGTCATTAATTTCGCCACCATCTTCATCTGCCAGCCCAATCACCACTTCGGCAAAGAAGTCAGGATTGAGATCGTAATCCACGTGCTCAGCCCAGTCTTCTGCAGGGTCGAATAACTCCGCACCGCCGCGCTCTTCGAACTGCAGATTAAAGAGGATCACATCTGCGGGATCGAGGTTATCAACCGCCAGTTCGAGAAAAATGTCATAGGCCTGCTCGAGCGTTTCGTCTTCGGTCAGGCGATTGTTCAGATCCATTTCCATGATGACTACCTGTTAAACATCGTTGGGCACGTTTTACAGCAACGGACTAAAGAAGTAAAACAGTCGTTCAGCAATTCTCTGCCACAGCGGACGTTTTACCCACAGCCGGGCATCCAGCAGGCGCGAACGGGAGATATAATCGTCCTGTACCGCCGCCAGATCACCGCCGAATCCGGCATCATCAATGACCAGCGTGATTTCAAAGTTTAACCACAGGCTGCGCATATCCAGGTTTACCGTGCCCACCAGACTTAACTCACCGTCCACGAGGACGCTTTTGGTATGCAGGAGCCCGCCTTCAAACTGGTAGATTTTTACCCCGGCGGCAAGCAGTTCGCTAAAGAACGCACGGCTGGCCCAGCCCACCAGAAGTGAGTCATTTTTGCGTGGCAGAATGATGCTGACATCGACACCGCGTTGTGCTGCGGTGCAGATTGCGTGCAACAGGTCATCGCTCGGAACGAAGTAGGGCGTGGTCATGATCAAATATTCACGCGCCGCGTAAGTGGCGGTCAGCAGCGCCTGATGGATTAAATCCTCCGGGAAACCCGGCCCGGAGGCAATGGTATGGATGGTATGTCCGCTGGCCTCTTCAAAGGGCATGATATTGCCATCCGGTGGCGGCGGGAGAATACGCTTACCGGTTTCTATCTCCCAGTCGCAGGAATAGACAATCCCCATGGAGGTGGCGATCGGCCCTTCCATCCTTGCCATCAGGTCAATCCACTGGCCGACCCCCGAGTCCTGCTTGAAGAAGCGGGGGTCAACCATGTTCATGCTGCCGGTATAGGCAATATAGTTGTCGATCATGATCATCTTGCGGTGCTGGCGAAGATCCATCCGGCGCAGGAAAACGCGCAGTAAATTGACCTTTAACGCCTCGACCACTTCGATGCCGGCATTACGCATCATCCCTGCCCAGGGGCTACGGAAAAAGGCGACGCTGCCTGCGGAGTCGAGCATCAAACGGCAGTGAATGCCACGACGTGCGGCAGCCATCAGTGATTCCGCTACCTGGTCTGCCATCCCGCCGGGCTGCCAGATATAGAACACCATCTCGATATTGTGACGAGCCAGTTGAATATCGCGGATCAAGGCCTGCATGACGTCATCAGAAGAGGTCAGCAGCTGGAGCTGATTGCCTTTTACCCCACCAATACCTTGTCTGAGTTCGCACAGTTTAAATAATGAGGAGGCAACGCTGCTGTTTTCTTCTGCGAAGATGTGTTTACAGGCTTTGAGATCGCTCAGCCATTTGGCGGTGGAAGGCCACATGGCCCGGGCACGCTCGGCACGACGCTTGCCCAGATGAAGTTCACCGAAAGAGAGATAGGCAATAATTCCTACCAGCGGCAGGATATAAATTATAAGAAGCCAGGCCATGGCAGAGGGTACGGCTCTGCGCTTCATCAGGATGCGCAATGTCACACCCGCGATTAACAGCCAGTATCCCAGAATGACCAGCCAACTCACCACGGTGTAGAAGGTTGTCATAGGTAAAAAAATCCTTTTGAAAGCGTATTGTTATGAGTGTACGCATCAGGAATCATCTGGCAAATAAAAACGCCAGGTAAAAGCGCTGGTTTGCTGCAGGGTTGGGTTTATAATGGCCTCTCTTTTAAAGAAAGAGTTGTAGACATGAAGCGCAGTAGAACTGAAGTAGGGCGCTGGCGCATGTTGCGACAGGTGAACCGTCGTAAGGCTCGTTGGCTGGAAGCACAATCCCGCCGCAATATGCGTATACACGCCATCAGGAAATGTGGAATGACCCGGCACCGCAATGCGTTGCTGTTCGCAGTCCAGGATTTCTGAGAACCATCAGGGCACCGCAAGGTGCCCAATGATTTTATGGCGTCTGGTTGTTGGGAATAGCGTCTTTGCAGCGCTATTCCTGTTGTGTTGAGCAAAAGGAGGGAGAAGTGTTTGCGGAGTTTGGCGTACTGAATTTCTGGACATACGTTGTCGGCGCATTTTTTATCGTGCTGGTGCCAGGGCCGAATACTTTATTTGTGCTGAAAACCGGGATTGGTCACGGCGTTAAAAAAGGGTATCTCGCCGCCACCGGCGTGTTTATCGGCGATGCCGTACTGATGTTCCTGGCCTGGGCGGGCGTTGCCGCGTTAATTCAGACCACACCGGTACTGTTTAATATCGTACGTTATTTAGGTGCTTTTTATCTGCTGTGGCTGGGCGGTAAAATGCTCTGGTCGGTTATTACCCGTCAGAATAATACACATGAAAGCGGTACCGAGCCTGCCAGCATGATCATGAAACGCTCGCTGGTATTGAGCCTGACGAACCCGAAAGCGATTCTGTTCTACGTCTCGTTCTTTGTTCAGTTTATCGATGTGAATGCGAAGAATACCGGTACCTCTTTCCTGATCCTCGCGACCACGCTTGAGCTAATAAGCTTTATGTATATGAGCTTCCTGATCTTCTCAGGCGCTTTTGTCACACGTTATCTGAAAACGAAAAAGAAACTGGCAAAGCTGGGGAACGGCCTGATAGGACTGTTGTTTGTCGGGTTTGCGGCGCGGTTAGCATCGCTGCATTGATTGAAAGAAAGGCTCCTGAGGGAGCCTTTTTTAGTATCAGAACACTTTTTTGTACGGTCGAACCGTCACTTTCGCATAAACACCCGCAGCAACGTACGGATCGGCATCGGCCCAGGCCTGAGCGGCCTCCAGGGATTCAAACTCGGCAATCACCGTGGAGCCAGAAAAACCGGCAGCACCCGGATCGTTGCTGTCGACGGCCGGCATAGGGCCCGCAGTCAGTAAACGCCCTTCATCCTGCAGCAACTGTAAGCGTGCGAGGTGAGCAGGGCGTACAGACTGGCGTTTTTCCAGGGAATCAGCGACATCTTCAGAGTAAATCACGTAAAACACGGTGAAGCTCCTTAACCATTAAAAGTGTCAGTTACGTTATGTGAAAGGACAACTGACTGCAATGTAAAATAAAAACAATGTTACTACCCTGATCTGAATGCCTCTTTTTTGGCCTCTCCCGCGCCTAAATTGCGCCAGAACAAAGTGTCTTATTGAATATGATTGCTATTTGCATTTAAAATCAGGATTCGGTTTTTTAACGTTGATGATTATGACTTCGATGACCCTTGATTTACCTCGCCGCTTTCCCTGGCCGACGCTGCTTTCTGTCGTGATTCACGGTGCTGTCGTGGCGGGTTTGCTCTATACCTCGGTTCATCAGGTTATTGAAATGCCAGCGCCTTCGCAGCCCATTTCAGTGACGATGGTCTCGCCTGCGGATCTTGAGCCGCCGCAGGTTGCACCACCGCCGCAGCCGGTTGCTGAGCCGGAGCCAGAACCAGAACCTGAGCCGGTTCCGGAGCCACCAAAGGAAGCGCCGGTGGTGATCCATAAGCCCGAACCCAAACCCAAACCGAAGCCTAAGCCGAAACCAAAACCGGTGAAAAAGGTGGAGGAGCGCCCTAAACGGGAAGAACGTCCGGTTGAACCACGCGCTACGCAGAGGGTAGAAAACACTGCGCCTTCGCGTCCGTTGATGAATAACACGCCCGCGACCGCAAAAACGACGCCAACCGCGCCCGCTGGCCCGCGCGCCGTGAGCCGCAACCAGCCGCAATATCCTCCTCGTGCTCAGGCGTTGCGCATTGAAGGTCGCGTGCGGGTCAAATTTGACGTCACCCCGGACGGGCGTGTTGATAACGTGGAAATCTTGTCTGCTCAGCCTTCAAATATGTTTGAGCGTGAAGTGAAATCGGCGATGCGCAGATGGCGTTATGAGCCAGGCAAACCAGGCAGTGGGTTGATCGTTAATATTGTTTTCCGCCTGAACGGCGGGGCGCAGATGGAATAAGAAAAGCCTCCGAAAGGAGGCTTTTTTATGTCTGACGATCAGGCCTGAGGCAGCGGGCGGGGTTTACCCTCGCTATCGACTGCCACATAAATAAACAGCGCTTCTGTTGCTTTATAACGCTGTCCAATCGGTTCAGATGAGACCTTTTTCACCCAGACTTCAATGTTAATGGAAATGGAAGTATTACCGCGCTTGACGCAGCGTGCATAGCAGCAGACCACATCACCCACCGCGACCGGGCGCAGGAAGGTCATCCCATCCACCCGGACGGTCACAACGCGACCATGCGCGATCTCTTTTGCCAGAATTGCGCCGCCCATATCCATTTGCGACATCAGCCAGCCGCCAAAAATATCGCCATTGGCATTCGTGTCCGCAGGCATTGCCAGTGTGCGTAAAACCAGTTCGCCCTGAGGGGCGTCATTTGTTGTCATTGTTTTAAACTCGTAACTGAAGACTTCAGGCGGGATGCTACTATGATTTTTGGCAGGAGAGAATAGACCAGAACGCCTGTTGTGCACGTTCTGGTCGGGGATTCATCAGTGTTTATCATCCTGCGGCATGTGCCGGTAGATATAGACACCGCTTAACAGAGTGAAGATGAGCGTCAGCGCCGTCAGACCAAAGACCTTGAAGTTGACCCAGATACTCTGCGGCAGCCAGAAGGCGATGTAGATATTCGCCAGGCCGCAAAGAATAAAGAACAGCGCCCAGGCGATATTCAGACGAGACCATACTTCCTGTGGCAGCGTCAGCTCTTTACCCAGCATGCGCTGGATCAGTGGCTTTTTCATTACCCACTGGCTGATCAGCAACGCACCGGCAAACAGCGCGTAAATCACGGTGACTTTCCATTTAATGAATTCATCATTGTGGAAGAACAGCGTCAGCCCACCGAACACGGCCACCAGTGCGAACGTAATCAGAGCCATTTTTTCGACTTTACGATAGCGAACCCAGCTGTAGATCAGCACGATAGCGGTAGCAACGATCAGCGCCATCGTGGCTGCATAAATGTCATACAGCTTATAAAACGCGAAAAACACGACCAGCGGTAAAAAATCAAGAAACTGCTTCATTCTGTGATTCCATCTTCTGTGTGGGGCCGGGTGCTGCGATACACCCGGCCACAGGATTACTGACGAATTAACATATACAGGCGGAACAGATAAACCAGCAGTATCGCTGAAATCAGATTACTCAGCGTGTTGGCTACCACCGCACCGACGTTCGGCGTTAAGACTGCAAAGTTTGGGGCAAACAGCAGCAGGAGCGTTTTGGCCAGCAGCCAGCTAATTACGGCCGGTGCCACCAGGCGCATATTGGCCCATGCCAGTTTGATGCTGCTGCGCATGGCGGTAAAGATCCCCATTTTGTCCTGCACCACCATCACCGGAGCGAACGCGAGGACGATAGCCAGCAGCACGCCTGGAACCACAACGAGCATGATCCCCATTTGCACCAGCAGGGTGGTTAAAAAGATGAGGATAAACAGCTTAGGCAATACCGGCGCGCTGGCACCGATCGCCCGTAAGGCGCTGACGCGGTGGCCTGCAGAAACCAGCTGGATCATCAGCAGAACGCCGCCCGCGAGAATGGCATTGCCGATCAGTCCAGAGAAAGTCGATGCCGCAGAGGCCCGCAGCAGGATTTGCTGCTGCTCTGGCGTCATGTTTTGCACCAGCTCAAACAACCCCACGCTACCTGCAAGATGGTCGCCCTGGCTCAGGCTGGCGATCTGTTCGTCACTCGGAGAGAACGCGTGACCCAGAACCACCGTAATAAAGGCGCATAACAACGCGATCAGTAAAAAGGTTACGAACTGATTGCGGAAAAAGTTTCCCGTGTCACGGTAGACAGACTTCGCCGTGATAGACATGCACTCTCCTTGAGTATTGCAGGTGTTAATTAGCCGGCAATTGTACACCGGATAACGCGGTCGTGGCAGCATCAAGGCTTGTATGGAAAAGCATATCTTTGTAAAGCGGCGGTAATCCGAAGCGCGCGCGGGCGCGATTACAGGCTTCGTTGACCTGACCCTCTTCGCCAGACATCGTAAAGTCCCGACACGGGCTGGGGCGATCCTCATAGATGGAGCAGCGGGTCGACACGCCTGGCTCGCCTTGTAACGCCACACAGCGGGCCTGCTTTTGATTCGTACCGCTCATGCAGCGCAGAAAAGGGGATAACGGTTCAGTGAGATGAACCGGAACGGTGCCGCCGCCATCGCTGGCTTCGGCCCAGTAGAAAGAGACTCGAAAATACGCACAACAGGCTCCGCACGTCATGCACGGGTTCATATCACTCATGGCACACCTGCAAAAAAGAACGCATCAAATCACATTGTGAGAGCGCTAAATTATCCAGCCGCCATTCGAAGAGCAAGAGGGGGGAAACAGAAAATTTTGTAACCGGGAAATGCCAAAAATTGACGTAAGAACAACTTTTGGCCTTACGGCGTGTCACCAAAAATTAACCCAGATCAATGAATGTTAAGTTACTGGTTTTAATGTGATCTGTGACAGATCACTTATTACTCATTTGTGAGTATATTCTCATCCGCAGCTAAAACCACAACGATGGAGCGGATATGAAAAAATTAGCGGTGGCAGCCCTTATCTTAAGCAGTCTCTCTGGCGGCGCGTATGCGCATGAAGCAGGTGAATTCTTTATTCGTGCCGGTTCGGCAACGGTACGTCCAACTGAAGGTTCTGATAACGTGCTGGGAATGGGCGGCTTCAACGTCAGCAACAACACCCAGTTAGGTTTAACATTCACGTATATGGCGACGGATAACATTGGCGTTGAGCTGCTGGCAGCGACGCCATTCCGTCATCGCGTTGGTTTAGGCCCAACCGGTGATATCGCCACGGTGCACCATCTGCCGCCAACGTTGATGGCGCAGTGGTACTTTGGTGACTCAAGCAGTAAACTGCGTCCCTATATTGGCGCAGGCGTGAACTACACCACCTTCTTTGATGAGAAATTCAACGATACCGGTAAAGAGGCCGGGCTGACCGATCTCAGCCTGAAAGATTCATGGGGCGTGGCAGGACAGGTGGGGATGGACTATCTCATTAACCGCGACTGGTTAATTAACGCCTCAGTCTGGTATATGGATATCGATACCGATGTCCGCTTCAAGGCAGGCGGACAGCAACAAAGCATCAGTACCCGTCTGGATCCATGGGTATTTATGTTCTCTGCAGGTTATCGTTTCTGATTCTACTTTCCGGGACTGGCCAGAACATGGCCAGTCTTTCTAGCGGCTTACCTCTACGGTTGCCCCTGCATGTTCCAGCGGGCAGAACCCATATCCTGAAATACACGCTCGTCTGTGAAGGGCGGGAAGGTGGCCCGTGTTGCCGCGTCGGCTAAAGCCTGGCAATACGCTTTGTCTCCGCCTTTTATCTCCAGGTTCTGCAGTAGCCCGTCGACGGTGAAGTCGAGATGCATGTTGCATCGCTTACCATTCCAGGCGTGCGGATCGGTCAGCGCCGAGTCCAGCGCTTTCTTTATCGCGGCAGCCTGTTGACCATAGATATCCTTATCGGAGACTTTACCGGACTGCTTATAGGAGCACGAGTCGAGAGCGGTTTTCTTCTGACAACCTTCAGGCGCGAGAGGGGCACAGCCCGTTATTGCTGTGGCAAGGCATACCAGCATCACTACTTTTTTCATTGTTAAGTCCGTTTATCGAAATTATTTTATTGTACAACGATTTAAATAAGCCCCGGGATTCCGGGGCTTAAGTTTCTCACCAGCCTCGCTAACGTACAACCAGCACCGGGCATTTTGCATGGCGTACCACAACCGCCGCGTTTGAACCTAAAAGGTAGGTTGTGATATCCGGTCGATGGGACGCAATGATAATGAGGTCAGCGTTGATACTGTCAGCCAGCTTCAGGATCTGATCTTTAGGCGCACCTGAAATGGCGTGTGTCTCCACACGATCGGCAGGTAAATTGAACTGCTTAACCATCTCTTTGAGCTTCGTAAGGGCTTCTTCCTGAATCTCCGCCAGCTTTGGCATTTCAACCGAATACGCCAGCCCAAGCGATGAATAGTAAGGGAAAGAAGGCACTACCGTCAGAAAATGGATTTTACCGTTACCGATTGCTGCGTTTGCCTGAACATAGGGAATCACCTGTTCGGTCAGACGACTTTCAGAGATATCGACAGGGACTAAAATTGAATTAAACATACCTCACCTCCTGTTTGTTTTTTATCCACTTTAAGTGTAGTGCTCCCATTTTCAGTGGCGTTGTGTTCGCCATCAAAATGGGAGGTGAGGCAGCTTTTTTGACGGGGGGGACGCCCCCCGTCACCTGGCGGTTTACTTCTGGATAAGATAGCGAATGGTCGGGCCATCCTGCTGAATATACAGTACGGTGTAACCGTGGTTTTTGGCATCCAGAGGAATGTTGTTGATGGACTGCGGGCAGTCGCTCACCACTTCCAGAATCTCCCCTTTTTGAAGCCGCGGGAGCGCTTCAAGCGTAGCGACAGCCGGGTAAGGACACGGTTCACCGACCATATCAAGGCGGTAGTCAGGCACAATCTCTTTCATGCTGCATTCTCCTGGGGTTCAGGTTTAACCGTGGCACGGCGAAAGAAGCGTTTCTCTTGCACGACAACCAGTAAAAAAGCGACCAGCAGCAGGGCGTAGGTCACCAGCAGCCCGCTGAGCGGGCCAAACGTGCTGAGCAGATTCACCTTGTCCCAGTTCGTGGCCAGCACCGGAGACAAATCGTCCCAGTACCAGGCCAGCAGGGTGGAGCCGATGACGTTCCCCAGACCTACCCACCAGTAATGCACCTGACCTTCAACCGCGCGGTACATCCAGCCGGTTTCACACCCGCCAGCCAGTACAATTCCGAAGCCAAACAGCAGACCGCCAATCACCGCGTTCGGACCAGCCCACATGATTTTCGGCTCAACACCCAGTTGCACATAGCTGAAGATGCCAATGGCGCTTACCGCCATACCCGCAATAATCGCTTTGGCCATCATTGTACGGCCGGTGATCCACATATCGCGAAACGCCGAGGTGAAGCAGATCTGCGCACGTTCTATCAGCAGGCCGAAACCGACACCGAACAACATGGCCAGACCCAGCTTAGGCTGGTTGAGCGCCGTACAGAGCGCCCAGGCGACCATGGCGAAAAAGACCAGCATGCCGAGACGAAAACGACGACGCGCCTGAGAAGGCTTTTGCGTCAGCGGCGAGGCAGCGCTGACCTTCACCATTTTGACCGGAATGCGGAACAGCGGCAGGAGGGTAAACTTCGCGCCAAAGTAAGAGCCAATCGCCGTGGCGACAGCAAAAAACCAGGCGTGCAGCGAAAACTGTGGAATGCCGGTAAAGAAAGCGGCCAGGTTACACCCCATCGCCAGACGGGCGCCGAACCCGGCAATCATGCCGCCGACAATCGCCTGCATAACGCGTATCCGGCTTTTAGGCATTCGCAACTTAACGTTGTTAGCCCACAGCGCGGCGGCAAAACAGCCCCCGAACATGCCGATAATCATCATACCGTCGATGCGGGTCAGCGGCGTGCCGTCCAGATGAATAAGCTTAAAGTAACCCCACTCCTCGGTATGTACGCCAGCGAGCTGCAGCAGTTGCCCACCCCAGCGGGTGAATTCGCCGGTTACGGCCCAGAAGGTGCCGGTAATGCCGAAATAGTAGGTGGAAAGGATCCCCGCCGCGATGACGGCCGGTACTGGTGACCAGAACTTAACCAGGTAAGTCTGTTTGAAGTATTGCCATGACATGAGTAAGCCTCTGAACTCAGAAGGTTTAAAGCCGAAAAGAGACCAAATCATACGCTTACGGCAAGGTTTGAAAAGCCATTCACGCCGAAAATATCGATGGGATCAATTTTGGCGTAACGCTTAAGTGATAGCGGGAATATAAGAGGAAGACCGTCTGGCTGAGTCGCCAGACGGTGGAAGGATCAGGCTTTACGCGTTGCGGCTTTCATCGCCGTAACAAATGCTTTGAGTTCAGCCAGCATCTGATCGGGTTTGTCTACGTTCTTCTCAATGATTTTGACGATAGCAGAGCCGGAGATCGCGCCTGCCGCTTTTGCGTCAATTGCCGCCGTAACCTGATCCGGGGATGAAATCCCGAATCCCTGCAGCGGAGGTGCTGCGTGGTATTCAGCCAGTTTTTCTACCAGATGATGCAGCGGCAGCGCGGCTTTGTTGTCAGCACCCGTCACGCCCGCGCGGGAGAGCAGGTAGGTGTAACCACGGCCGTAAGAGGCAATCTGGCGCAGCAGTTCGTCATCGGCGTTTGGCGGGCAGATGAAAATCGGCGCCACGTTATGACGCATAGCCGCCTGGCGGAACGGTGCAGATTCTTCAACCGGGACGTCGGCCACCAGCACGGAGTCTACGCCGACCCGCGCGCACTCGGCATAAAATTCGTCGATTCCGCGGTTAAACACCAGGTTGGCATACATCAGCAGGCCAATCGGAATGGTCGGGTGCTTCTGACGGATCGCGGCCAGCATCTCAAAACACTGCGTTGGGGTGACGCCCGCGGCAAAGGCACGCAGGGTGGCGTTCTGAATGGTCGGGCCATCCGCCAGCGGGTCAGAGAACGGGATCCCCAACTCCAGCGCATCGGCACCGGCTTCAATCAGGGCGTCGATAATTTTTAGCGACTGTTCCGGGCCCGGATCGCCCAGGGTTACGAAGGGAACGAACGCGCCTTCCTGGCGGGATTTCAGTTGTGCAAATGCGTTATCGTAGCGTTCCATCAGATTTCCCCTCGTGCTTTCAGAATATCGTGAACGGTGAAGATATCTTTATCACCGCGACCGGAAAGGTTAACGACCAGCAGTTGCTCTTTTTCCGGGTTTTCTTTCATCATTTTCAGCGCATGCGCCAGAGCATGCGAGGACTCCAGTGCCGGGATGATCCCTTCGCTGCGGCACAGCGTCTTAAACGCTTCCAGCGCTTCGTCATCGGTGATGGAGACGTAGTCCGCGCGTCCGGTGCTGTTCAGGAACGCATGCTGTGGCCCGACGGACGGGAAATCCAGACCGGCAGAGATGGAGTACGACTCTTCAATCTGACCTTCATCGGTCTGCATCATCGGCGCTTTCATGCCGAAGTAGATCCCCACGCGGCCATGTTTCAGCGGAGCGCCGTGCTCACCGGTTTCAATCCCGTGACCCGCTGGCTCCACGCCGATCAGGCCAACACGGGTTTCGTCGATAAAATCAGCGAACATCCCGATGGCGTTTGATCCCCCGCCCACGCAGGCAATCACCGCGTCCGGCAGACGGCCTTCTTTTTCAAGGATCTGCGCTTTGGTCTCTTCGCCAATCATGCGCTGGAATTCACGCACGATAGTCGGGAACGGGTGCGGGCCAGCGGCTGTGCCGAGCATGTAGTGCGCGGTTTCATAGCTACCAGACCAGTCGCGCAGCGCTTCGTTACAGGCATCTTTCAGCGTGGCAGAACCACTGTGAACCGGGATCACTTCTGCGCCCATCAGACGCATACGGAATACGTTCGGAGACTGACGCTCAACGTCTTTCGCCCCCATATAGATACGGCATTTCAGGCCGAGGAGGGCGCTGGCCAGTGCTGATGCCACGCCGTGCTGACCCGCGCCGGTTTCGGCGATGATCTCGGTTTTGCCCATCCGTTTTGCCAGCAGTGCCTGTCCTAACACCTGGTTGGTTTTATGCGCGCCGCCGTGCAGCAGGTCTTCACGCTTGAGGTACAGCGTGGTTTTGGTGCCGGCAGTCAGGTTACGGCATTTGGTCAGCGCTGTTGGACGGCCCGCGTAGTTTTTTAGCAGGTCGGTAAATTCAGCCTGAAACGCTGGATCTTTCTGTGCGCTCACAAACGCTTCTTCCAGCTGGCGCAGTGCGGGCATCAGGATCTGCGGAACGTACATCCCGCCGAACTCACCAAAATACGGATTAAGTAATGTCGTCATTTTTTCTTCCTTAATATGCACGCAGAGTTTTAAATACCGAGGCCAGCTTACTGGCATCTTTGATGCCCGGTTGCGACTCTACGCCTGAATTGAAATCGAGGCCCGCGCAGCCGGTTTTGGCTGCTTCCACACAGTTATCCGGGCTAAGTCCACCCGCCAGCAGGACATTGTCCAGCGCTTCGCCGTTCAGCAGTGACCAGTCAAAACGCTGGCCTGTACCGCCCTGGCCGTTATCGAGCACGTATTTATCAACATGATTCAGGTTACGTGCTGGCAGGGTGCTGCCCACGCTCTGCGCTTTCCAGATCTGAACCTGAGGAGCCAGCCCGGCACGCAGGGCATCGATGTATGCCTGATCTTCATCACCGTGCAGTTGTACTGCACTAAGGGATAACGCTTCGGCTTTTGCCGTAACGTCCGCAATATCAGCGTTACGGAAGACGCCCACATAGCTGAGTGGGGCTGCCGCTATCACCTTGCGTGCCTGTTCATCGCTCACCGCACGCGGTGAGGAGCCCACAAAGATTAACCCGCCGTAAATAGCCCCCGCCTCATAGGCGGCCTGGGCATCCTGTTCGCGGGTTAAGCCGCACACTTTGTTTTCACCCAACAGCACCCGACGCACTGCGGCATTGAGATCGTCATGTGCCATCATCGCGGAGCCAATCAGGAAACCGTTGGCGAAGTGGCTCAACTCACGCACCTGGGCGTAGCTGTTGATCCCGGATTCACTGATAACGGTCACGCCAGAGCCCAGACGCGGTGCCAGCTGACGCGTACGATTCAGGTCGATTGACAGATCGCGCAGATCGCGGTTGTTAATCCCGACCACTTTCGCCTGCAGTGCAATGGCACGCTCCAGCTCTTCTTCGTTGCTCACCTCGGTCAGCACGCCCATGTTGAGGCTGTGCGCCACCGCAGCCAGCTGGCGATACTGCTCGTCGTCGAGTACCGAGAGCATCAGCAGGCAGGCATCAGCCTGGTAAAAACGCGCCAGCCAGATCTGATACGGGTCGATAATAAAGTCTTTGCACAGAATCGGTTGCGGCGCGATGCTGCTGACAACAGGCAGAAAATCGAAGCTGCCCTGGAAATATTTCTCATCCGTCAGCACGGAGATCGCCGACGCATGATGCTTATAAATGCCGGCAATACGCGCCGGATCGAAATCCTCACGGATAACGCCTTTCGACGGGGAGGCTTTTTTGCACTCAAGAATAAATGCGGTGCGCACGCCCTGCAGGGCATCATAGAAACGACGGCTGCTTGGGACGACGTCGTTCTGAAAACTGGCAAGCGGCTGCTGCGCTTTGCGGGCTTCCACCCAGATGGCCTTATCGGCAACGATTTTCGCTAAAACGGTCTGCATTCTTTACCCTCTTGCCGCAAGTGCGGTAACGCGATCGTAAGCTGCACCAGAGCGCAGTACGTCCAGAACTTTTTGTGCGTTGGCTTTGAGATCTTCTTCGCCGTGCAATCGCATCAGCATGGCGACGTTGGCTGCCACGGCTGCCTCATGGGCGACCTCTCCCTTACCTTGTAATAAGCGCGTGAGAATGTCACGGTTTTCTTCCGGCGTGCCGCCTGCCAGCGCCTCCTGATGATACGGCGTTAAACCAAAGTCGGCGGCTTCCAGCTGATAGCTCAGGATTTCGCCATTGCGCAGTTCCGCAACGAGAGTTGGCGCGTGAAGGGACACTTCATCCATTCCCCCGCTGTGAACTACTGCCGCGCGCTGATAACCGAGCACGCGCAGGGTTTCGGCAATTGGCAGAACCAGTTCCGGGCTGTAAACACCAATCAGCGCCAGCGGCGGGTGCGCCGGGTTGATCAGCGGCCCCAGTACGTTAAACAGCGTGCGTGTTTTGAGTTGCTGACGAACCGGCATCGCATGGCGGAAACCGGTGTGATACTTCGGCGCAAACAGGAAGCAGACGCCCAGATCGTCCAGCGCTTCACGGGAGCGTTCGGCGTTCATATCCAGGTTAATACCGAAGGCAGCCAGCAAATCGGACGAGCCCGAGCGGCTGGAGACACTGCGATTACCGTGTTTCGCCACCTTCAGGCCACACGCCGCGGCCACGAAGGCACTGGCGGTGGAGATATTGATGCTATTGCTGCCATCTCCCCCGGTGCCGACAATATCCGCAAACTGATAATCCGGGCGCGGGAAGGGGGCGGCATTTTCCAGCAGGGCCGTGGCGGCACCGGCGATTTCTTGCGGGCTTTCGCCGCGCACTTTCATGCTTACCAGCGCGGCCGCCAACTGTTCAGGTTTCAGCTCACCGCGAACCACGGCAGAGAAGAGCTGGTGGCTCTCCTGCTGGCTCAGGGTCTGCGCCTGATACAGCTTTTCCAGAATCGGTTGCAGCGTGTTGGTCTGCTCCAGTTTCTGCAACGCCCAGTCCAGCGTCTGCTCCAGCAGTCGCGCGCCATGGGTCGTGAGAATCGACTCCGGATGGAACTGCATGCCGCAGACGCGATCCGCATCGTGACGCACGGCCATTACCATCCCTTCAAACGAGGCGTTAATGGTCAGCCCGGCCGGGATGTTGCTGCCTACCAGGGAGTGATAGCGCGCAACCGGCAGCGGATTTGGCAGGCCGGCAAACATCGCCTGGCCGTCATGTTCAATGCTGGAGGCTTTGCCGTGCAGGATCTCACCTGCCTGACCCACGTAGCCGCCATAGGCTTCCACAATCGCCTGGTGACCCAGGCAGATACCGATAATCGGCAGTTTACCGCGCATACGGGTCAGCAGCTCCGGCATACAGCCCGCTTCACTGGGGGCACCTGGGCCAGGAGAGAGCATCAGCACCGGGTTTTGCATGGTTGCCAGACGGTCTATCAGCGTCTGTGCCGGAACATGGTTACGATAGATAACGACGTTGTGACCATTCGCACGCAGCTGATCTGCCAGGTTATAGGTAAAAGAGTCGATGTTATCGAGCAGCAGAATGTCAGCCATCAGAAAATCTCCTGTGCGTGATGTGCGGTAGCAATGGCGCGCAATACAGCGCGGGCTTTACTGCGGGTTTCGTCAGCTTCAGACTGCGGAACAGAATCCAGAACAATCCCTGCGCCTGCCTGCACGGTAGCGATACCGTCCTCAACGTAGGCGGAGCGGATCACAATGCAGGTATCCAGATCGCCATGGGCGGTGAAGTAGCCCACTGCACCACCGTAACTGCCGCGACGGCGCCCTTCAGCCGCCGCGATCAGCTGCATGGCGCGAACTTTCGGCGCGCCGCTCAGCGTGCCCATGTTCATACAGGCGCGGTAGGCGTGAAGCACGTCGAGGTCGCTGCGCAGTTCGCCCACCACGCGGGATACCAGATGCATAACAAACGAGTAGCGGTCGACCTTGGTTAAGTCCGCCACGTAGCGGCTGCCAGGGGTACAAATGCGCGCCAGGTCGTTACGGGCCAGATCAACCAGCATCAGATGCTCGGAGAGCTCTTTATGGTCGGTACGCATTTCCAGCTCAATGCGGCTGTCGAGATCGCGATCCAGCGAGCCATCGGCTCGACGGCCGCGTGGCCGGGTTCCGGCAATCGGGTAGATCTCAATCTGGCGGCTGGTGGCGTCATATTTCAGTGAACTTTCAGGGGATGCGCCAAACAGGGTGAAATCGTTGTCCTGCATAAAGAACATGTACGGGCTTGGGTTGCTCTTTTTCAGCACGTCATAGGCCGCGAGCGGCGACGGGCAGGGCAGAGAGAAACGACGGGACGGAACAACCTGGAAAATTTCTCCGGCGCGAATCGCTTTTTGCATCTGGCGAACCACGGCACCGTACTGATCGTCGCTCTGATTAACCTCACAGGTCATTTTCTCGACACGATGTACAGGCAGCGCAGGCGGCGCTTCGGTCATTTGTTGCTGCAACTGCTCAATACGCTGCTCAAGGCGTTTTTTCTCTGTCGCGGATGGCGTGAAGAGGCTTGCCTGAATACGGGTGTTTTTTTTCTGGTGGTCGATCACCAGTAAGGTTTCGGCCAGGTAGAAGCAGTAGTCGGGGCAGCGGTTACCCTGTTCAATGTCCGGTAAATCTTCGAACCCGGCCACCAGGTCGTAAGCAAACAGCCCGCCAAAGAACATTGCTTCGCGTTCATCTTCCGGCACGGTGACCAGATTTTGCAGCAGACGGAAGGCATCAAAAACGGAAAGAGAGCACAGGCGTGCGTCTTCGTCCAGCAGTTGGCTCACCGGCGGGAAGTGCAGAACGCGCATTTCAGGATGGTGTTCATTTTCGATACCAGCAGGCAGGCTCGCATCCAGTAACGGCAGCAGAGCCGCACCGTTATCCGATAACGCTTTGATAGTGACGGTGTCACCTAGCGCCGTAATGCGCAGCGCGCTGTCCACCAACAGCAGGCTCTTGAGATCGTCTTTGCTGTCAATATCGGCGGATTCCAGTAACAACGTGGCTGGACGCGCACCGCAGACCTGATGAAACAGCGCGGTTGGGTTGTGGCGATAGGCCGCCTCGCTGGTCAGCAATTCGAGGTGTGGTTTGGCTGTTTGCATTATGTTGTTCTCATTTATTCTGTTCAAAAAAAAGCCCGCTGATGAGCGGGCGGGTATCTGTTTGCTGTACGCAGACGTGTGACACTGCCCGGAAATCAGGAAGTGCGCCACCAACCGTGCAGAGTGAAATGTGCAGTCATTTTCAGATACCTTTCTCGTGTGAACTTGCGTACTAGTTAACTAGTTCGATGGCGTATTGTCAACCCTTGATTTCAGAATTTCGTGGCAAGTCGGTATCATGGGCTTTTAAGATGTCTCTAACCTGTGACGGGAAGTGCTTTGAGCGATACCACCTACGCCGTAATTTATGATTTACACAGCCATACCCAGGCCTCCGATGGTCTGCTGACGCCCGAAGCGTTGGTGCATCGTGCCGTTGAAATGCGGGTTGGCACGCTGGCCATAACCGATCACGATACAACCGATGCCATTCCAGCCGCGCGCGCCGAGATTGCCCGCAGTGGTCTGGCACTCAAACTGGTTCCTGGCGTCGAGATATCGACCGTCTGGGAGAATCACGAAATCCATATTGTTGGCCTGAACATCGATATAGACCATCCGGTAATGTGTGCGTTTTTGCAAGAACAAAAAACGCGCCGCAACCAGCGCGCAGAAATGATCGCTGAACGTCTGGAAAAGGCGCATATTCCGGGCGCACTGGAAGGGGCACAAAGGCTGGCAAACGGGGGGGCGGTAACGCGCGGTCATTTTGCCCGTTTTCTGGTTGAGGCCGGCAAGGCCACAACGATAGCGGATGTCTTTAAACGCTATCTGGCCCGCGGGAAAACCGGATATGTTCCGCCACAGTGGTGTACAATAAAACAAGCTATTGATGTGATTCATCATTCTGGCGGTAAGGCCGTGCTGGCCCATCCGGGGCGGTATAATCTTTCTGCTAAATGGCTGAAAAGACTGTTGGCGCATTTTGCCGAATGCGGTGGCGAGGCGATGGAAGTCGCCCAGTGTCAGCAGGCGCCCAACGAGCGTTCGCAGCTTGCGACCTACGCCCGCCAGTTTGGTTTGCTGGCGTCACAAGGCTCAGATTTTCATCAGCCCTGTGCGTGGATAGAACTGGGACGCAAGCTTTGGTTACCCGCAGGCGTTGAGCCTGTCTGGCAGCTCTGGGAACAGCCACAGCAACTTGAAGAGAGGGAAGTATGAGTCAGTTTTTCTATATTCATCCGGATAATCCGCAGCCGCGCCTGATTAATCAGGCCGTGGAGATCGTGCGTAAAGGGGGCGTTATCGTCTACCCGACCGATTCGGGTTATGCGCTGGGCTGTAAGATTGAAGATAAAGCGGCGATGGAGCGTATTTGCCGTATTCGCCAGTTGCCGGACGGTCACAACTTTACCCTGATGTGCCGGGATCTCTCTGAGCTATCGACCTATGCTTATGTCGATAACGTGGCATTTCGTCTGATTAAAAATAACACGCCGGGCAACTACACCTTCATCCTGAAAGGGACGAAAGAGGTTCCGCGCCGTCTGTTACAGGAAAAGCGCAAAACCATCGGGATGCGCGTGCCGTCTAACCCGATTGCCCAGGCCTTGCTGGAAACGTTAGGTGAGCCGATGCTCTCAACCTCGCTGATGCTGCCCGGCAGTGAATTCACCGAGTCCGATCCGGAAGAGATCAAAGACCGTCTGGAAAAGGTAGTTGAGTTGATTATTCATGGCGGTTACCTCGGTCAGCAGCCGACCACGGTTGTCGATTTAACGGAAGATGCACCGGAAGTGATTCGCGAAGGCGTGGGCGATGTTAAGCCTTTCTTGTAAAGGTGTAAGCAGCTATACTACGCGGCCATCAAATCAGGGCATAGCCCTGGTTTGACCTGATTCGACGCCTGTGAAGGCGACACCTGAGGAAGCTCAATGAGCGAGAAGTTACAGAAAGTGCTGGCGCGTGCCGGCCACGGCTCACGCCGTGAAATCGAAGCCATTATCGAAGCCGGACGCGTGAGTGTGGACGGTAAAATCGCCACGCTCGGTGACCGCGTAGAAATCGTGCCGGGGCTTAAAATCCGTATCGACGGTCATCTTATCTCGGTTAAAGAATCTGCTGAGCAGATCTGCCGCGTGCTGGCGTACTACAAACCGGAAGGCGAACTGTGTACGCGCAACGACCCGGAAGGTCGCCCGACGGTATTTGACCGTCTGCCTAAACTGCGTGGCGCACGCTGGATTGCCGTAGGGCGTCTGGATGTGAACACCTGCGGTCTGCTGCTGTTCACAACGGATGGTGAGCTGGCAAACCGTCTGATGCACCCAAGTCGTGAAGTGGAACGCGAATACGCCGTACGCGTGTTCGGCCAGGTTGATGAGAACAAACTGCGCGATCTGTCGCGTGGCGTTCAGCTGGAAGACGGTCCTGCAGCGTTCAAAACCATCAAATTTACCGGTGGTGAAGGGATCAACCAGTGGTACAACGTTACCCTGACCGAAGGCCGTAACCGTGAGGTTCGTCGTCTGTGGGAAGCGGTGGGCGTGCAGGTTAGCCGTCTGATCCGTGTCCGTTACGGCGATATTCTGCTGCCAAAAGGTCTGCCACGTGGTGGCTATACCGAACTGGACCTGACGCAGACCAACTACCTGCGTGAACTGGTGGGCCTGGCGCCAGAAACCACTTCCAAAGTGGCGGTGGAGAAAGATCGTCGTCGCATGAAGGCGAACCAGATCCGTCGTGCGGTGAAACGCCACAGCCAGGTGAACAATAATCGCCGCGCTGGCAGCCGTAATAACAACGGTTAAAAATAAAAGCCCGGTTAATTTCACCGGGCTTTTTTATCAATAATCAATGCCGATTTGCGCTTTGATACCGGCATCAAAAGCATGTTTAACCGGACGCAATTCGCTGACGGTATCCGCTAATTCCAGAATATCCCGATGACAGCCGCGGCCTGTGACGATCACCGTCTGATGCGCCGGGCGATTCCTGAGTGCCTCCAGTACGGCGTCCAGCGGCAGATAGTCGTAGGCGACCATGTAGGTGATCTCATCCAGTAACACCATGTTCAGGGCCGGGTCTGCCAGCATTCGTTTTGCATGCTCCCATACCGCGAGGCAGGCCGCGGTGTCGGTTTCCCGGTTTTGGGTATCCCACGTAAAGCCTGTCGCCATCACCTGGAACTCAACCCCGTGCGGCTCAAGTAAATTACGTTCACCGTTGGGCCATTCCCCTTTAATAAACTGAATAACACCCACTTTCTGCCCGTGACCAACGGCGCGCGTGGCGGTACCAAAGGCAGCGGTGGTTTTGCCTTTGCCGTTGCCGGTAAACACGATGATGATCCCGCGTTCATCCTGCGCAGCGGCAACACGGGCATCAACCTGTTCTTTCAGGCGCTGCTGACGTTGCTGGTGACGTTCTTCACTCATTGCGAAATCCCGGGTTTACGGCCTGGCTGGGCATCAAAGGTCATCCCTGTTTTACGGCGGCTGTCATCGCCCATCAGCCAGAGATAGAGCGGCATAATATCTGCCGGGGTTTTAAGCTTCTGTGGATCTTCCGTCGGGAAGGCGCTGGCGCGCATTTTGGTACGCGTTCCGCCTGGGTTAATGCAGTTCACGCGCAGATGACGGCTCTGATACTCCTCCGCCAGCACCTGCATCATCCCTTCGGTCGCGAATTTTGAGACCGCATACGCCCCCCAGTTTGCGCGGCCTTCGCGCCCTACGCTGGAGGAGGTGAACACCAGCGAACCGGAATCAGATTTGAGTAATAAAGGAAGCAGTGCCTGGGTCAGAAAAAAGGTGCCGTTGATATTGACCTGCATGACCTGCTGCCAGATTTCAGGATCCTGTTCATCCATCGGGCGAACCTCCCCAAGCAAGCCGGCATTGTGCAGTACGCCATCCAGTCGTGGGTAGTGGGTGCTGATGCGGTGGGCAAGCTCCTGGCACGTTTCAGGGGTACAGGTGAGCAGATCCAGCGTGTACCAGCGGGCAGGAATGCCACCGGCGGCGTCAATCTCCTGAGCCACTCCTTTGAGTTTTTCTTCGTTACGGCCAATGAGAATTACGCTCGCGCCATAGTCAGCGTAGGTCAGTGCCGCTTCGCGGCCAATGCCATCGCTGGCACCAGTGACCAGAATGATGCGGTTCTGCAGCAGATTTTTTTGCGGTTGATAATGCACGGTGACTCCTCGGCGCACAGTGATGCAAAGACGCCTTATTGTGTGACTTTTCGGCTTTATGCCCGAATTAGCATGAGAATTCAATCAGTCTACAGGACGCATCGCTGTAAAATTAACAATTTGCAAATATTTAAACCAGAATCGGGGGATTCCTGAAGACGGCTCGCAGAGGTAATGTCACGAGCGAGACGCATGGGCAGGGCTGTTGTACACTGCCGTGAAAGATTCGTGGTTAAATCAAGGTGGAACGCGTGGAATTACTTTCTCAATATGGGTTGTTTTTGGCAAAGATCGCGACGGTGGTGATTGCCATTGCGGTAGTGGCCGTTCTGATTGTTAACCTGACGCAGCGCAAACGTCAGCGTGGTGAGTTACGCATTACCCGCCTGAGCGAGCAGTATAAAGAGATGCAGGAAGAGATGTCGCTGGCCCTGCTTGACAGCCATCAACAGAAACTGTGGCACAAGGCGCAGAAGAAAAAGCATAAGCAGGACGCCAAAGCGGCAAAAGCCAAAGCGAAGCTTAACGCGCCGGAGGAAACGTCAACCCCGCGTGTCTATGTGCTCGATTTTAAAGGCAGCATGGATGCCCATGAAGTCTCTTCCCTGCGTGAAGAAGTCACCGCCGTGCTTGCCGTGGCTAAACCGCAGGATCAGGTGGTCGTCCGTCTTGAGAGTCCGGGTGGGGTCGTTCATGGTTATGGGCTGGCGGCTTCGCAGCTACAGCGTCTGCGTGAAAAACAGATCCCGCTGACGGTTGCGGTGGATAAAGTCGCGGCGAGCGGTGGCTATATGATGGCCTGCGTGGCGGATAAAATTGTTGCGGCGCCGTTTTCTATTATTGGCTCCATCGGGGTGGTTGCGCAAATCCCGAACTTTAACCGTTTCCTGAAAAGCAAAGAGATCGACATTGAATTGCATACGGCGGGTCAGTACAAACGTACCCTGACGCTGCTGGGGGAGAACACGGAAGAAGGACGTCAGAAATTCCGTGAAGATCTCAATGAAACCCATCACCTCTTTAAAGACTTTGTGCACCGTATGCGCCCGGCGCTTGATATTGACCAGGTGGCAACTGGGGAGCACTGGTACGGTACGCAGGCGCAGGAAAAAGGGCTGGTGGATGAAGTGGGCACCAGTGACGACCTGCTGTTGAATCTAATGGAAGGGCGCGAACTGGTTGGCGTGCGCTTTACCCAGCGTAAGCGACTGCTTGACCGCTTTACGAACAGCGCGGCCGAAAGCGCGGATTGCCTGCTGCTCCGCTGGTTGCAACGCGGACAAAAACCGCTGCTGTAAACAAAAACGCGAGGCCAGAGCCTCGCGTTTTGCGTTAATCGACCAGGTGATATTTCTCTGAAAGCGTGTGCGCCAGGTATTTAAACATATTGAACACGGCGGTGCTTTTCGGGGTGGGTAACCCTTGTTCGTCAAGGAAGTATTCGCCGCTGAATACCAGCACGCCGTTACGTTGTTCCACGCCGGTCGCTTCAATGCCCGCCAGGGTGTCTTCATGGTCACGAATCAGCTTATTTGCTTCGATAAGCAGAGAGGCTCGATCAATGGGTTGGGTTGTATTCTGCATAATCCACTCCTTAAACAGTGACAATAGTCTACGCCGGGGGCGCTTTGGGGGCAAATTTTCCCTGTAATGTGAGGGGGTAAGGTGCCGTGACCTGGCTGGCAGGATTTGCTTTTGCATGCTAATAAAGTTGCGTAACGAATTTTATCAGGTAGAGTGTGCGCTTTCGTCATTCTGGCAACAGAATTGCTTGACATTCGACCGGGAATTCGTCACGAATTACATCCGATGTGAGAAAAATACCCGATAACTCAATCACCTGGGCGTTAACGCTATGACGTTCAGTAAGACAAAGGGGTTGATATCCCCTGACGCAGTCTCAATATCAATGGCTCGTCGTCAGTGGAAGGGAAATCAACATGCGGCGTATTCCTGGAAGAATTAAATTAGGTAAAGGTGAATATGGGTAAAGCTCTCGTCATCGTTGAGTCCCCGGCAAAAGCCAAAACGATCAATAAGTATCTGGGTAATGACTACGTGGTTAAGTCCAGCGTCGGTCACATCCGCGATTTGCCGACCAGTGGCTCAGCCAGCAAAAAGAGCGCAGACTCTACCTCCACCAAAGGGGCTAAAAAGCCTAAAAAGGATGAACGTAGCGCGCTTGTCAACCGTATGGGTGTTAACCCATGGCATAACTGGGATGCACACTATGAAGTGCTGCCCGGCAAAGAAAAAGTCGTTAACGAGCTGAAGCAGCTTGCAGAAAAAGCAGACCACATTTATCTCGCAACCGACCTTGACCGCGAAGGGGAAGCCATTGCCTGGCACCTGCGGGAAGTGATCGGGGGTGACGACAAACGCTACAGCCGTGTAGTGTTTAACGAAATTACGAAGAATGCGATTCGCCAGGCGTTTGAGAAGCCGGGTGAACTGAACATCGACCGCGTAAACGCGCAGCAGGCACGCCGTTTTATGGACCGTGTCGTGGGTTACATGGTCTCTCCACTGCTGTGGAAAAAGATTGCCCGCGGTCTGTCCGCAGGGCGTGTGCAGTCCGTTGCTGTGCGTCTGGTTGTTGAACGTGAGCGTGAGATCAAAGCCTTCGTCCCGGAAGAGTTCTGGGAAGTGGATGCCAATGTCACCACGCCGGGTGGAGATGCGCTGCCGCTGCAGGTGAGTCATCAGAATGACAAACCGTTCCGTCCTGAAAACCGTGAGCAGACCATGGCTGCCGTGGCGCTGCTGGAAAAAGCGCGCTACCAGGTTCTGGAGCGTGAAGACAAACCGACCAGCAGCAAACCTGGCGCACCGTTTATTACGTCTACGCTGCAACAGGCTGCGAGCACGCGCCTGGGTTATGGCGTGAAGAAAACCATGATGATGGCCCAGCGTCTGTATGAAGCGGGTTATATCACCTATATGCGTACTGACTCGACAAACCTGAGCCAGGATGCCGTCAACATGGTGCGCGGCTACATCAGTGACAACTTTGGTAAGAAATACCTGCCAGCGAGTGAAAACCAGTACGCCAGCAAGGAGAACTCTCAGGAAGCGCACGAAGCCATTCGTCCTTCTGACGTCTCCGTATTAGCCGAATCGCTGAAAGATATGGAAGCCGATGCCCAGAAGCTGTATCAGCTCATCTGGCGTCAGTTCGTGGCGTGTCAGATGACACCAGCACAGTATGACTCCACCACGCTGACCGTTGGCGCGGGTGAATTCCGCCTGAAAGCGCGTGGCCGTATCCTGCGCTTCGATGGCTGGACAAAAGTGATGCCTGCGCTGCGTAAGGGTGATGAAGACAGAACCCTGCCTGCGGTAAACAAAGGGGATGAGCTCTCTCTGGTTGATCTCGTGCCTGCCCAGCACTTCACCAAGCCGCCAGCGCGTTTCAGCGAAGCGTCTCTGGTTAAAGAGCTGGAAAAACGCGGTATTGGCCGTCCGTCCACCTATGCGTCGATTATTTCGACCATTCAGGACCGCGGTTACGTTCGTGTTGAAAACCGTCGTTTCTATGCGGAAAAAATGGGCGAGATCGTCACTGACCGCCTGGAAGCCAACTTCCGCGAACTGATGAACTACGACTTCACCGCGCAAATGGAAGACAGCCTCGATCAGGTTGCCAGCCATCAGGCCGAGTGGAAAAAGGTTCTCGATAGCTTCTTCAGCGACTTTACCAACCAGCTTGAAAAAGCGGAAAAAGATCCTGAAGAGGGCGGCATGCTGCCGAATCAGATGGTCCTGACCAGCATCGACTGCCCAACCTGCGGTCGTAAAATGGGGATCCGTACTGCCACCACTGGCGTTTTCCTCGGCTGTTCTGGCTACGCGCTGCCGCCGAAAGAACGCTGCAAAACCACCATTAACCTGGTACCTGAGAACGAAGTGCTCAACGTGCTGGAAGGTGATGATGCGGAAACCAATGCTCTGCGTGCAAAACGTCGCTGCAAGAAATGCGGCACCGCGATGGACAGCTACCTCATCGATCCAAAACGTAAATTGCACGTCTGCGGTAATAACCCGACCTGCGATGGATATGAGATCGAAGAGGGTGAATTCCGCATTAAAGGTTACGACGGTCCTATCGTTGAGTGTGAGAAGTGTGGTTCTGAGATGCACTTGAAAATGGGGCGCTTCGGCAAGTACATGGCGTGCACCAACGACGAGTGTAAGAACACGCGTAAAATCCTGCGTAACGGTGAAGTCGCGCCGCCGAAGGAAGATCCGGTTCCGCTGCCAGAGTTGCCGTGCGAGAAGTCCGACGCTTACTTCGTGCTGCGTGATGGTGCTGCCGGCGTGTTCCTTGCGGCAAACACCTTCCCTAAATCGCGCGAAACCCGCGCGCCACTGGTGGAAGAGTTGTACCGTTTCCGCGACCGCCTGCCTGAGAAACTGCGCTACCTGGCCGATGCGCCACAGCAGGATCCGGAAGGCAATAAAACCGTTGTGCGTTTTAGCCGTAAAACGAAGCAGCAGTATGTTGCGGCAGAGAAAGAGGGTAAGGCGACCGGCTGGTCAGCATTCTTTGTGGATGGCAAATGGGTTGAAGGCAAGAAATAATCTTTCCTTACCGTAACTTACCTGTGAAAGGGCCGGACTTCCGGCCCTTTTTTATTACCTTGTTATTATTTTTTGTTCCGTACTATACAGTCAGGCTATAAATGATATAGTGGTTATAGTTAACCCTTTTCTTATTATCAAATCGTCTTAAGCGATTGACCGCATGCGCTAAATCGGATGGTCTGGCATGAAATTACAGCAGCTTCGTTATATTGTTGAGGTGGTAAACCACAACCTTAACGTCTCTTCTACCGCTGAGGGGCTATATACCTCTCAGCCGGGTATCAGCAAGCAGGTCCGCATGCTGGAAGATGAGTTAGGTATTCAGATTTTTGCTCGTAGCGGTAAACACCTCACCCAGGTGACGCCAGCAGGGCAGGAGATTATCCGCATCGCGCGGGAGGTCCTCTCTAAAGTCGACGCCATTAAATCGGTGGCGGGAGAGCATACCTGGCCGGATAAAGGGTCGCTGTATATTGCCACCACCCATACCCAGGCACGCTATGCGCTGCCGGGCGTTATTAAGGGCTTTATTGAGCGCTATCCACGTGTTTCTCTCCATATGCATCAGGGCTCGCCGACGCAAATCGCTGAGGCGGTTTCGAAGGGTAATGCGGACTTTGCTATCGCAACCGAAGCGCTGCATCTGTATGACGATCTGGTTATGCTGCCGTGTTATCACTGGAACCGTTCTATTGTCGTCACGCCCGATCACCCGTTAGCCGGTAAAGGGTCGGTCACTATTGAAGAGCTGGCGCAATATCCCTTAGTGACGTATACCTTCGGCTTCACCGGGCGCTCCGAGCTTGATACTGCATTCAATCGTGCAGGATTAACGCCGCGTATCGTCTTCACCGCAACCGATGCTGACGTAATTAAGACCTACGTGCGGCTTGGACTGGGGGTAGGGGTGATTGCCAGCATGGCGGTTGATCCCGTATCCGACCCTGACCTCGTGCGTCTTGATGCGCATGATATTTTCAGCCATAGCACCACTAAGATTGGTTTCCGTCGCAGTACCTTCCTGCGTAGCTATATGTATGATTTTATTCAGCGCTTTGCCCCACATTTAACGCGCGACGTGGTCGATACGGCTGTAGCATTACGTTCTAATGAAGATATCGAAGAGATGTTTAAAGACATCAAACTTCCGGCAAAATAATCACTCCCGGTATCTTTCCGCCCAGGAAAGATACCGAAATAACCTCTCAAAGCTAAATTAGAATTATCATCATCTGCACTTAACTGCCGTATAATGTCATTAACCATTTATTCAGTGTGGTTATAATGTCGTGAATTGGCGACAAAAATAGAACTAATTTTTGGCTTCGCAAATATTTCCTTTCAAATATTTATTTCTGGTCAAAAGAATGAATATTTCCCATCAATAGATACGTAAATTCACTGGCTTTTCGGCTAAAGTTTCTTTAGGATTTATCTCAACAGATGATTAATTGTACCAATTGTTTGGTCTCTAAATGATAAGCGATATCGATTGTATGAGGTTAGCAATGCCTTCAGGAAGTGAAGAACCGCAAAGGGATCCTGCGCTCAAGCGTAAAGCCTGGCTGGCGGTCTTTCTCGTCTCCGCCTTGTTTTGGGTGGTGGTTGCTTTCCTGGCCTGGAACTATTGGGGTTGAATATGGCAGTGACGGTACGTACAGAAACAGTTAAACAGATGTGTCAGCTTCGTGACAGGGGCCACAAAGTGCGCAAAGCACCTGCCACTGCCGTACCCGCGTCCTGGAAACTGACGCCGCAACAGCAAGCGTTTATTGATGTGTTCGCAGAAGACGAACCCAAAAAACAATAATTTACTTAATTGCGTAATGATGCAAATAGTCTGAATAAAGGCTCAATGCATTTGTACTCTTTAATAAATACACATCAGCAATATTGAACTGAGGGCAGACCTCGGAACCTTTAATAAATAATGCCTGGTGTCCCTATGATGAATAACATGATGTCTATGAAATACTGGTCATGGCTCGGCGTTTTTTCCGCGTCGATTCTGTTCTGGTCACAGCTTATCTGGCTGGCCCTTCACTAAATCGTAAAACCTCGCTACGGCGGGGTTTTTTGTTTTCTCCCCCGCACTGGAACATTCCTGGATTTATCATTTCGGGTTGTTATCAAAACGTTACGACATCTTTGTGTTATCTTTAATTACAGCCCTGATGATTGTCAGGACATCTCTGTAATTAAGGAGGAGCTTATGTCGGTAACCCTACGCGAAGCCAGTAAGGACACATTACAGGCAGAAAATAAAACCTGGCACTACTACAGCCTGCCGCTGGCAGCCAGGACGCTTGGGGACATTTCGCGTTTACCCAAGTCCTTGAAAGTTTTACTGGAAAACCTCTTACGCTGGCAGGATGGTGATTCCGTCACCCTTGAAGATATCCAGGCGCTGGCAGGGTGGCTTAAGCATGCCCATGCTGACAGAGAAATTGCCTATCGACCGGCAAGGGTTCTGATGCAGGACTTTACCGGGGTCCCTGCTGTGGTTGACCTTGCGGCAATGCGCGAAGCGGTGAAGCGCCTTGGCGGCGATACCGCTAAAGTAAATCCGCTCTCTCCCGTTGATCTCGTTATCGACCACTCTGTCACCGTGGACCACTTTGGTGACGACGATGCCTTTGGCGAAAACGTACGTCTGGAAATGGAGCGTAACCACGAACGTTACGTCTTTCTGAAGTGGGGGCAGCAGGCCTTTAGCCGCTTTAGCGTCGTTCCGCCCGGTACGGGTATCTGCCACCAGGTGAATCTTGAATACCTGGGCAAAGCGGTCTGGAGTGAATTGCAGGATAAAGAGTGGGTGGCCTATCCGGATACTCTGGTGGGCACCGATTCGCATACCACCATGATTAACGGCCTGGGCGTTCTGGGCTGGGGCGTTGGCGGAATTGAAGCCGAAGCGGCCATGCTTGGCCAGCCGGTATCGATGCTGATCCCTGATGTGGTGGGCTTTAAGCTTACCGGCAAACTGTCGGAAGGCATTACTGCCACAGACCTGGTACTTACCGTAACGCAGATGCTGCGTAAGCATGGTGTGGTGGGTAAATTTGTCGAATTCTACGGTGACGGGCTGGATTCATTACCGCTTGCCGACCGTGCTACCATCGCCAACATGGCGCCGGAGTATGGCGCAACCTGTGGCTTTTTCCCCATCGATACTGTCACGCTGGAATATATGCGCCTGAGTGGCCGTAGCGAAGAGCAGGTGGCGCTGGTTGAAGCGTATACCAAAGCGCAGGGGATGTGGCGTAACCCGGGCGATGAACCGGTATTTACCAGCACACTTGAACTGGATATGGGGACCGTCGAGGCGAGCCTGGCGGGGCCAAAACGTCCGCAGGATCGGGTGGCGTTGAGTGACGTACCGAAAGCCTTTGCCGCCAGTAATGAACTGGAAGTTAACACGGCGAAAAAAGACCACCGCCCAATCGACTATGTCCTGAACGGACATCAGTATCAGCTTCCGGATGGTGCGGTTGTCATTGCAGCCATAACCTCCTGTACAAACACGTCGAACCCCAGCGTGCTGATGGCGGCCGGTCTGCTGGCGAAGAAAGCGGTAGAGCTGGGGCTTAAGCCACAGCCGTGGGTAAAAGCCTCTCTGGCACCGGGCTCCAAAGTGGTTTCAGATTACCTTGCACAGGCCAGATTAACGCCGTATCTGGATGAGCTGGGCTTTAACCTGGTGGGGTACGGTTGCACCACCTGTATCGGGAACTCGGGTCCGTTACCTGAACCGATTGAGATGGCGATCAAGCAGGGCGATCTCACCGTCGGGGCCGTTCTCTCCGGTAACCGAAACTTTGAAGGCCGTATTCATCCGCTGGTCAAGACCAACTGGCTGGCGTCTCCACCGCTGGTTGTGGCATACGCTCTGGCCGGGAATATGAATATCAACCTGGTCACCGATCCGATTGGCCACGATCGCAAGAATGATCCGGTCTATCTGAAGGATATCTGGCCATCTGCCCGGGAAATTGCATTGGCCGTAGAGAAAGTTTCTACCGAAATGTTCCGCAAAGAGTATGCGGAGGTGTTTGAAGGTACGCCGGAATGGAAGGCCATCGACGTCGTGAGTTCAGATACCTATGACTGGCAGGATGATTCGACCTATATCCGCCTGTCGCCGTTCTTCGATGAGATGCTGGCTGAACCTGCACCGCTTCAGGATATCCACGGCGCGCGCATTCTGGCGATGCTGGGAGACTCCGTCACCACGGACCACATATCGCCGGCGGGAAGCATCAAAGCCGACAGTCCAGCAGGCCGTTACCTGCAGAGCCGGGGTGTGGAGCGCCGGGATTTCAACTCCTACGGCTCGCGTCGTGGTAACCATGAAGTGATGATGCGCGGCACGTTTGCCAATATCCGTATCCGCAATGAAATGGTGCCGGGCGTGGAAGGGGGCATGACGCGACATTTGCCGGGGAGCGACGTGATCTCAATTTATGACGCCGCCGTCAAATACCAGCAGGAAGGCACGCCGCTGGCGGTTATCGCCGGGAAAGAGTACGGCTCTGGCTCCAGCCGTGACTGGGCGGCCAAAGGCCCGCGTCTGCTTGGGGTTCGGGTGGTGATTGCCGAATCGTTTGAACGTATCCACCGTTCAAACCTGATAGGGATGGGGATCCTGCCACTCGAATTCCCGCAGGGCGTCACCCGTAAAACGCTGGGCCTCACCGGGGAAGAGCTGATTGACATTAGCGGCCTGCAAAATCTGCAGCCGGGTAAAACGGTGCCGGTGAAATTAACGCGCGCAGACGGTAAAACAGAGGTGCTCGACTGCCGGTGTCGTATCGATACGGCAACAGAACTCACCTATTACCAGAACGACGGCATTCTACATTACGTGATTCGTAAGATGCTGGACTGATGGAGCCAGCCCGGCACGCGAGGGCGTTGCCGGGCACTTTGCGATCACTCGCTCAGCAGATGCCCCATTTTGGCGGCTTTGGTATCGAGGTAGTGCGCGTTTTTTGGGTTACGTCCCACAATGAGCGGTACGCGCTCAACGATATTGATCCCCGCTTCGGTCAGAATTTCGACTTTTTTCGGGTTGTTAGTCAGCAGGCGTACTTCATCCACGCCCAGCAGCTTAAACATATCCGCACACAGCGTGAAATCGCGCTCATCGGCAGCGAAGCCGAGCTGGTGGTTTGCTTCTACCGTGTCGTACCCCTGGTCCTGCAGCGCGTAGGCGCGAATTTTATTCAGCAAGCCAATATTGCGCCCTTCCTGGCGGTGATAAAGCAGCACACCGCGACCCTCTTCGGCAATATGAGAGAGTGCTGCCTCCAGCTGGAAACCGCAATCACAGCGCAGGCTGAACAACGCATCACCGGTCAGACACTCCGAATGAACGCGAGAAAGTACCGGGGTTTGTCCTGAAATGTCGCCGTACACCAGCGCGACGTGATCCTGTCCGGTCGCCAGTTCTTCAAATCCCACCATCAGGAAATCGCCCCATGGGGTTGGCAGTTTGGCTTCTGCCACACGTTTAAGCTGCATGTGATTCTCCAGAGTAGGCTGACACGTTTCGTGTCTTCCGCCTGTTTTTGCTTTCTGTATCCGTTCATTTTGCCACAAGCTCAGCAGGTTCGCCTAATGGCTGCCATGCTATACGAACGTTAAACGCACGATCCGACATATCCACCCGTCGGATGAATTTCAGTTATGATTGTGACGCTTAGCGAAAAAGGAGAAGACATGCTTTCAATCGCCAGACGAACGGCAGCAGGTGCGGCCATATTGTTGATAATGCCATTAGCCGTTTGGGTATCAGGCTGGATGTGGCAGCCCGGGCACAATACCCTGTGGCTGAAAACGTTATACTGGATAACAGAGACGGTCACCCAGCCATGGGGCATCATTACTCATGTAGTGCTTTGCGCCTGGTTTTTGTGGTGCCTGCGCTTTCGTCTCCGCGCAGCGCTGGTGCTCTTTGCTATCCTCGGTGGGGCGATTCTCGTTGGCCAGGGGGTAAAATCCTGGGTGAAAGGCCATGTGCAGGAGCCGCGGCCTTTTGTGGTCTGGCTGGAAAAAACGCATCATGTTCCGGTGAATGAGTTCTACAATTTAAAACGTAAAGATCGCGGTGCGCTGGTAAAAGAACAGCTTGCGGAACAGCAGGATATCCCAACGTTTTTACGTAAACACTGGCAAAAAGAGACCGGCTTTGCGTTTCCATCCGGGCACACCATGTTCGCCGCCAGTTGGGCACTTCTTGCCGTCGGCCTTTTATGGCCGCGGCGTCGTACTGTCACTATCGCCATTTTACTGGTCTGGGCGACGGGGGTGATGGGGAGCCGTCTACTGCTGGGCATGCACTGGCCACGCGATTTAGTGGTGGCGACGCTCATTTCATGGCTGCTTGTTACCCTTGCCACCTGGCTGGCTGAACGGCTCTGCGGTCCGTTAACGCCGCCGCCGGAAGAGAAAGAAGAGATCGCCGAAAGGGAGCACAGTGACGTCTGAAGGTTGATTTTGCGCATTCAGCCCATAAATCCATGACGGGCGCGTCACTTTTTCCGTTTCGCGCCCGTCGCTAAAATGGTAGTTTATAAGGCTGATTGCGGTAAGTTGAACACACTTTATTCGCTTGAACCACATAACGGGAAGTAATGTGAAATATTTACTCATTTTCTTACTGGTATTGGCGATTTTTGTCATTTCAGTCACATTGGGTGCACAAAACGATCAACAGGTGACGTTTAACTATCTGCTGGCGCAGGGCGAGTATCGGGTTTCGAGCCTGCTGGCGGTCTTGTTCGCAGCGGGTTTCGCCATCGGCTGGCTGGTTTGCGGTCTGTTCTGGTTAAAAGTACGTGTTTCGCTTGCGCGCGCTGAACGTAAAATTAAACGCCTCGAACATCAAATTGCGCCTGCGTCCGACATCCCGGAAAGCTCTGGTGTGCCGGTCGTCAAGGAATAATCGAATATGCTGGAGTTGTTGTTTCTGCTTTTGCCTGTAGCCGCTGCCTATGGCTGGTATATGGGCCGCAGAAGTGCGCAACAAACAAAACAGGATGAGGCGAACCGACTCTCCCGCGACTACGTTGCAGGGGTGAACTTCCTCCTGAGCAATCAACAGGACAAAGCGGTCGACCTGTTCCTCGACATGTTAAAAGAGGACACAGGGACCGTTGAAGCACACCTGACCCTGGGCAACCTGTTCCGCTCGCGCGGCGAGGTTGACCGTGCCATTCGTATTCACCAGACCCTCATGGAAAGCGCCTCGTTAACTTACGATCAGCGCCTGCTGGCAGTACAACAGCTGGGCCGCGATTACATGGCGGCGGGGTTGTATGACCGTGCGGAAGACATGTTCTCGCAACTGGTGGACGAAACAGATTTCCGCATAGGTGCGCTGCAGCAGCTGCTGCAGATTTACCAGGCCACCAGCGACTGGCAGAAAGCCATTGATACCGCTGAACGTCTGGTTAAGTTGGGTAAAGACAAACAGCGCGTCGAGATAGCCCATTTTTACTGCGAACTGGCCCTGCAGCAGATGGGGAACGACGACATGGACAAAGCCATGGCGTTGCTGAAGAAAGGGGCCGCCGCAGACCGCAACAGCGCGCGTATTTCCATCATGATGGGGCGCGTGTTTATGGCGAGTGGCGACTATGCCAAAGCTGTTGAAAGCCTGCTGCGCGTCATTGATCAGGACAAAGAGCTGGTCAGTGAAACCCTTGAAATGCTGCAGACCTGTTATCAACAGCTGGGTAAACAGGATGAGTGGGTAGCGTTCCTGCGCCGCTGCGTGGAAGAGAACACCGGAGCCACTGCGGAGCTGATGCTTTCCGACGTAGTGGAGCAGCATGAGGGCAGCGACACGGCGCAGGTTTATATTACGCGTCAGCTGCAGCGTCATCCTACCATGCGGGTTTTCCATAAGCTGATGGATTACCATCTGAACGACGCAGAAGAAGGGCGTGCTAAAGAGAGCCTGATGGTGCTGCGTGACATGGTGGGCGAACAGGTGCGTAGCAAGCCGCGCTACCGCTGTCAGAAGTGTGGTTTTACCGCGTATACGCTGTACTGGCACTGTCCTTCGTGCCGGGCCTGGTCAACCATCAAGCCTATTCGCGGTCTCGATGGGCAGTAATTTTTTAAAACACCTCACTTTAGTTACAACATACTTATCACTTTTTACAATCCCATTCAGCATCGTGCGGTTTGCCAGCCTGGCAGGGAATAAAACGATCCTGTCAATTTGTGGCGCTGGCAGGTAGAATGCACGCCGTTTATCTGTTCCGCGCCGCTGCGCGCCCATAGACGAAAAGGGCTGGTCATGACGTCTGTTACTTCCTCCACTTCCCGCGTAGTTACTGATTCTCCTGTTGTTGTTGCTCTTGATTACAATAAACGTGACGCTGCTCTGGCTTTTGTCGACGGTATTGATCCTCGCGACTGTCGCCTTAAAGTGGGCAAAGAGATGTTTACGTTATTTGGACCGCAAATCGTACGCGATCTGCAACAGCGCGGTTTTGACGTTTTCCTCGACCTCAAATTCCATGATATTCCAAACACCACGGCGCACGCCGTTGCCGCGGCTGCCGAGTTGGGTGTATGGATGGTTAACGTGCATGCATCGGGTGGGGCGAGAATGATGACAGCCGCGCGTGAAGCGCTTCTGCCGTTTGGCAGCGACGCCCCCTTGTTGATTGCGGTAACGGTGCTGACCAGCATGGACGAAAATGACCTGCGTGACCTCGGTGTGACGTTGTTACCGGCTGAACATGCAGAACGTCTTGCGCGGCTGACGCAGAATTGCGGCCTGGACGGTGTTGTCTGTTCCGCGCAGGAAGCGGTGCGTTTCAAAACGGAGCTGGGCCAGAATTTCAAACTGGTCACGCCGGGTATTCGCCCAGCGGGCAGCGAGGCTGGCGATCAGCGCCGTATTAGGACCCCTGAGCAGGCGCTGGCGGCAGGCGTGGATTACATGGTGATCGGCCGTCCGGTGACACAATCTGCTAATCCGGCAGAGACGCTTAAGGCTATCAACGCATCACTGAAAAAGGGGGCGTAATGACCGATTCAAACAGCCGTCTGGTCTATTCAACCGAAACCGGGCGCATTGATGAACCGAAAGCGAAAGCAGAGCGCCCGAAGGGCGACGGTATTGTCCGTATCCAGCGCCAGACCAGCGGGCGTAAAGGTAAGGGTGTTTGCCTTATCACGGGTATCGATCTGGATGATGCAGAACTGGCGAAACTGGCGGCTGAACTGAAAAAGAAATGTGGCTGCGGCGGTGCCGTCAAAGAAGGGATAATCGAAATCCAGGGTGATAAACGCGATGTCATTAAATCGCATCTCGAAGCCAAAGGGATGAAAGTAAAACTGGCGGGCGGCTAAAATAAATGAGCCACGGTATTTACCGTGGCTCTTGTTTTATACGTGCGTAAGTCAGACCTGAAATGCGATAAATATCGCGATGCCCATCAGGGCGTATAATAATTATTTGCCGACCTGGTGACCGATAATACCACCAACAGCAGCACCACCTAATGTACCCAGCGTACTACCGTCTGTTAATACTGCACCACCGAGTGCACCAGCACCGGCACCAATGGCGGTGTTACGGTCACGTTTAGACCAGTTAGAGCATGCGCTCAGGGACATTGCTACAGTGATTGCCAGAACAGCGGCGGCTAATTTTTTGCTGGTTAAGGTCATAATACTTTCTCCTGAATTATCGATTCACGGAAAGATGCACGCTTTAAGTATAGACTAAATGAATACTTAAATACTGTTCTCCGTGAAAGCTGGTCGCGCAGGTGTTACGTCATCACGCAGGTGATAGTCACTTCCTGTTATATCGCTAACATTAATTTTACGTCTTCAGGGTCAGTTAAACAGGTAAAAACTCTTAAAGGGGGGTTAGGATTCCTCTCAGAGAGAGGTTAAGAGGCGCCTGAAATTCAGGCGCTCGCGGAATCAGGCGGGTTTTTTAATAATGTCGACGATAAGTCCGTCTTCCTGGAGTTTATTCCGATGCGCTTCGCTCAGACGGTCATCGGTAATTACGCGGCTGAACCGGGATATTGGCCCCATCGTATAAGGATGGACCGCGCCAAATTTTGAACTGTCGGTCAGCACGATTGCGTCACACTCTTTTTCCAGTACCGCGTTCACAACGTCTGAACGCATCATATCCCGACCGGTAAAGCCGGTTTCGGGCTGCCAGCCGTCAATACCGATGAAGGCCTTGCTGAAATGCACCTGCTGCACGTACTGACGCGTCAGTGGGCCGACCATGCTCTCACTTTTTTTCTGATAGATACCGCCCAGCATGATGACCTCGCAGCGTGTCTCCTTCAACAAGTGAGCGATATAGCTACTGACGGTAATGATGGTGATGTCTTTTTGCTCGGCCAGGGTGCGGGCCAGCAGGGCGTTGCTACTGCCGTTCTCAATAAAGACCGTTTCGCCATTGTTCACTAAGGACGCGGCAAACTCAGCCAGCTCACGTTTGAGGGCATAGTTATTCATCATGCGGGTTTCTACGTCCTCGCTGTCCAGCGGGACCGCATACCCATGCGCACGACGCAGGTAGCTCTGTTTTTCGAGTAGATTCAGATCCTGACGGATGGTGACTTCAGAAACGCCTGTCGTTTTAGCGAGATCGACGACGCTCACGCGCCCCTGATCGATGACCATCTGCAAAATGATTTGTTGTCGGGAATTCATAGCATCCATTTAATAAAGCGAAACGAGGGCGGATAGGGCGTGGTTAAACTTCCCACGGGGCTTTTGGCTGTCTGTTTTCTGACGCGGTTTCGGCGCCAGTCTGAGCCAGAAGTTCAGACTTCAGGATCTCAAGGTTACGGATCGCAGAGTGATAATCGCCCGCCACCAGTATATCCAGCACGGTATCAATTCGTTGGGCTACGGCCTGCGCATCAATGTTAGACATAATCTCATCCCGGGTACGAAAAGTTAATATTTTCAATGATGCAGAAAATGGATTCAAAAGAGAAGGGAAAAAATGCAATAACTAAATTACATAAATGAAAATAATAAATTTATTCCCCCGCATGCAGCGTGATGAATGAGTGGATTAGTCTAAAACTGCGCGCAAGGCGCTTTTTTATATGAGGAATTAGACTATGACAGTTATCAATCAGACTACCTGCACACTGTTTACCGATACTGAACGTTTCACTCAGTTGTCCGGGTATTATGAGGAGGAGCGCCGCACAGTCTGGATGATGTTGCGGGCGCAGCCACGACCTTGCTTCAACCATGCGTTAATCGAAGAGATCATGAACCTCTCCTGGCTTGTTCGCCAGTCCGGGTTTGCGGTCGATTTTTGGGTTACCGGTTCGCTGGTACCCGAGATGTACAATGCGGGAGGTGATTTACAGTTCTTTGTCGAATGTATCCAAAACGGACGCCGCGAAGCGTTAAGAGCCTATGCCCGAGCCTGCGTGGACTGCGTTCATGCGGCGTCACGGGGGTTTGATACGGGGGCTATTACCCTGGCGATGGTCGAAGGCAGTGCGTTAGGGGGCGGATTCGAAGCCGCGCTGGCGCACCACTTTGTGCTGTCCCAGCGCGATGCCCGCTTAGGCTTCCCTGAGATCGCCTTCAACCTTTTCCCCGGCATGGGGGGGTACTCGCTGGTTGCTCGCCGCTCAGGCATGAAGCTGGCGGAGGAGCTCATCTACAAAGGGGAGTCTCATACGGCAGAATGGTATGAACAGCATGGGTTAGTGGATGTCCTGTTCGAACCCGGGCAAAGTTACGTCTCCGTCAGAACGTTCATTGACACGCTGCGGCCAAAGATGAACGGCGTAAAGGCGATGTTACGCGCCCGTACCCGCGTGCTGCAGCTGCCTCGCAGTGAGCTGATGGATATCACGGAAGATTGGGTTGACGCTGCGTTCTGCCTTGAACCAAAAGATATCGCCTATATGGAGCGTCTGGTCATGCTGCAAAACCGCCACCAGGCGGCGGGTTTACGCAAAGCCAGTTAGTGCTGTTTACGCGCCTGATATCGCTTTAGCCATCGCTCGAATGCGGCAGCGGGCATGGGCTTAGCAAAGAGAAAACCCTGCCGTTCGTTGACGCCGTTCTTAGTCAGAAAGGCGTCTTCTTTTGCGTTCTCCACACCTTCGGCAATGACCTGCAAATTAAGTGCCTGCGCCACCGCGACGATGGCCCGCACCAGCGACTGGGAAATAGACTGTTTATGAATATCCCGGACAAATGACTGATCGAGTTTTATCGCATCGATGGGGAAGCGTGCCAGCTGCGACAAAGACGAGTAGCCGGTACCAAAATCGTCCAGATGGATTTGCGCACCAAGCTGGCTGAACTGCTGGATCACCGACAGCGCCAGCTCTTCGTTTTCAATGAGGCAGCTTTCTGTTAACTCTACGTCGATAGGGCAGTATTCAAAATCCAGATCCTTCAGGGCCTGTTTTAAGTCGCTGAAAATGGTTTGATCTGCCAGCTGACGGGCCGAGACGTTCACCGCCACGCGCAGGTTAATGCCTTTGTCGCGCCATTTCGCCACCTGGCGAACTACATCAAGCATGACCCAGCGGCCAAGCGGCACAATCAGCCCTGACTCCTCAGCATACGAGATAAACTCCAGCGGAGGAATCAACCCGCGTTCTGGTGATTGCCAGCGCACCAGCGCTTCAAGGCTTCTGACTTCACCGCGCCAGGTGACTTTAGGCTGGTAGTGGATGAGCAGTTGATCGTTATCCAGCGCTTTGCGCAGGTTGGTATCCAGCCAGAGATACTCAAACACGCGCTGGTTCATTTCCGGCGAGAAGACGCAGAACTTACCCCGGCCGTTCTCTTTCGCCGTGTACATGGCGGTATCGGCATTGCGGATGACGCTTTCCCGATCGTTACCGTGCTGCGGGGCGAGGGCGATACCTAACGAGCAACCGGTGTAAATTTCAATCAAACCAATTCTGAACGGCTGGCGCAGACGGGTCAGAATGCGTGATGCCATCGCTTCCAGAGAACCCTGAGAGGTATTGGTGGCCATGACAATAAATTCATCGCCGCCGAGTCGCGCCAGCACCTGGCCTTCTTCCAGACAGCTCAGAATGGCCAGCGCGACCGCCTGTAATAACTGATCGCCAAACATGTGCCCGTAGGCGTCGTTCACCTTTTTGAAGTTATCGAGATCGAGATACACCACGCCAACCTGCGTCTCACCGCGGCTGTCGATGGCATCTGAAATCAGTTCGTGGATCGCGTTGCGGTTCGGCAACCCGGTGATGGTGTCGGTATTGGCCAGCACCCGCAGGCGCTCCTGGGCGCGGCGCTCCTCCGTAATATCGGTGCCGGAACAGATAAGAAAAATTTCATTTTTACCGCTACCGCTGTGGACAAATTTGTTTCTGAACAGAAACAATCGTTGTCCTTTTCGCGTTTTGATCCAGCGCTCGACTTCGTAAGAGCTGCCGTTGCGAAAGAAGCCGGTGATGTTGCGCTTAGAGGCTGCCGCTTCACTGCGGCTCATAAACAGCTTAAACACGTTCTGGCCGATAACTTCTTGTTCTTTCAGGCCGGTGTACTCCTCGCTCAGGCGGTTAAACCGCTGAATATTGCCGTTCTGATCGAGGATTACGATAACGGAGTTGGCTTCCGAAACCACTTGTTCCGCAAAGGACAGCCCCTGAGCAAGGTCCCGGGCTACGGAAGGCGTATCGTTCCACGCAGAGGCTGTTCCGGCCCACTCATTACGGGTTATTTTGCGTCCTACAAGGTGAACAGGAACATCTTCGCCGTACAAAGAGAGCGTCATAGAGATACTGGACGTAATGACGGTTAACTGGCGAATAAGTTCGGCCTGTTCATCATCCAGCGCCACCACCTGAGTGACATCGGCATTTTCGCTGGTGGAAAGGTGCAGAGCATTGCTGTCCGCTGTCAGTCGCCACCAGGGGCTGTGAGTTCCCATGTAACGAAACAGCAAATTCTGCTCCAGATCGTCCATCATGTTTTCTCCTGCAGCTACCTGTTAGCGCACAATTTATTCAGTTGTAATCGGCTTTTTCGAGGTGAGACCACGGCCAGACCGATGTGAACTTATTGTTTTTTCCCGGGTTTCTTATAATAAAACGAGTCAGGTAAAAAAGGATACTTAGCAAATAAAAATTCACGTAACCGAATATAACGGCACTCTTTTACTGTAGATAATTCTGGCGAATTTGGGCGGGGGAAGTCTGAAAATAGTAAGAAAAAATGAAGAATTTGCAGCGTGGCGTAAAAGAAAAAATTGTCGGCCCGTCCGGCAAGGAAAGGGCCGACAATTGAACAGCTTATCAGGCGGCAGGGCGCGCGATGATGCTGCGGGTTTCCATGCGGACTTCGGCGATAGTTACGTCAATCACGTCGGTGACCTTGTAAACCGTTTCACCTTTGATTTGCACAGTCCCGTTTTCCTGGCTACAGACCAGTTCATCGTGAACGGCATGCAGGAACGGCGCAGGGATAAAGGCCACCGCCCCGTTATCCACCAGACGTACGCGCATCCCCCCACGGCTGATATCAATGATTTCTGCAGCGAAGCGAGTGTCTGTGCCGGCTTTGTCCTGCAGGAAGCGGGCGTACAGCCAGTCACCTACGTCACGTTCCGCCATGCGGTTCAGGCGCCGACGATCTGCCATCTGCAGGGTCGTGTCATCCTGAGGACGTGCAATGGATTCGCCCTTGATGATCGCTTTGAGCAGGCGGTGGTTAACCATATCGCCGTACTTACGAATTGGAGATGTCCAGGTCGCGTAGGCATCCAGACCGAGGCCGAAGTGCGGGCCAGGCTCTGTGCTGATTTCAGCAAAGGACTGGAACCGACGAATACGGCTGTCGAGGAAACCAGAAGGCTGTGCGTCCAGCTCGCGACGCAGCTTGCAGAAGCCCTGCAAGGTCAGCACCTCTTCCGGGTCAACATGCACGTCATGATTCTTCAGCAGGGCTGCCAGCGCTTCGGTATTGGCCGGATCAAAGCCGGTATGGACGTTATAAATACCGAAGCCCAGCTTGTCGCGCAGCACGCGAGCGGCACAAATGTTGGCGGAGATCATCGCCTCTTCGACGATGCGGTTTGCAATACGTCGCGGCTCGGCCACGATATCCAGCACTTCGCCTTTTTCACCCAGAACAAAGCGATAGTCCGGACGATCTTTGAATACCAGCGCATGGGTTTGACGCCATTCACTGCGGTTCAGACAGATGCGGTGCAGCAGACGAATCTGTGCAGCAATGGCGTCTGACTCCGGTTTCCAGGTGCCGGTATTTTCCAGCCAGTCAGAAACGTCGTCATAAGCCAGCTTGGCTTTTGATTCAATGGTGGCAGCGAAGAATTCGATATCATCTTCAATCGTGCCGTCCGCAGCAATGGTCATGCGGCAGGCGAGAACCGGACGCACTTCATTCGGACGCAGCGAGCAGAGATCGTCGGAGAGTTCACGCGGTAACATCGGGATGTTAAAGCCCGGCAGATAGTTGGTGAACGCACGAACTTTCGCGATATCGTCCAGCTTGCTGCCTTCAGCAATCCAGGCGGTAGGATCGGCAATGGCCACGGTTAACAGCAGTTTGCCGTCGGCAAGTTCTTCAGCGTACAGCGCATCATCCATATCTTGCGTACTGGCGCTGTCGATAGTAACAAACTCCAGGGCGGTCAGATCGCGACGCTCAAGACCTTCGTCCTGCATCTCGGTGGCGACGCCGTTCGGGGCTTCTTTCTCAAGATTATGGCGCGCAAGCGTAACCCACCACGGTACAAAATGGTCATCACCGAACGTGATGAACTGGGTCAGTTCCGCATAGAAACCGCGATCGCCTTTCAGTGGATGACGGCGCATTTCCGCAACGGCCCAGTCACCTTCTTTAAAATCATGCTCAACGCCGCGAGCGGCACGGCAGGGGATGGCGCCTTTCAGCAGAGGATGATCCGGCACGATGGAGAGACGATCGTCTTTTCTCTGCACCTTGCCCACAAAACGGGTCAGGAACGGCTCGATCAGTTCTTCCGGCTCGGCAGATTCACGCTCTTTTTCGGTATGAATAACCGCCATGACGCGGTCGCCGTGCATCACTTTCTTCATCTGCGGTGGCGGAATGAAGTAGCTTTTCTGCGCGTCGACTTCAAGGAAACCAAAGCCTTTTTCCGTGGCTTTTACGACCCCTTCTGCACGCGGCGTCTGGGAATGCAGTTGCTGTTTAAGCTGCGCTAGCAGCGGGTTGTCCTGAAACATAATGTTCTATTTTCGTAGCCATTGAGCGGCTGACAGTTTTACGCGATTCTCACTGCCACAGCAAGCGCTCTTTGGGTAAATAGTATGGTTATTCCGCTTTGCCAAGCGCCACTTTCAAACGCTCCAGCCAGCCGTCTAACGCGCTTCGCGTAAGCAGTGCAATCGCCCGGCCAGCGGGAAGTCCTTCCTCCGTGAGCGGGTTAAACTGTGCTGCACTGAAACGGTCCGGTGAACGTGTCAACAACTCCACGGCCGCTAAGAGCGCTGGCGACGCGGCCCGGTCTTCATTGCGGCAATGGTTCAGGATTTCTCCCGTCAGATCGAGCAACGTGGGTTCGTGGCAGAGCACAGGCGTCAGCGCCTGAAGTGCGGGCTCGGCTTGCCAGCGTGAAAGCGACTCAAGTTGATGTGCACTGGCATAGCGCAGTTCCACGACAGGCAGTAGAGCGATCCAGGCGCCGGGCCTGGCGGGCAGCGTGTGCGGTTGAATATGGTGTCCCGGCAGCCAGCGTACGGGGTGGCCCAGCAGCGCCTGAAATACTGCTACCACGCGGGCCTGAAAACCGATGAAGCCAATAATCTGGCTGATGAGCACAATGTCATACGTTGTCAGGCCCACCTCATCAAGCTGGTTCTGCGCTTTATCATCGATGACATCCGGTGAGCTGGCAAGCTGGCGGGCATACTGCGTGATCTGGGCCAGACGGCGGTTACTTTCGCGAGAGGAGTCCGGGCCGGGAAGGGGGGCGAGAAGGGCGGCGTAATGGTTACAGAGCCTTTGAACCCCGCAGGCCTGCGCCACCGTCAGCGCGGTGCTCAGCCTGTCGTAGGCACTCAGCGTATGCAGACGGTTGACGGCGATATCGAGTGGAAACAGCCGGTGACATAACGCCCGGGCAGGAGTAAGCCAGCCAGCACAGGCAGTAACAATCTCATCCGGTAAGGCTAAATCGAGCAAAAAACGATCGTCGACGTTAGCGGCTTCGGGCACCAGAGGCAGGACATCCGTCTGCGCGTGGTTTGACTGGGTTTCGTGGTACCAGTGGCCTTTGCCGGAAAAACGGCGTTGTTCCATGGGCGTTCCTTGATCTCAAAATGGCGATCAATATCCTGGCGTAAGGCGGATGAGGGGAAAAATATTGTTAGGTGATAACAAATAGCAGAACGGAATAACGAGAGAGGGCGGGCCGGGAAAAACTCTCTTCCCGGGCGGGAAGAGAGTCACAAACTTATTTAATTTCCAGTTCGTTCATTGCAGCGATGTTGAAGCCGCCGTCAACGTGAACCACTTCGCCGGAGATACCCGCGGAAAGGTCAGAGCACAGGAATGCTGCAGAGTTACCCACATCTTCAATGGTAACGGTACGACGAATCGGGGTAACCGCTTCGCAGTGTGCCAGCATTTTACGGAAATCTTTGATACCGGAAGCCGCCAGGGTGCGGATTGGACCTGCAGAGATGGCGTTAACGCGCACGCCTTCAGGGCCCATTGCGTTCGCCATGTAGCGGACGTTTGCTTCCAGAGACGCTTTAGCCAGACCCATCACGTTGTAGTTAGGGATTGCGCGCTCTGCGCCCAGGTAGGACAGGGTCAGCAGGGCGGAGCCCGGGTTCAGCATGGCACGGCAAGATTTCGCCATCGCAACAAAGCTGTAAGAGCTGATGTCGTGAGCGATTTTAAAGCCATCGCGGGTTACCGCGTTCACGTAGTCACCGTCCAGCTGGTCGCCAGGTGCGAAGCCGATGGAGTGAACGAAACCGTCGAATTTGTCCCACGATTTTGCCAGTTCAGCAAACATGCCATCGATGCTTTCATCTTGTGCAACGTCACATTCCAGAACAATGCTGGAACCCAGCTGCGCGGCAAATTCTTCAACACGGCCTTTCAGCTTGTCGTTCTGGTAGGTGAACGCCAGCTCAGCGCCTTCGCGATGCATTGCCTGTGCGATGCCGTATGCGATGGACAGTTTGCTGGCAACGCCGGTTACCAGAATGCGCTTACCGGAAAGAAAACCCATAGCTTTAATCCTTATATTCATTGCTTATTTTGCCTTGTAATTCATAGCGTTACAGGCAGTATTTCAAAATTATTCGAAATCAGCTCGAAATTATAGCCCACTCACTGCCCCTTGTGTCACGCTATTTCTTGCTCTTCTGCCGCGACGGGGCTCCCGGGAAGTATTGAGCTGACGCTTTACTACTCTGTTTCACAGGGTTCTCAGCAGTATACCACTGCGCGTCAGGTTCGCCTCATCCAACCAGAGAAGGGAGAACGACGCCGCCGCGTCGATACGCCCGGACCTTTTGCGCAAAATGATCCGTTCAGCCGTTTCAACTGACTAAAATTTATCGCGGGTCGAAGCACATCAGAAATTTTATTCTTATATTTACGCGTAAAGTAAAAATTTGAAAACAGGAAATATTTCGTGCCTTCGCTTAGAAATAAATATCTTACAAAGGGAGTTGTAATTGATGAAAGAGGAAATGTATCAATACGATGACGATGATATCGACTCGATTGCCTGGTCCGTCGCATTTAGCGAGTGGCTGGGAATGGACTCATTACAGGATTGCGTTCTGAAAAGGATCTCAGAGAAGGACAGGGAAAAATATGAAAGTAAGTTAGCTGAATTTCGCCATTTTTTTCAATACGCATCAGGAGAAGAATATTTTTCACGTTATCTAATACAAAATAAAATGCAGCGCTAAGTTTATTTTATACGGATATATGGATTATATGCATGAGGATTGCACAGTTATTAGCAAAAACGTTAATTGCCGGAACGTTTTCTCTCCCATACGTGACGGTGTCGGCCATGATGCCCGCGGATAATAATCAGTACGACGCCATGATTATCGAGGCGAGAAAAGGCAATACACAACCTGCATTAACCTGGTTTTCGGGTCATCACCAGCTTGATGAATCTCAGGTTGCCGACTGGATGCAGATCGCCCTCTGGGCAGGCAAAAATGACGAGGTCATCGAGGTCTATTCCCGTCACCAGAATTACACGCTGCCGGCGAGAGCCTTGGCCGCACTGGCGGTTGCCTGGCGCAATAAGCAGGAGTGGAAAAAAGCGCTACAAGTCTGGGACCGTATCTGTGATGAAAGCCCGTACACGGCGGAGTTTTGCCGGGGAAGAGTATTGACCCTCGCCGACAGCGGTGAGTATGACGGGGCGCTGCGCGAAATACGCCTGCTGCAAAAAAGAGCGCCAGACAGCAAAAATTCTCTGGCGGAAGCGTATGTACACAGGCTTGCCGGCCATTACCCCGAAGAATTACTGGCCATCACACAGGCGATGCGCCAGTCAGCACACCCGGAAATGTTGTTTGATGCCTGGCGTGAGGCGCTGGCAAACAATCAGTTGCCGGCAGCCGAACTCAAGCATGTGCAGGCGCAGGGGAAACAGCCACAGGCCAGCGAGCGCGCGGACGCGGCGGCTGAGTTAGTCAGGCTGGCGTTCATGCCGACCCGCAGCGAAAAAGAGCGCTACGTTATCGCCGATCGGGCTTTATCCCTTTATGACGGGATGATCGCCGAGTGGAAAAATAAGCCGGAGTATGACGCGGTATACCGCCGAATTTACGTCGACAGACTCGGGGCCTTGCTTTCACGCAATCGCCACGAAGAGGTCATCGCGCAATATCAGCAGATGCAACAGGATGACTTCGTGCTGCCGGAGTATGCCCAGTACTGGGTGGCGTCGGCGTATCTCAAAACGGGTCAGCCCGATCGGGCGCAGGCAATGCTCTCAAGGCTGTTTTATCAGACACCCCAGAAGGTCGATGACATTTCGGAGGAGGAACGTGCCGATCTGTTTTATAGCCACCTGGAGAGTGAAAACTACCGCCCTGCGATGCTGCTGACGAAACGCGTCGTTGATACCACGCCAGCCACCGTTTATCCACGCGGATCGTCAGTGCCCGTGCCGAATGATAAGTGGCTTGAAGGGCAACAGTTCCGTTCCTCGCTGGCGATGTACGAACAGGACCTGGCCCGAGCGGAATCACTGACGCGCAACCTTGCGCAGGCGGCGCCGGGTAACCAGGGATTGCGTATTGATCATGCGCGCGTTCTTCTTGCACGCGGACTGCCACGAGCCGCAGAAGAGAGCCTAAAGCAGGCCGAATTGCTTGAACCGTCCAGCATTGCCCTGGAAACCGAACAGGCCTATGCCGCGCTGGATCTTCAGGAGTGGCAACAGGCTGAGGAGCTGTCAAAGGATGTGGTGCAACGCGCTCCTGACAATGCGGCGGTAAAGCAGCTCAGTAGGGCGCTTGCTACCCACCAGCGTGCCGAATTACGAGTGGCAGGAACGGTTGGTATTGATTCTGACTCTCCTGACGCAGGACGTCACGATGTTAGCTTCAACAGCACCCTTTATAGCGCTCCGCTGAATTATAACTGGCGAGGATTCGTTGGCTACGGCTTTTTTGACGGCCGTTTCCAGGAGGGAAAAGGCGTAGTGCATGACGGACTCATGGGGCTGGAATGGCGTTCGCGAGACCTTTGGGCGGAGGCTGAAGTCTCGGGCCGACGTTTCAGTGGCGATCAAAAAATCGGGGCCCGGCTTTCGACCCGTATCGATTTTAACGATAGCTGGCAGTTGGGGCTGGAAGGTGAACGCGTGTCGCGTAATGCGCCGATGCGTGCCATGAAAAACGGCATTACCGCGAACAGCGGTGGGGTGGAGATACGCTGGTATCAGCATGAAAGTCGACAATACAGCGCGCGCTATCTGAAGACCGATTTCTCTGACGGAAACCACCGGAATGAATATTTCCTCAACGGTCAGGAACAGGTCTGGGCTTCGCCTGATGTGAGCCTGAACCTCCAGCCGGGCGTCTATTACGGCATTAACAGCCAGTCAGACGTGCCTTACTTCAGTCCGGAAAAACGTATGGACGTGATGGCCGGGATGACACTGGATCATCGGCTGTGGCGCCGGTACGAAAACAGCTGGACGCAGAGATTCAGTGCCGGTGCAGGAAATGCGTGGCAGAAGAGCTATGGCAGCGGGCTCATCACCCAACTGGGCTATGGACAGCGCGTGTCCTGGCGCTACGGGGGAGAAGCGAGTGCGACGATACGCTGGGATAAACGCCCCTACGACGGAAAGCAGGAACACAATCTATCTGTTGATTTTAATGTGAACCTTCGATTCTGAGGCAACGTATGTTACGGAAAGGATTTCAAACATTACTCATGCTGCTTGGCATTATGCTCGTAGCAGCGTGCGTCGACGGGCGCGGGCCTGCCTATACCAGCCCGGCCCTGCGCGAAAAGTTACGTGCCGAAATGCCATGGCCGGCGAATGGCTTCGTGACGATTGCGTATCATGAAGTGGAAGATGGCGAAACGGATCAGCGTTTTATGTCCGTGCGCACCTCCGCGCTGAAAGAGCAGTTTGCCTGGCTACGTGAAAATGGCTACAAGCCGGTTAGCCTGGCGCAGATCCGTGAGGCACACCGCGGGGGTAAGCCCTTACCGGAAAAAGCGGTTTTATTGTCCTTCGACGACGGCTTCAGTAGCTTTTATACGCGTGTCTTCCCGCTGCTTGTTGCCTTTCAGTGGCCTGCTTTATGGGCACCGGTTGGCAACTGGATTGACACCCCCGCCGGGCAACCGGTGCAGTACGGCGATGAAAAGATCGCGCGTGAACGCTTTGCAACCTGGCAGCAGGTACAGGAGCTTTCCCGTTCTCCGCTGGTGGAGATAGGTGCGCATACCTGGAACAGCCATTTTGGCACCCTGGCGAATCCGAGCGGCAGCATGCTGCCTGCATTTGCGAATCGTCGGTTTCTCAAGAGCGATCAGCGCTACGAAACCGAAAAGGAGTATCGTTCGCGCATACGGCAAGACGCAAAGATGCTGATAAGCCACTTTAAGACGCATACCGGTAAAGCCCCTACGGCCTGGGTGTGGCCATATGGCGCGGCGAACGGGACGGCAATTCAGGAGCTTAAGGCTCTCGGCTTTGACATGTTTTTCACGCTGGAGGATGGGCTTTCAACGGCCACGGAGCTGGATTCAATTCCGAGGATCCTGATAAATGGCAACCCTACCCTTGAAGAGTTTGCGCTTCAGGTCACGGGGGTGCAGGAACAAGCGTTCCAGCGCGTGATGCATGTCGATCTGGACTATGTGTTTGATCCCGATGCCGGGCAGATGGAAAAAAATATCGATGCCCTCATTCAGAGGGTTAAAGATATGGGGATCACCACCGTTTACCTGCAGGCGTTTGCCGATCCGGCGGGTGATGGTCTGGTGAAGGCGGTCTACTTCCCAAACCGTTGGCTGCCGGTGAAGGCTGACATTTTCAGTCGCATTGCGTGGCAGCTTCGCACCCGGGCAAACGCGGCCGTTTATGCCTGGATGCCGGTCCTGAGCTGGGATATGTCGGCAAACTTAACCCGCGTGCATAGCCTGGCGGCAGACGATGACGAACGTCCTCAGGTCAGTCCATCACAGTATCGGCGTCTGTCACCATTTGATGCTTAGGCGAGGCAGCGCATTGGTGATATGTATCAAGATCTGGCGGCGCATGCCTCGTTTGACGGCATTCTTTTTCATGACGACGCCGTGCTGACCGATACGGAGGACGCCAGCTCTGTAGCACTGGCCGCTTATGAAAAAGCGGGTTTTAGCCGTGATATCAGGGCAATTCGCGATGACGCGCAGCAATTTGAGGCATGGACCCGGTTCAAAACCGAAACACTCACCCGTTTCACCCTTGAACTGGCGGATAAAGTAAAAGCTATCCGTGGCCCGCAAATCAAAACGGCGCGTAACCTGTATGCGCTACCGCTGATTGAACCGAAAAGCGAAGCGTGGTTTGCACAGAACCCCAATGACTTTCTTACGCACTATGACTGGACGGCCGTCATGGCGATGCCCTACATGGAGGGTGTGAAGGATCGGGAGAGCGACAAGTGGTTTAAGGCACTTATTGCGCGCGCAGCGGCTTTATCTGACGGGAAAAATAAGATGATTATCGAGCTTCAGGCTCGGGACTGGCGACCGGACGGGCAACACCAGCGTATTGAATCCCGCAAGATTGCGGAGTGGATGCGTATTATGCAGCTCTCTGGAATGAAACATTATGGCTATTACCCTGATGACTTTTTGAATAATCAGCCGAAAATAAATGTTATTCGGCCGGAATTCTCAACGAACTGGTACCCTGAAGATGAATAATCGCTATTTCTCAATCGTTATTTTAATTCTGGTGTTGTGTATCCCTGTCGGGTTAACCCTGCTGTTTTCCGCAGAGGTGATGCTGAGATATGTCTTTTTCTGGCCGTTCTTTATGTCGATATTCTGGATAGCAGGCAGCGTCTTTTTCTGGTTCTATCGCGAGCGGCACTGGGAGTGGGGTAAAGATGCGTCGGTACTGATGATTAAAGATAACCCCTTAATTTCGATCGTTATCCCTTGTTTTAATGAATCGAAAAATATTCAGGAGACCATCGCGGCGGCTATGTCACAGCGGTATGACAATTTTGAAGTTATTGCAGTGAATGACGGATCGTCGGACGACACGGGCTTTCAGCTAAATATGTTGGCCGAGCGTTATCCCCGCCTGCGTGTTGTGCATTTGATGGAGAACCAGGGAAAAGCGATTGCGTTGAAAAGTGGTGCCGCCGCTGCAAAAGGGGAGTTTCTGGTTTGCATTGACGGCGACGCCTGTCTGGATCGTGACGCCGCAGCCTGGCTTGTCGCGCCGATGATTGATAACCCGCGTGTGGGGGCTGTGACCGGCAATCCGCGGATCCGCACCCGCTCAACGTTAATCGGCAAAGTCCAGGTCGGTGAATTTTCATCGATCATTGGTCTTATCAAACGTACGCAACGGGTCTATGGCCAGGTGTTTACCGTTTCAGGGGTAATTGCGGCGTTCCGCCGGAGCGCGCTGGCGGATGTGGGTTACTGGAGCGATGACATGATCACGGAGGATATTGATATCAGCTGGAAACTACAGCTTCGTCGCTGGTCTGTGTTCTATGAACCGCGGGCGCTGTGCTGGATTTTAATGCCGGAAACGCTGCGCGGGCTGTGGAAACAGCGTTTACGTTGGGCGAAGGGGGGCGCGGAGGTTTTCCTGAAAAACATGGGCTCCCTCTGGCGCTGGAAACACAGGCATATGTGGCCCCTTTTTATGGAATATTGCGCGACGACGGCATGGGCATTCACCTGCCTGGTCAGTGGGGTGGTCATCCTGGCGGAGGTAATCCAGAACGGATCAACGGGAGGGCTCTCCATTTCATCGGTGTCAGAAAATGCCGGAGTGCTGCTTTGCAGCCTGTGTCTGGTGCAATTCCTGGTGAGTATCCTGATTGAGTACCGCTATGAGCATAACATCGTTGCCACGCTGTTCTGGATCATCTGGTATCCGATCATCTTCTGGCTTATCAGTTTATTCACCACGCTTGTCGCGTTCACTGTTGTGATGCTGAATCCCCGTAGCACCCGTGCGCGTTGGGTCAGTCCGGATCGCGGGATTGCAAGGGGGTAACATGAAACACTGGATTATCAATTCGCAAAAAAGCGTCTTCCGGGAGTGTCTGGAACTGATCGTAACCTGTCTTTTGTGGGCTGTGTTTGTGTACTTTGCCTCGGGGTTTATCGCTTTATTCCTGAAGGGGTTTACGCAGGGGAATGACGCTTTTTTGCGGCTGTTCTTCTATTTCATCCTGGCGATACTTAACGCGCTGGTACTGGTGCTCTGGGCGATTTACAACCGCTATAAGCATCAGAGAATTGCGGTTCCTCCTGCCCGTGTGGCGAGTGAGGCGGAACTGGCGATGAGCTTTTCACTTTCCCTGCCGGTTTATCAGCAGTTCCAGGCTAATAAAAAGTTATACGTTGATTTTGACAACCATGGTGACGTGGTAAATGTCACCTCAGAGTAGTAGTACGATCCCCCTGACCGTGCCGGTCAGGGGGCGGTTTGCGTCTTTATAGTTATGCGGTAAGAAGGATGATGAATAACATTACGTTGGCCGAGAAAATGATCATGCTTTCCGGTGCATTTCTGTTTGCACTGATGATCGCGGTAAACTCTTTTTGCGTGAATGATAATCCAGGCTTCAGAGTACCCATGACCACATATTTAATCGTCATGATTGCGCTGTTCTTTCTGGATACCATCATCTTTATTTTTATCCAGATGCAGTATGCGTCTGACAGAACACACCTGTCCTCATTGATTCTGAGTATGGCGTTTTTAAGTGGACTGGTTTATTTCATTGAAACGATCGTTATTATTCAATATCCTGAATACGCTGGTTTTTCTAATGCGGTAAAAACAAACGACACGGCTGTATTCTATTTTTTCAGGCAACTAAGCTTTATCTTTTTACTGGCGCTCGCCGTTCGGGTGGAAAAAATCACAACACGTTCGTCGTCAGGACGGATTAATAAGTTCAGCCTGGCGTTAACATTATTTATTCCGCTGGTTGTGTTCCCGGTTCTGGCCCATTATATGAGCAGCTATCATCCTGCATTATCATTAACGATAGCGGCAGATGGTCGTGACCAGCATGCTCCCGTCTGGGATGTCCGGTACGTTAACGTTCTGATCACGCTCTGGTCGTTTTTACTCTGCTATATGACCTATGTGACGCGACTGTCCTCAGGCATGTGGAACAGTATTATCGTGGTGTGTCTCTCCGCCATCATTTACAACTTTTTCCTGTTGCTGCTCGATACGTATAATATGTCACTCTGGTATATTAGCCGTACAGTAGAGGTATTTAGTAAATTATTTGTTATTTTCACCTTGTTATTTCACGTATTCAGCACGTTAAAGATTTTTGGTGATCGAATTAATCGCGATCCGCTTACGCAGATCTTCAACCGTAAGTATTTTTATGAGGCGCTTCAACGTAACCGCATGCTCAGGACAGAAAAAGGCACGAGCATAATGATGCTGGATATCGACAACTTTAAGTCTATTAATGATACCTGGGGTCATCCGGTAGGGGATCGCGTCCTTCTGGCGGTGGTGGATATTATCAAAGACAGTATCCGGGATAAGGATATTTTTGCCAGACTGGGCGGTGAGGAGTTTGGTCTTCTGCTACCGAATACTGACGAGAGCCTGGCGGTATCCGTTGCCGAGCGTATTCGCCATAATGTCCAGCACCGGACCGGACAGGGTAACCTTTACGCGCTTCCTGCAGAGGTGACGCTGAGTATCGGCGTGTGCTCAGCCATTCAGAGCAACCTCAACAGCACCGATATTATTCGTAACGTGGATGAGGCGCTCTATGAGGCCAAGCACAACGGTAAAAACAGAATCGTAAGCAGACACGCAGAATGCGGGTGAGCTTATAAAATGGGGATAAAAACGTCAAAATTAACATGCTCATCGCTGTAAGAATTAAACTGCATTAAATAAATGCCCTCGCGCAACGCCAGACGCTTTTTAACCATTGCTTTAACGAAGGCAATTTTGTTAAAGGCGCTGTAGCCCTCCCAGCTACCGCTGAAGGTCATTTTTGCGTATTTTCCTTTTACTACACACGTCCCTCTTTTTGCAGTCGTGTCGCTTTGTAAGGAATACGAGATTAAGACCTCAACAAGATAAGATCGGCTTTTGCCTAAGCGTTCGGGTGGGCGAGGCACAAGGGTGATGCGATCAATCTCATGACGATTTTCGATAAGCAGTTTCTTGATTTTTTTAGTAATATCATGGACCGAGGTATCAAAAAGATGATCATGTTCGATAATTTGATGTGTATAGAGAAATGTTTCATTCAGTTCACAAATTTCGAGTTCTGGAGTTTGATGGTCGCTTAATAAAAAAGAGGGCTGTAAAACATCAAAATTCCACACTCTGGCACGTCTGTACTCAGAGGGTGTCAGCCCGGTCATTTTTTTAAAGGCTCTGGAAAAACCCTGGCTACTCTGGTAATGGAAAAGATAAGCAATATCCGTCACCGGAATCGACGTCATCCTTAGCATAATAGCAGCACGGCTCAGCCTTCTTCTGAGAATATATTCTCCTAACGAGAGCTGATAGTGCTCCTTAAACCAGGTTTCAATGGTTCGTCTGCTGTATCCGATATCCGCAACCAGGTCATCAATATGTAAAATAGTAAAGTTATTTTCCTCCACCCAGGAGAGAATATACCTTCTGATGCTGTCTTTCATTGGCGTGTCAGTTATTACTTAACGGTAAATGAGTTTCATGCTGGGCAAATTATGCCGAAAGTTAATTGACTGGCGAAGGGATTCTGGCAATAACTTTAATTTCAAAATCAAAACCAGCGAGCCAGTTAACGCCTATGGCAGTCCAGTTTGGGTAAGGAGGACGTGGGAACGCCATTTTTTTCGCCTGCATAATGACGGGAAACTGGTTTTCAGGGTCGGTGTGAAATGTCGTTACATCGATAATATCGTCAAAGGTACATCCCGCGGCCGCAAGGGTAGCCTGGAGGTTATCAAATGCGAGCTGTACCTGAGCGGCGAAATCGGGCTCAGGTGTGCCATCGCTGCGGCTGCCGACCTGGCCAGAAACAAATAACAAATCGCCCGAGCGGATGGCAGCAGAATAGCCATGCTCTTGATAGAGGGCATGACGGTTGGCCGGGAATACAGGTTCACGTGGGTGCATAGCATTTCCTTTTATAGTCGAGGTTATTGTCGTGATGACAAAGTAGAAGTAACATACGCGATGTATGTGAAAAAATGTAATCCACATACGCCGTGTATGTCAAATGGAAAACGCTGCTTAACCAAGGAACCCCCATGGCTGCAAAACGTCGTGCTGAGACGGCACAGGAAAATCGCGAAAAAATGATACAGGCAGCCCGTAAGGCGTTTGCTGAAAAAGGATATGCCGCTGCCTCAATGGATGAACTGACTGCCAGCGTGGGCTTAACGCGCGGTGCGCTGTACCATAATTTCAGCGATAAGAAAGGGTTACTGGCGGCTGTAGTCGCACAGATAGACAGTGAAATGGCTGAAAAAGCGAAAACCATTGCTTCCACTGCGGAAAATGACTGGGAGAGGTTGCTGGCGGAAGGCGTCGCTTATATCAAAATGGCGCTGGTTCCGGAAGTGCAGCGTATCGTTCTTCTTGATGGTCCAGCTGTTCTGGGCGATCCGGCGCAATGGCCTAGCCAGAACAGTTGCCTGGAGTCGACTCGTCACACCATCGAAAAAATGATCGCATGCGACGTTCTTAAACCGGTTGATGCAAAAGTCGCAGCCCATCTGCTGAATGGCGCTGCGCTGAATGCTGCCTTGCTCATTGCCGCGAGTGACGACCCGCAGAAAACGCTGCCCCATGCCATTGAGGTATTCACTCTTCTGGCTGGCGGGTTACGCAATAGCTAAGGGATATTTTTAACGATCCTTTCTCCATGCATCAGCAGTTAGCGCTTCACCAAAATGTCCGGCAATCAGGCGTTTTGTTAAATCGTGGAGTGGGGAGGCCAGCACATCCGCCGTGCTGCCGCGCTCGACAACTTCTCCCTGATGCATGACCATCACCTGGTCGCTGATGTGTTTCATCATGCCAAGATGTTGGGTCACGTAGATATAAGAGATCCCCTGTTTTTCCTGCAGTTCCAGCATCAGGTTAATTAACTGCGAACGCATCGACATATCCAGTGAGGCGAGGGCTTCGTCAGCAATAATCACCTTCGGGCGCAAAATCAGGGCGCGCGCCAGCCCCAGACGCTGCTTTTGTCCCGGAGCCAGCATATGCGGATAGTAACTTTCGTGATCGGGCAGCAGTCCGACCATACGCAGGGTTTCAAAGATACGTTTACGGCGAGCGTCAGGCTCCAGATCGGTATTCAGCCGCAGCGGGAAATCCAGGATCTGCGAAATACGCTGGCGCGGATTGAGCGAGGTGGAGGGATCCTGGAAGATCATACGGATGCGCTGGCTGCGGAAGGAGTAATCGCCGAATGCCAGCGGATGATCGTCAATCAGCACTTCACCGCCGCTTGGCTCAACCATGCCCGCCAGCATCTTAGCCAGCGTGGATTTGCCGGAACCATTCTCGCCAATAATCGCCAGCGTCTGCTTTTCGCGCAGCGTAAAGCTCAGCGGTTTCACCGCTTCCACGGTCTGGCGATGGAACAGCCCGGTGCGGTAGCGAAAGGTCTTACTCAGGTTGCGTACTTCCAGTAAGGTTTCGACCATTTCACTCTCTCTCCATGTTCAGCGGGAAATGACAGGCGTAAAGATGGTTTTTCGCCCCCGTCAGACGCGGCGTTTCAATACACTTACGCTGAGCATACGGGCAACGTGGCCCAAGACGACAGCCTATCGGCAATGATTCCAGAAGCGGGATCGCACCCGGCAGCGTGTTCAGACGGCTCTTGTGCGGCATGGCGCTGCCAAAATCCGGGATCGCACGAATCAGCGCCTGGGTGTAGGGGTGGTGCGGCGTGGTAATCAGATCTTCACTGGGGGCGGTTTCCACCGTTTGCCCACAGTACATCACATCAATTTTATCCGCCCATTTGCTGAGCATTTGCAGGTCATGACTGATCAGCAAAATGGTGGTGTTGTTATTCTGATTCAGCCGCGTCAGCAGACGGAATATCTGCGCCTGCGTGGTCGGCTCCATGGCGTTTGTTGGTTCATCCGCAATCAACAGACGCGGCTGATTGGCCAGCGCGATGGCGATCATCACTTTCTGGCATTCACCGTCGGTGAGTTCGTAGGGGAAACTGCGCATTGCGTCTTTATGATCTTTGATCCCGACGCGGTGCAGCAGCTCAATGGCGCGGCGTTTGCGCCAGCCGAAACGCTGCCACCAGCGGCCTTTATAGGTCCAGCCGGGGATATTCTGCATCAGCTGCTTACCTACGCGCTCGGACGGGTCAAGGCAGGATTGTGGCTCCTGGAAAATCATCGAGACGTTATGGCCCACCAGCTTGCGACGCTCGCGCGGAGAGAGGCGCAGCAGGTCAATATCATCAAAACGCATGCGGTCGGCGGTGACGCGCCAGTTGTCCTTCGCTACACCACAAATGGCTTTGGCGATGAGGCTTTTCCCGGAGCCGGATTCGCCCACCAGCCCGCGAATTTCACCTTCAGCAAGGGTAATGCTGATTCGATCGACAGCCTTAACCCAGCCCTCACCGGTTTTAAACTCGATGGTGAGGTTGCGGATATCAAGAAGCGGCATTATTGCACCCCCGCATTAATTGCGCGGCGAATACCGTCGCCCAGCAGGTTAATCAGCAACACGCTGACCATAATGGCCGCACCCGGTAACATAACTGTCCACGGGGCGACGTAGATAAGCTCCAGCGCATCGCCCAGCATCGCACCCCATTCCGGTGACGGCAGTTGGGCACCCAAATCGAGGAAACCCAGCGCAGCGATATCCAGTATCGCCATCGACAGGGCGCGGGTGATCTCGGTGACCAGCCCGGCTGCGATATTCGGCAGAACGGCAAACCAGAGAATATTCAGCGTGGTGGCACCGTCCAGACGGGCAGCAACAACATACTCTTTCTCCAGTTCGTCATGCACCATGCTGTACACAGAGCGAACGATACGGGGCAGGATTGCCAGCCACACGGCAAACATGGCATGCGTCAGGTGCGGCCCGGCAAAGGCCACCACAATGATCGCCAGCAGCAGCGATGGGATAGAGAGCAGGGTGTCCAGAATGTGATTCAGCACCGCCGAGCGCAGACCGTGGGTGGAGCCAGCAAAAATGCCCAGCGCCAGACCGCAAACTGTGGCGGCAAGCGTCACCACAAACGCACCACCCACCGTTGGGGCGGCACCGCTCAGCAGGCGGCTCAGCACATCACGGCCCAGATCGTCGGTGCCCAGGAAGAAGGAAACTTCCCCATAGCGCGACCACGACGGGGGCAACAGTTGATAGCCGAGGAACTGCTGGTCGATACCGTATGGCGCAAACCACGATCCAAATACGCACAGCAAGACCAGACCGGCACAGCCGTACAGGCCGATCATTGCCGTGGTGTCACCATAGAATTTACGCCACACGGTACGTAGCGCACCGGGCGTGCGCTTTTCACTGTATACGCTATCGTAAGGCATACCATTCCTTATGCTTCAACGGGTTGGCCATTGCACCCAAAATATCGGAAATCACGTTAACAATAATCACCAGCGAACCAATCACCATGACGCCTGCTGAAATGGCGGCGTAATCCTGCTGACGAATGGCGTTAATGAGCCACCGGCCCAGACCTGGCCAGCTAAAGACCATCTCGGTGATCATCGCCAGGGTCAGCATGGTCGAAAACTGCAGCCCAAGGCGCGGAATAACCGGCGGGAGCGCGTTATGCAGTACGTGACGACGCAAGATAGTCAGGCGTGAGAGACCGCGCGTGGCCGCAGCTTTAACGTAGTTCTGATCAAACACTTCCATGGTGCTCAGGCGCATCAGGCGGATCACTTCGGTTGTTGGCGCCACCGCAAGCGTTAGCACCGGCAACACCATATGACGCAGGGCGCTGACGATCATTTCGTGACGCCAGACGGAGTCAGAGAGCCATGCATCAATTATGGCGAAACCGGTCACCGATTTAACCGTGTAGAGAAGGTCAAAGCGGCCTGAAACCGGCAGCCAGCCCATTGTCAGAGAGAAGAACAGCGTCAGCAACAGCGCCAGCCAGAAGACCGGGATAGAAAAGCCGAGCAGGGCGAGGGCGCTGATAAATTTATCCTGCCATTTATTGCGATAAATCCCCGCGAGCATGCCCACCGGAATTCCCACCATCAGGGCAAAGCCGAAGGCCAGAATACAGAGCTCCATTGTGGCCGGGAACACGTCTTTCAACTGCTCAGAGATAAGCTGTCCGTTGATACTGGAGACGCCAAAATCCCAGTGCAGCAGGCCATTGAACCAGAACAGCCAGGCATCCCACAGCGACGATCCCTGAAGCGGGGCGTGCGGCGTAAAGTAGCTCAGGCTGAAGCCCACGAAGGTCAGTAAAAAGAGCGTCACCAGTAGTAACAGGAGTCGACGCAAGGTAAAAATGATCATGGTTTTTTCACCTCTTGTTCTTTTTCACGGTCGACCCCGGCGAAGGAGGCGTTGCCAAACGGGCTCAGTACCAGGCCTTTAATATCGTAACGATAGGCCTGCAGACGCAGGGAAGAGGCCAGCGGCAGCACGGGCAGTTCCTTAGCGAGGATCTTTTGCGCTTCATCATAGGCATCAATGCGTGACGAGAGCTGTTGTGACGCCAGCGCTTTTTGCAGAACGGCGTCAAACTCGCGGTTGCACCAGTGAGCGTAGTTGGTCTGTGAGTTTATTGCCGCGCAGCTTAACAACGGACGGAAGAAACTGTCCGGGTCGTTACTGTCAGTCGCCCAGCCCGTCAGCGTGAGGTCATGGTTCATATCCATCAGGCGCGCTTCCTGGAAACGCCCTTCAACCGGAACGATGATCACTTTTATACCCACCTGCGCCATATCAGCCTGCAGCAGCTCGGCGGTTTTCAGTGGGCTAGGGTTCCATGCCTGAGAGCTGGTCGGTACCCAGAGCTGCAGCGTCAGGTTTTCAGCGCCCAACGCTTTAAGCTGTTCGCGTGCTTTTGCCGGATTGTATTCCGTGATTTTGGCTTCACCGTCATACGCCCACGAGGCGCGCGGTAAAATAGAGGCGGCGGTTTCCGCGGTGCCGTAATAAATGGACTGCATCAAACGCTGGTTGTTAATGGCCAGCGCCAGTGCATGACGAACTGCCGGGTTATTCAGCGGCGGCTTATCGGTGTTAAAAGCGAGATAAGCAATGTTCATACCCGGGCGCAGCGTCAGGCGCAGGCGCGGATCGTCGCGTAAAATAGTGAGCTGGCTGGCGGCAGGCCAGGCCAGCACGTCACATTCGCCGGTCAGCAGCTTTGAGAGCCGCCCCGTACCGCCAGACCCGAGGTCGACCACTACCTGCGGCATCAGCGGCGTGCCGCGCCAGAAGTGTTCGTGGCGCTGCAGGCGAATATATTGCCCGGCGCGGTATTCGGCCAGCTGGAACGGACCGGTGCCGACCGGCTGGCGGTCAAGCAGCTCCTGACGATCCTGCTTGTTCAGCTTTGCCGCGTACTCAGCGGACATGACGGACGCATAGTGGGTCGCCAGATGCCAGAGGAAAGAGGCATCCGGGCGCGTCAGGGAAAATTCAACCGTCCGGTTATCCAGTTTGCGGACGCTTTTAACGGTGTCGGCAAACTGCAGGCTGTCGAAATAGGGGAAGTTCCCCCCGTTGACGTTATGCCAGGGGTGATGGCGGTTGAAGATACGCTGGAACGTAAAGACCACATCGTCTGCATTCAGCTTGCGCGTGGGGGTAAACCACGGCGTATGCTGAAACGCAACGTCATCACGCAGACGGAAACGGTAAGTTGCGCCGTTGTCCAGCACCTCCCAGCTTTCCGCCAGCTCCGGCACCAGACGGTAGGTGTACGGATCAACATCAAGCAGACGGTCGTAAAGCTGAGCGGCGAGAGTATCCACAATCAGGCCGCTACCCGCTTTTTGTGGGTTGAAGGTATCAACCTGTCCGCTGACGCAGTAGACGAAGCCACTGTCACGAATATCAGGCTGCTCAGTTGGCTCGGGGGCAGCAAAGGCCTGGCTACTGAACAGACTGAGTGCAAAAAAGGACGATAAAACCAGACGCATAATTTTTAAGGTATGATATGTTAAGTGGCTATCTTACTAATATTAAACGAAATTATCCAGTGTCGTTTATCCCTGAGGGCATCCTGGGGGCAGTAGCGTTTGCAGTCGCTCATTCAGCATACCAACCTGATCGGCATTCATACCGACTCTCCACTTTGAATATACCTCATAAACCATCTTAGCATTTTCATGCCCTGTCTGACTCGCTATAAACGAAGGATTCGCCCCGACAGACCGTATGCGGTTAGCAACTGCGTGCGTGATTGGCTGATGGAACTCACGACAGACTTCTTCCCGTTACCTCGCGATGCGATATTGGGGGGGCAATAAATCCCCTATAATAAAGTGCGCGCTGTTTATCCTGTGCAAGCATGATGCGATGGCGTGAATTATTATTGAGTCGATGTATTACAATAAGAAATATTCACTAAACGTATACTTGTTTAATTAATGGTTGCGTTACGAGTAATGTTGATTTATATACTGACCCTCTGATCCTGCAATTTGGTAGGGCGAAAGAAAAAAAGAATAAAATGAATCATCATAACATCTAAGAAAATTACAGTTTACTGTTGGGGCATACCGAACGGCACTGCGTCTGATTGTCTGCTTTTTTATATTTGATGTTAAATCTTTTTCATTATGGACGTCTCGCGTCTTTCTCATGGCATGAGAAGTGACCAAAACATCAGAGAGTTAGGGAATGATTGAACCTTTGGGGCTAATTAAGAATTTTGCACGCGTTCGCACGCGCATATTCGTGACGATTGCGTTTTTCTCATCGGTCATAAATATACTGATGCTGGCACCATCTATTTATATGTTGCAGGTTTACGATCGCGCGCTGTCATCCGGGAATACCACAACGCTTTTTATGTTGACGCTGCTGGTGTTATTTATGTTTGCCGTCATGGCACTCCTTGATTACGCGCGTGGCATCGTCATCATCCGATTGGGTAATCAATTTGATAATGCGCTTTCGCCTGCAATCTATACCGCTGCATGTGAAAGTAATCTCGTTAAGCACAGCCCGAATGCCGGGCAGGCTATCAGCGACCTCACCGTTATACGCCAGTTTGTTACCGGCCCGGCGTTATTTGCGGTTTTTGATTCCATTTGGTTTCCCGTTTACCTCGGCGTTATTTTCCTTTTTAACACCTGGCTCGGGGTGTTCTCGCTTTCAGGCGCGTGTCTGCTGCTGGCCCTGGCGTTTATTAACGAAAAAACGACGCGTCAGCTTTTGAATGAAGCGGGGGGGTATGCCTTGATCTCAAATCACCAGGCTAACAGCTCCTTACAATCTGCTGAGACGCTGCATGCCCTGGGGATGACTGACAACGTTAAAGCGCGCTGGTGGCGCGGACATCAACAGTTCCTTTATTGCCAGAGTGCGGCCAGTGAACGCGCTGTACTGATGTCTGCCGTCACCAAAACCGTACGCATGGCGCTTCAGTCCCTGATGTTGGGGCTGGGCTGCTGGCTGGCGATCCTGGGAGACATCTCGCCGGGTATGATGATCGCGGGGTCAATTTTGCTCGGAAGAGCGCTGTCACCGGTGGAACAACTCATCAGCGTGGCGAAAGGCTACCGGTCAGCTCGTCTGGCATGGGAACGCGTGGTTCGTCTGACGGGAGACTTTCCCCCGGCGCAGGAGAGCATTCGCCTGCCGGCTGCGCAGGGAGTGCTCACAGTGGAAAATGTCACCGTTTTCCCTCCGGGAAACCCCCGGCAGCCCATACTGCAAAACATCACTCTGCGGGTAAACCCGGGTGAGGTGCTGGGAATTGTGGGAGCCAGTGCATCGGGGAAATCCTGTCTCGCCAGAGTGTTGTGCGGTGTCTGGCCTGCCGGAGAGGGGGATGTCAGGCTGGATGGGGCGGATATTTATCAGTGGCAGAAGCAGAAGCCGGGTCCCGGAATCGGCTACTTGCCGCAGGACGTTACGCTTTTCACGGGAACCCTCGCTGAGAATATTGCCCAGTTTGGTGAGATTGATTCAACGCAACTGATCGCCACGGCAAAGATGGCCGGGATCCACGACATGATTTTGCGTATGCCTGACGGGTATAACACCCTGACCGGCGAGCAGGGGATGTCCCTGTCGGGTGGGCAAAAACAGCGCATTGGCCTGGCCCGGGCGCTGTACGGCAACCCGGCACTCGTGATCCTTGATGAGCCCAACGCTCACCTCGATGAATCGGGTGAGCAGGCTTTGCAGCAGGTTATCCGACAGCTCCGGCAGCAGAAAAAAAGCGTTGTCATCATTTCTCATCGTCCGGGAATATTGCCGCTGACCAGCCATCTGCTCGTCCTCGAAGGCGGAAAAACCAAGCTTTATGGCCCAACGGCACAACTCTTACAGCAGTCAACTCGCCCGGTAAATAAGACAAACAGCGTCCCTGCTGAACAAGGAAAAGCCCATGCATAATAGCGATGCGCAGAAGACGCCCCTTGTTGACGTCGTTCCGTTTGTCCGCCTTGGCTGGGTAGTGTTGCTGGCAGGTCTGGGATCTTTCTTGCTCTGGGCGGCACTGGCGCCGCTGGATAAAGGTGTTGTTTCCACCGGAACCGTGGTGGTGGACGGCTACCGTAAGGCCGTACAGGCACCCACAGGCGGTGTGGTGACAAGCATCGCCGTCAAAGAGGGGCAGACGGTACATAAAGGCGACCTGCTGGTGCTGCTCAGCCAGCAATCGACGCTCGCCCAACTCTCCGCTGCGCGCCAGCATTATCTGACGTCGCTCATTGCTGAAAGTCGCCTGCAGTCTGAGCTGGCGGGCATGCAAACGCTGACCTTACCCCCTGAGACAGAAGACGAAGCCCTGCGGGATGCGATCAAGCCCATAGTGGCTCAGCAACGCCAGCTTATGCATGCCCGGCAGGAGGCGCTGAAAAATGCTCAGGAAAACGACGCTCAGGCCATTGCAGGGCTGGCTCGCCAGCGCGATTCTCTTGTCAGAACCTGCGAGACGAAAGCGCAAGGACTCGCACTGTTAAATCGTCAACTCAAAGACCTGAAACCACTAATGGAAGAGGGCTATTTCCCCCGTAACCGCTATCTCGATATCCAGGTGCAATCGGCGTCTCTGGCGGGCGAGGTGGGTGAAACCCGCAGCAAAATCGTAGAGTTAGGGAATCAGATCGCCCAGCTCAAACGCGGCATGCAGCAGCGGTTGATTGATAACCGGAAAGATATTGAAACGCAAATTGACCAGCTTCGCCTGCAGGTCAGCGAGAGCAAAAAACAGCTGACGCTCTCCGGTGTCGATCTCTCCCTGACCCGCGTTGTCGCACCGCAGGATGGTGTGGTAATGAACCTCGCGCTTGCCAGCGACAGCGCGGTGGTGAGTGCGGGCGAGCAGCTACTGGAAATTGTCCCGCAGGCCTCCCCCCTGATTATCGACTCACAAATTGACGTCGCCCTGATCGATAAAGTCCATAAGGGCATGCCCGTTACCCTGATGTTTACCGCCTTCAACCAGCAAAGCACGCCGAAAATTCCGGCCCGGGTATCGCTGGTGTCAGCGGATCGCCAGACCGATCCCACTACCCAGCAGCCCTACTACAAGATTCAGATCGCTGTTACGCCGGAGGGGATGAAAAAGCTGAAGAGCGAGGAGGTTAAACCGGGTATGCCAGTAGAGGTCTTTATTAAAGCCGGAGAGCGCTCGCTGTTGAGCTATCTGCTGAAACCCATTGTGGATCGTGCATCGCGGTCGTTCATCGAGGAGTAAAGATGCTTACCGCAAAATTCATACCTGTTGTGTATCTGCTCGCGCTGATGACGTCCTTTTCAGCAGGTGCGCTGACACTGACCCAGGGCTGGTTCATGGCGCTGGACAACGATCCGCAGTACCGCGCTGCTGTGAAGGATCAGCTTGCCGGAGAAGAGTACATCCCCATTGGTCGCGCCGGGTTACTGCCAAAAGTCAGCGTTAGCTATCAGCGCGCACCGCGTAACTGGCAACGGCAGCAGTACCAGCAGACAAATTTGTTGGGGGAGCGTTCTGAGGTGGTGCAGCATCAACAATATGACAGTTATTCGGGATCGGTTACCGTTGTTCAGCCGCTGTTTGATTACGATGCCTATGCGGGGTATCGCATCGGCATTATCAAAAAAATGCAGTCTGATGAACGCTACCGAAGCAGTCTGATTGATCTGCAAAACCGTTTCATTACCGCCTGGCTGGATCTTACCGAGGCGCATCAACGGCTTCAGCTTGCGGCTCTGCATCGTCAGGGGCTGGAAGAGCAGAAAAAGCAGGCTCAGCGACAGTTCGAGGCCGGTGAGGGCGCAGTAACGGATGTCACCGAGACCGCCTCTGCGCTCAGCCTGGCGATTGCGGATGAGGTGGAGGCGCGTGATACGCTGGATACGGCTAACGTTGCGTTATCAGCGATCGTGGGTGTGGATCTCTCGCAGACGGCAGCGCTGCCGATACTCGGTGAAAAGCCGCTTAAGCTGCCGCTGGCATCAGGAGACTATCGATACTGGGAACAAAAGGCGGCCGCGCATAATCCCGATATCCTTTCTGCCGGACATAACGTGGAAGAAAAACGCTATGAAATTGAACGCAGCCGCGCTGGCGCGCTTCCCCGGGTACAGCTTTACGCGATGCATTCGGAGAACGATTCAAGCAACGACAATACCATTCATCAGAAATATCGTACCGACAGCATAGGCCTGCGCGTCAGCATGGATCTCTTTTCCGGGGGCGGCGTTTCAGCGTCCCTGCGTCAGGCAGCGGCCCGCTATGAGCAGGCAAAATATCTTCATGATGCACAGCGGCTGGCGACCTACAGCGAAATTAAAAAATCCTTAAATAAATGCCTCCATGCGTCAGAGCGCCTTGCTGCCTATGCTTCCGCGGTGGACGCCGCCAGGCGACAGATTGAAGCGACGAAAAAAAGCATTCAGGCTGGTCAGCGCATGAATATCGATTTATTAAATGCAGAACAATCTTTCTATAAAACCAAAGTTGAGCTTACTGCAGAAAAACATGCTGTCATTAAGGCATGGGTCAGTTTGCTCGCGCAGACGGGCGAAATAAACAATGATAACGTTATGTTACTTGATTCGTATTTTGCTCAATGATTGTTGATAATAAACAGAGGGACGACTATGCCTGTATTCGATTATCAGGGCGAGAAAAACACGCAGCTTATTAAGGATGCACTGACCATTGAAAGTATCAATTTTGGTGCAGCTACGTATGCTGATTATACCTATACAGAAGAAAATGGCTGGAAAGTATTAGACGGGACCACGCTTAACTACAGCGGCTGTACTAATCCCTATGGTGCTTTTTATGGCGAAAGTCTTCTTGAAACCAGCGCCGAATGCAATGTTATGGGAAAATATGACGCCAATGGCAAGCTGGTCAATATAGGCATTAGCTTCTGGGGGACGGGCACTTACGCCAGCGCGCCTTCACTTCAGCATACCATCAATACCGCGATGGATACCGTCAGCGACGTATTATCTGCACTGGTCGACGGCTATGCGGATAACTATGTTCTCAACGCGTATAAAAACCTCATGAGTTCGGTGGCCGCGTTTGCCACGGCAAATGGCCTGACCGGTCATGACATCATCATTACCGGACATAGTCTTGGCGGACTGGCTGTTAACAGCATGGCAACCCTGTCCGCACAGGGCCAGTGGGGTGGTTTCTTTGAGGACGCAAGCTACGTCGCATTCGCCTCTCCGACTCAAAACCTGGCCGATGACAAAGTGCTTAATATTGGTTATGAGAACGATCCGGTATTTCGTGTGTTAACGGGTCACAGCTTGACGCTGGACAGTTTATTTAACCACGACACGCCGCTTGAAACCTGCACCAACAACATCGTCTCCTTTAATGATTACTATGCCGGCCTGACCAACGATTGTAAGATCTTTTCGATCGCGAATATGGCGTCCTGGGCCGGGCACTCCGGTCAGGGCTATACGGACGGTGCATTACGAATTATGGATTCTGAAATCTATGATTTCACCCATCAAAATTCCAATATCATTGTTTCTAATCTTTCTGAAGCATACCGTTCCACGACCTGGGTTTCGGATCTCAATAAATCCGTAACACATGTGGGGTCGACATTTATTATTGGTACCGAAACAAATGATTTATTACAAGGCGGGAAGGGTAACGATTATCTCTGCGGTGGTGGGGGAGATGACAGTTTTAAAGATCACAGCGGCTACAATGTTATTTATGGTGGCGCAGGGACCAACACCTACGTAACGGAATGTCATATTGCCGATTTTACGTTTAGCCACGATGCAGAAGGGACGCTGTACTTTAAATATTCCACCGGCGATATTACACGGGCGGAAGATATCCATTACGTTAACGCAGACCACACCTTGTTCAGCCTGTTTGGTATTAACATCAACCAGAACGCGACATGGCAGGTCACGGATTATGGCTTAGAAGGTGACAGTGGCTCAATCGCGTATGCGAAAAGCTATTACGCCGATACAGAGAACAGCTTCACTATCTCGACCGCCAGTAATGACAGTTGGTTCTATTCAGGAGCCAATGACAGTGAGATCAGCGTAAACGGTAACAATAACAATGTGGTTTCCGGGTATGCCGATGACGCCATCCACCTTAACGGCAGCGAAAACACGCTTCTCTTCTATGGTGATTTTGGTCATGACACGGTCTATAACCTCTCCGCCAGCGACAGCCTGATCTTTATGGCTAACCAGAACATTGCCGATAATGACAGCTATCTCAACCACCTGTCGTTTGAAGGTGATAATGCCTTACTCACCTACGGTGACAGCAGCGTCACGCTGGTCGGTGTGAATACCGATATGCTTTCGCAGATGCATATTGCGGTAGCATGACTCTTATCCCCGCGGGATCCTCGCGGGGATAAATCCCAGCAGAATGGTCCTGCCCGTCAGCGCATCTGGTGCTTTTTGAGCAATGCTCTTAACTGGTGGTAGGTCAGCCCCAACAGTTCAGCTGCCCCTTTCTGGTTATATTTCGCCATCCTCAGGCTCTGCTCCAGTAGCTGTTGTTCCTGCTTATGCTGAAACTGGCGCAGATCGAGCGGGAGTGAGGGCCCATCGTTCGAACGCGCCGGGGCGGTAACAGATGGCGCGTTACGCTGAAAAGGATCGAGAATAATGTTGTCCAGTTCCGTTTCGCTGCTGCCGTGACGGTAGACAGAGCGTTCGACGACGTTCTTCAGCTCGCGAATATTCCCCGGCCAGGGGTAGTTAAGCAGCGTCTCCCGGGCATTATCGCTAAAGCCCGGAAAGAGCGGCAGACCCAGCTCACGGCACATCTGAATGGCAAACTGTTCCGCCAGCAGCATAATATCGCTGCGCCGTTCACGCAGCGGCGGAAGCTGGACGACGTCAAAAGCGAGGCGGTCGAGCAGGTCGGCGCGAAATTTATCCTCAGCCACCATTTCCGGAAGGTTGGCATTTGTCGCACAGACCAGACGCACGTTAACCTGTAGCGGCTGGCTGCCGCCGACGCGTTCCAGCTCGCCATATTCAATGACGCGCAACAATTTTTCCTGTACCAGCATTGGCGCGGTGGCCAGTTCGTCGAGGAACAGGGTGCCGCCGTCGGCACGCTCGAAACGGCCAGGGTGGCGCTTTTGCGCCCCGGTAAAGGCTCCCGCTTCATGGCCGAACAGCTCGGTATCCAGCAGGTTCTCATTCAGCGCGGCGCAGTTAAGCGAAATAAAAGGACCATCCCAGCGCCCGGACAGATAGTGGAGTCGGTTGGCGATCAGCTCCTTGCCCGTGCCGCGCTCACCGATAATCAGCACCGGTTTGTTGAGAGGGGCGAGGTGTGAAACCTGCTCCAGCACTTCGAGAAAGCTGTTAGCCTCACCGAGTAAATTGTCTTTATATTCAGCCATGATGAAATTAACCACTCCTTAGCGAGATTCACCAGGTGAGCTTAGTTCCATAGTGAGCGAAAATCAATCACATTCAGTGAAATCAATAAGATAAAAAGTTGGCACGGGAATTGTATTATCTGTACAGCAGGGCATCGCCCGATAACAGAAATGTGAGGATTGAATTATGGGTATTTTTTCTCGTTTTGCCGACATCGTGAACGCCAACATCAACTCGCTGCTTGAGAAAGCGGAAGATCCGCAAAAGCTGGTGCGTCTGATGATTCAGGAAATGGAAGATACACTGGTTGAAGTGCGTTCTACCTCCGCCCGTGCGCTGGCTGAGAAAAAGCAGTTAACCCGCCGTATTGAGCAGGCTACCGCCCAGCTTAATGAATGGCAGGAAAAAGCCGAACTGGCGCTGCGTAAAGATAAAGAAGATCTGGCCCGTGCCGCATTGATTGAAAAACAGAAACTGGCGGATATGGTTACCGCGCTGGAACATGAAGTTACGCTGGTGGACGACACGCTCACCCGTATGAAGAAAGAGATTGGCGAGCTTGAGAACAAGCTGAGCGAAACCCGTGCGCGTCAGCAGGCACTTACGCTGCGTCACCAGGCGGCAAACTCTTCCCGCGATGTACGCCGTCAGCTGGACAGCGGTAAGCTTGATGAAGCAATGGCGCGTTTTGAGTCCTTCGAACGTCGTATCGATCAGATGGAAGCGGAAGCGGAAAGCCACAGCATCGGTAAGCAAAAATCGCTCGATCAGCAGTTCGCCGATCTGAAAGCCGACGATGAAATCAGCGAGCAGCTGGCGGCCCTGAAAGCCAAAATGAAGCAAGACAATCAATAATAATTCATGCGGCACCTGAGCGTGCCGCCACGCATCGTACGACAAGGAGTACACATGAGCGCGCTTTTTCTCGCTATTCCCCTGACCATTTTCGTGCTGTTCGTGCTGCCGATTTGGTTATGGCTGCACTACAGCAACCGTTCTTCACGGGACGCCCTTTCCCAGAGCGAGCAACAACGTCTGGTACAGCTGTCCGATCAGGCGAATAAGATGCGTGAACGTATTCAGGCGCTGGAAGCTATCCTGGATGCGGAACACCCGAACTGGAGGGAGCGTTAATGTCAGGACTGAATCTGAATAAAAAGCTGTGGCGGATCCCACAGCAGGGCATGGTTCGCGGCGTCTGTGCGGGGCTTGCCCACTATCTGGATGTACCGGTTAAGCTGGTGCGCGTGGTAACGGTGTTATCGATTTTCTTCGGTCTGGCGTTTATCACTCTGGTGGCGTACATCGTATTGTCGTTTGTGCTCGACCCCATGCCGGAAGGTGAACTGGCTGCAGAAGGCGCACCGAGCAGTAGTGACATTCTGAACCAGGTGGATGCTGAACTCGCCGCAGGTGAAAAGCGGTTGCGCGAAATGGAACGTTACGTCACGTCTGATACCTTTACGCTGAGAAGTCGTTTTCGTCAGCTTTAAGAGAGAACATAGATGAACAAAAACTGGCAACAGGCCGGTCAGAAGGTAAAACCCGGCCTGAAAATCGCAGGTAAACTGGTCCTGCTGACGGCGTTACGTTATGGTCCGGCAGGCGTGGCTGGCTGGGCAATAAAATCTGTTGCCCGTAAGCCGGTAAGACTGTTATTGGCCGTGGCGCTGGAGCCGCTGCTGCAAAAACTGGCCAAACGTTTTTCCCGTCGATACTTATCCTGATCTCCATGTATACCGCAGTCTTTCTCTTATGAGAGGAGGGCTGCTGGCATTTCTCTTCGTTTTCTCCCTTTTCTGTCTTTCTTTGCGGCAGCTCACATTACTGCGCTGAGTTGCCTTGAGAAGACGTTTTTACCCCCTCAGGTCCGTTGACAGATATTTTTCATGGGAGTAGATTGCGTTTCGTGGGACCGCTACCATGGAAAAATAAAGTGAACGATAAAATTAAAAATTTAATCAATCTTGTTTACGGTGAATCGTTTTCTGAGGCGCACCGTGAAACACTGTCAGGGAAAATTTCCAGAGCTGCTGCTGTTATTACCGAAAAGCGTAAAGCCGGTTGGGATGAAAAAGATATCGTCCTGATTACCTATGCCGAACAGTTCTACAATAAAGGGGAGAAAGCGCTGCCTGTTTTTACCCGCTTTTATAACAAATGGCTTTCTCGTTCATTTTCTCATGTGCATCTTTTACCTTTTTACCCGTGGTCCTCTGATGATGGTTTTTCCGTTATCGATTACCATGACGTTGCGCCTGAAACGGGAACATGGCAAGACGTTGCTGAATTAAAGCAGTATGCCAGTTTAATGTTCGATTTTGTTTGCAACCATATGTCAGCGAAAAGCCAATGGTTCGCTCATTATCTTGCGCAAAAACCGGGCTATGAAGATTTCTTTATTTCCGTGGATCCGCAAACTGATTTATCTGCTGTGACACGGCCTCGTGCATTGCCTCTCTTGACACCTTTTACACTTGATGATGGAAGCGTTCGGCATCTGTGGACGACCTTCAGCGATGATCAGATTGACCTCAATTTCGCCTCTCCTGAGGTGTTGATTGCAATGGTGGATGTGCTTCTCCATTACCTGATGGAAGGAGCGCGCTATATCCGCCTTGATGCGGTCGGCTTTATGTGGAAGATCCCCGGAACAAGCTGCATCCATCTTGAACAAACGCACCGTTTGATTCAGCTCTTCCGCGCCATTACGGACGCTGTGGCACCGGGTACGGTGATCATCACTGAGACCAATGTCCCGCATAAAGACAACGTTTCTTACTTTGGTGACGGCAAGAATGAAGCCCAGATGGTGTATCAGTTCTCCTTGCCACCACTGGTTCTGCATGCCGTTCATCGTCAGGATGTACGGGCACTTTGTCAGTGGGCCTCATCGCTGGAACTGCCGTCAAAGCAAACCACCTGGTTTAACTTTTTGGCTTCGCATGACGGGATCGGACTTAATCCGTTACGCGGAATTTTACCGGAATCGGAAATTCTGTCGCTGGTGGAAACACTCCAGCAGGAAGGCGCGCTGGTTAACTGGAAAAATAACCCTGATGGTACGCGCAGCCCGTATGAAATCAATGTAACCTACCTGGATGCATTAAGTGCTAAGAAGGATGAGGATACTCTGCGCATAGCCCGTTTTATTCTGGCTCATGCCGTACTGTTGAGTTTCCCGGGTGTGCCTGCAATCTATATTCAGAGTATTATTGGCTCCCGTAATGATTATGAGGGTGTGGAGCGGTTAGGGTATAATAGAGCAATAAACCGAAAGAAATATCAGGCCGGTGAAATTGATCATAAACTCGACGATATTAATAGCCTTCGTCATAAAGTTTATTCGGGATTGAGTGCGTTAATTTCGTTACGCCGTCAGGAAAAAGCGTTCCACCCGGACAGTCAGGCGCGCTTTGAAACATCCGGGGAGCATGTTTTGAAAATAGTTCGCATTGCCGATAACGGCGAGCGAATAACAGAGCTCTTTAATTTCAGTAATGATATTCAACACCTCCCTTCAAATAGTCAGACAGGAAAAGATTTAATAACCGGGATCAATATTAACGATACGACGTTGACCCTAAATCCATGGCAGGTTATGTGGATTAAAGAAAACTAAAAAAGGACCTTAACAATGAAAATGCCGAGAATTGTGCTGATTTCAGCACTGGTTTCGTGCGCCCTGTTATCAGGCTGCAAGGACGACACACAATCTTCTGTGACCATCGAGTTTATGCATTCGTCGGTGGAGCAGGAGCGTCAGGCCGTCATCACGAAACTGATTGAGAAATTCGAGAAAGAGAATCCCTCCATTACGGTGAAACAGGTGCCGGTGGAAGAGGATGCATACAACACCAAGGTCATTACCCTCGCGCGGACCGGCGCACTGCCGGAGGTGATTGAGGTCAGCCATGACTATGCAAAAGTGATGGATAAAGAGCAGTTGCTGGACCGTGACGCAATTGGCGAAGCCATTAAAGCCGTCGGTGAAGAGACGTTTTATGACGGCATTCTCCGTGTTGTTCGCACGGAAGACGGCACCGCGTGGACGGGGGTGCCAATTAGCGCCTGGCTGTCAGGCGTCTGGTACCACAAAGATGTTCTCGCCGCGGCGGGTATTAAAGAGCCGCATAACTGGCAACAGCTGCTGAAAGCCAGTCAGATGCTCAACGACCCGGCTAAGAAACACTACGGTATCGCGCTTCCTACCGCTGAAAGCGTCATGACCGAGCAGGCCTTCTCCCAGTTTGCCCTTTCAGGTGGGGCAAACGTCTTCGACGCGCAGGGCAACATCCAGATCGATACGCCTGAAATGTTAAACGCGCTGGCGTTTTATAAAGAACTGGCGAAGAACACGATGCCAGGCTCGAACGACGTCATGGAGATCAAAGACGCGTTCATGAACGGTTCCGCGCCAATGGCGGTTTACTCCACCTACATTCTGCCTGCCGTGTTTAAAGAAGGGGATCCTGCCAACCTGGGCTTCGTGGTTCCAACGGAAAAATCGTCTGCGGTTTACGGCATGGTGACATCGCTGACGATCACGACCGGTCAGACTGAAGAAGAAACCAAAGCCGCTGAGAAATTTGTGACCTGGATGGAGCAGGCTCAAAACGCCTCGGACTGGGTCATGATGTCTCCGGGGGCGGCGTTACCGGTGAACAAACTGGTGGTGGATACCGAGAGCTGGAAAAACAACGAGGTCATCAAAGCCTTTGGTCAACTGCCGTATGAGCTGATCGCACAGTTCCCGAATGTGCAGGTATTTGGGGCCGTGGGCGACAAAAACTTTACCCGCATGGGCGACGTGACAGGTTCCGGCATCATCAGTTCGATGGTGCATAACGTGACGGTAGGTCAGCAAGACCTCAACACCACGTTAAGCAACAGCCAGAAACGCCTGACTGACCTGGTTTCACAACGATAGGAGCGCTTCTGCGGAAGGAAATTATGAAGACGTTGTTTTCTGGTCGTTCAGATATGCCTTTCGCCATGCTGCTGTTGGCCCCCAGCCTGATTTTGCTGGGGGGCCTTGTGGCCTGGCCAATGATTTCCAACATTGAAATCAGTTTCTTACGCTTGCCGCTCAACCCGCGCATTAGCGCGGTGTTTGTTGGGCTGGATAACTACATCCGTATTCTGAGTGATGCAGCGTTCTGGCACTCCCTGTGGATGACCTTCTGGTATACGGCCCTGGTGGTGATAGGTAGCACGGGGCTAGGGCTGGCTGTCGCCATCTTCTTTAACCGGGAGTTTCGGCTGCGCAAAACGGCGCGTTCGCTGGTGATTTTATCTTACGTCACGCCGTCTATTTCACTGGTGTTTGCCTGGAAATACATGTTCAACAACGGCTACGGCATCGTGAACTATCTGGGGGTAGACCTGCTGCATCTGTATGACCAGGCACCGCTGTGGTTTGACAACCCCGGCAGCAGCTTTGTGCTGGTGGTGCTATTCGCCATCTGGCGCTACTTCCCGTATGCGTTTATCTCGTTTCTCGCGATCTTACAAACGATTGATAAATCGTTATACGAAGCCGCAGAAATGGATGGCGCGAATGGCTGGCAACGTTTTCGCATCGTCACGCTGCCCGCGATTATGCCGGTGCTGGCCACGGTCATCACGCTGCGAACCATCTGGATGTTTTACATGTTTGCGGACGTGTACCTGCTGACTACCAAAGTCGATATTTTGGGCGTCTATCTCTACAAAACGGCGTTTGCCTTTAACGATTTGGGTAAAGCTGCGGCTATCTCAGTGGTGCTGTTTGTGATCATTTTCGCCGTCATTCTGCTGACCAGAAAAAGGGTAAATCTCAATGGCAACAAATAAACGCGTACTGGGACGTATTGGTTTTTATCTGGGGCTCGCGGCGTTCCTGATCATCACACTGTTTCCGTTTTTCGTGATGCTGATGACCTCCTTTAAAAGCGCCAGAGAGGCGATATCGCTGCATCCGACCATTCTGCCGCAGGAGTGGACGTTACAGCATTACATCGACATCTTTAACCCGCTGATTTTCCCGTTTGTGGATTACTTCCGTAACAGCATGGTGGTGTCACTGACCTCGTCGATCGTTGCCGTGTTTCTCGGCACGCTGGGGGCTTACGCCTTATCCAAACTGCGTTTTAAAGGGCGCACGACGATCAACGCCAGCTTCTACACCGTCTACATGTTTTCAGGGATTCTGCTGGTGGTGCCGCTGTTCAAAATCATCACCGCGCTCGGCATCTATGACACCGAACTGGCGCTGATTATCACCATGGTGACTCAGACGTTACCCACTGCGGTATTTATGCTGCGCAGCTATTTCGACACCATCCCGGACGAAATAGAAGAAGCCGCGATGATGGATGGCCTTAACCGCCTGCAAATCATCTTTCGCATTACCGTTCCGTTGGCGATTTCGGGCCTGGTGTCGGTTTTTGTCTACTGCTTCATGGTGGCGTGGAACGACTATCTGTTTGCCTCCATTTTCCTGTCCAGCGCCAGCAACTTCACCTTGCCGGTCGGGCTGAACACGCTTTTCAGTACGCCAGATTACATCTGGGGCCGCATGATGGCGGCATCGCTGGTGACGGCACTGCCGGTGGTCATCATGTATGCGCTGTCTGAACGTTTTATTAAAAGTGGTTTGACCGCCGGTGGCGTTAAGGGCTGAGGCGGCCAATTTTAACAAGGAGTGAGTAATGAAGAAGTTAGTTGCGACAGCGCCGCGTGTGGCAGCGCTGGTCGAATATGAAGACCGTCCCGTTGCCGTTCATGAAGTGAAAATTCGCGCCCGCTTTGGCGCACCGAAACATGGCACCGAAGTGGTGGATTTCAGGGCGGCGAGTCCGTTTATCGATGAAGAGTTTAACCCTGACTGGCAGTTGTTTACGCCGCGTGAAGAGGGGGCGGCTCGCGGGATCGAGTTTGGCAAATTCCAGCTCGGGAACATGATCGTCGGGGACATCATTGAGTGTGGCGCTGACGTAACGGAATACCGTGTCGGAGACCGCGTTTGCTGTTATGGACCGCTACAGGAAACGGTCATTGTGAATGCCGTCAACAACTACAAACTGCGCAAAATGCCTCAGGGCGCCTCCTGGAAAAATGCGGTCTGCTACGACCCGGCACAATTTGCAATGAGCGGCGTACGTGACGCCAATGTGCGGGTAGGGGATTTTGTCGTCGTCGTTGGGCTTGGCGCGATTGGTCAGATTGCCATCCAGCTGGCAAAGAAAGCCGGTGCGTCAATCGTTATCGGTGTCGACCCTATCGCGCACCGCTGCGATATCGCCCGTCGCCATGGGGCAGACCACTGTCTGGATCCGATTGGCACGGATGTTGGTCTGGAAATCAAAAAACTGACCGGCAAACAGGGCGCGGATGTGATTATCGAAACCAGCGGCTTTGCTGATGCGCTGCAGTCTGCGCTGCGCGGACTCGCTTACGGCGGCACCATCTCATACGTGGCCTTTGCGAAACCGTTCGCGGAAGGCTTTAACCTGGGGCGCGAAGCGCATTTCAATAATGCGAAAATTGTCTTCTCTCGCGCCTGCAGCGAGCCAAATCCTGATTACCCACGCTGGAACCGTAAGCGAATTGAAGAGACCTGCTGGGAATTGCTGATGAACCGCTATCTCAATTGCGAAGATTTAATCGACCCGGTCGTAACGTTTACCACCAGCGCTGAGAGCTACATGACCTATGTCGATCAGCATCCTGAACTGAGTATCAAAATGGGCGTCACGTTCTGAGCTAAGGAGAGCATGAAAATGAAAATCGCAACGCAAAACCAGGCCTTTTTCCCGACAAATATCCTGGAAAAATTCCAATACATCAAAGCCATGGGCTTTGATGGGTATGAGATAGACGGCAAGCTGCTGGTGGAGAACCTTGAAGAGGTTAAAGCGGCCATTAAGGCTACAGGGCTGCCGGTTACCACGGCCTGCGGCGGGTACGATGGCTGGATTGGTGACTTCATCGAAGAGCGTCGCCTGAACGGATTAACGCAGATCGAACGCATCCTTGAAGCGTTAGCAGAGGTGGGTGGAAAAGGAATCGTGGTTCCTGCCGCCTGGGGGATGTTTACCTTCCGCCTGCCGCCGATGACGTCGCCGCGTAGCCTTGAAGGAGACCGCAAGGCGGTGAGCGCCTCGCTGCGCCAGCTGGATGAGGTGGCGGCCCGTACCGGCACCACCGTTTACCTGGAGCCGCTGAACCGCTATCAGGATCACATGATCAACACCCTCGCGGATGCACGTCGCTACATCGAAGAGAATGGGTTGAAACATGTGCAGATTATCGGCGATTTCTATCATATGAATATTGAAGAAGACTCGCTGACGGAAGCGCTGCACCAGAACCGTGACCTGCTGGGCCATGTACATATTGCCGATAACCATCGCTATCAGCCGGGAAGCGGCTCTCTTGATTTTGCCGCTCTGTTCGACCAGCTGCGTGCCGATTGTTATCAGGGTTACGTTGTTTACGAGTGCCGCGTTCGCGCTGACGATCCTGCGAAGGCCTATCAGGATTCTCTCACTTATCTGCGTGAATGCTAAGGATGACCAGCGTGATGAGTGCCTTAACACCTTCGCCTCTGCGTGTCGCCATTATTGGTGCCGGGCAGGTCGCGGACAAAGTGCATGCCTCGTATTACTCCACGCGCAGTGATGTTCAGATGGTGGCTGTCATGGACAGCCATCCTGAACAGGCTCAGGCGTTTGCTGAACGCCATGCCATTCCGTCGGCATGGCAGGACGTGAATGAAATGCTGCAGGCGGTCAAACCGGACGTGGTGAGCGTCTGTTCGCCCAACCGTTTTCATTTTGAACATGCGATGGCAGCCCTGGAAGCCGGGTGCCATGTAATGTGCGAAAAACCCCCGGCCATGACGCCACATGAAGCCGACCGGATGCGTGTGGCGGCCCGAACGGCGGGAAAAGTGCTGGCCTATGATTTTCACCACCGCTTTGCACGTGATACGCAACTGCTGCGTGAGGCGGTAATGAACGGGACATTGGGCGAAATCTACTTCACTACGGCGCAGGCATTGCGCCGCTGCGGCGTTCCCGGCTGGGGCGTTTTCACCAATAAAGCACTGCAGGGGGGCGGGCCGCTGATTGATATTGGGATCCATATGCTCGACGCCGCGATGTATGTACTGGGTTTCCCGGCGGTAAAACGCGTGACGGCGCACAGCTTTCAAAAACTGGGAAACCGCAAAAACAGTGGCCAGTTTGGTGAATGGGATCCTGCTCAGTTTACCGTTGAAGATGCCCTGTTCGGGACGATTGAATTTTGCAATGGCGGCATTCTGCGTCTGGATACCTCCTTTGCCCTCAATATCCGCGAGCAGTCCATCATGAATGTCGCCTTTTGCGGTGAAAAAGCGGGGGCAACGCTGTTCCCGGCCCACATTTACACCGATGAAGGCGGAGTTTTGCAGACCCTAACCTTGCGCGAAGAGGCAGACGATCAGCGGCATTTACGCAGCATGGATGCGTTTGTCCGTCACGTTATGGGAGAACCGGTAATGATTGCCGATGCCGAACAAGGGCTGGTGATCCAGCAACTGGTCGCCGCACTGTACGAGGCGGCAGAAAAAGGGGAAAGCGTAACGTTATGCTGAACCTGTCTGTATTAAACGATCCGGGTTTTTGCCCTCACAGCCTCAATAAATACGCGTCAATCATGGCCTGCGGCAACGGCTATATGGGCATACGTGCGGCGCATGAGGAAAACTACACGCAGCAGACCCGGGGAATGTATCTTGCCGGGCTTTATCATCGTGCTGGTCGTAATGAGACCAACGAGCTGATCAACGTGCCTGACATCACCGGCATGGATATCGAACTGGACGGCATCAATTTCACCTTGCTGTCAGGGGAGATTATTGACTGGCAGCGGGAGCTGGATTTTGCCAATGGCGAACTGCGTCGTCGCGTGGTGTGGCGCTCGCCAGACGGAAAGCGCTACCGTGTGGAAAGCCGCCGTTTTGTCTCACTGGATCAACTGCCGTTGGTGGCAATGCAGCTCTCCGTCACTCCGCTGGATGCCGCATCAGACGTTATGCTGAGCACGGGGATTGATGCGACGCAAACCAACAGCGGCCGTCAGCATCTGGATGAAATATCGGTCAGAGTCTTTGACCAATACTACATGCAGGGCGTGTATGAAACGCAGGATCGTGCTGCGGATGTGGTGATATCGGCATGCTGTCGTCTCTCAACCACCAGCGACAGCTGCTTTACCGCGAAAAACCGGCGTATCACGGTTCTTCACGCCGTGAAGGTCGCTCAGGGTGACACTGTCACGCTTGAGAAGCTGGTCTGGGTGACGCATCGCAGCGATAAAGCGCTTTCACAGGACACGTTTGCCCGCAATGCTCTGGCTGAGCTCAAAACCTGCGCGACAAGAGGGTATGCCGCGTTACTCGAAAGCGCGGCGTGCGCCTGGAAAAAGGTCTGGCATGACTGCCGGGTGGACGTCACGTCGACCGAACATCAGGATCAGCTGGCGCTGGATTACGCGGTCTGGCACCTCACGGCCATGACGCCTGCCCATGATGAACGGAGCAGTATTGCGGCCAAGGGCCTGACCGGGGAGGGCTATAAAGGCCACGTGTTCTGGGACACCGAAATTTTCCTGCTGCCTTTCCATCTCTTTACCCGACCAGATGTTGCCCGTCGTCTGCTGCGCTACCGGTGGCTTAACCTGCCGGGGGCCCGGGAAAAAGCACGCCGTAACGGCTGTCCTGGCGCCTTGTTCCCCTGGGAGAGTGCCGCGAGCGGTCAGGAAGAGACGCCGGAATTCGCAGCGATCAACATCCGCACCGGCGTTCGTCAGAAAGTGGCCTCCGCGCTGGCTGAACATCATATCGTGGCGGATATCGCGTGGGCCGTTGTCGCCTACTGGCAGGCAACGCACGATGACGCCTTTATGCGCAATGAAGGCCTGACGCTGCTCATGGAAACCGCGTTGTTCTGGATGGGACGCGCGAAGGAAGTTGGCGACCGTCTGGAGATCCATGACGTGATTGGGCCGGATGAATACACGGAGCACGTGAATAACAACGCCTACACCAACTATCTGGCGTGGCACAACGTCGCCAGTGCCTGCCGGTTTATGTCGATGTTTGAGCGTGAAGATGCGCGTTTTACGGAAAATGCGCAACGGTTCCTGTCGCGCTTATGGCTGCCCGAGGCTAACGCCGACGGGGTCATACCGCAGGATGACACCTTCATGTCCAAACCGGCGATCGATCTGAGCCGCTATAAAGCCAAAGCGGGCAAGCAGACCATTCTGCTGGATTACTCGCGCGCTGAAGTTAACGAGATGCAGATCCTCAAACAGGCCGATGTGGTAATGCTTAATTACCTGTTGCCGGAACGCTTTACGCCGCAGCAGTGCGCGGCCAACCTGGCATTCTATGAGCCGCGCACAATTCATGACTCGTCTCTGAGCAAAGCCATCCACGGGATTGTGAACGCGCGCTGTGGTGATACAGAAGGGGCTTACGCCTTCTGGCGTGATGGCATTGCTATCGATTTGGGCGACGATCCGCACAGCAGTGATGACGGTATTCATGCTGCCGCAACGGGTGCGATCTGGTCAGGCGTTATTCAGGGATTTGCCGGGCTGCAGATCGTGGACGGGGAGCTACATCTGGCACCCAGGATGCCTGCGCACTGGCAAAGGCTGGCGTTTCCGCTGCGTTGGCAGAATGCGCAGCTGCACTTCATCGTGACGAAAGAGACACTCACGGTGACCAGCTCCGCTCCTGTCACGCTAACGCTCTGGGGTAAAACCCTCCAGCTTTCGGGACGGCAGGTCTTGTCCTGCAAGGATTTTCTTACGTCTGTTACTGGGACCGCTACCACGGAGGGAAGAGATGAACCTTAATGCCGTTGTATTCGATCTGGATGGGGTGATCACCGACACCGCTCATCTGCACTTCCTGGCCTGGCGCGCTGTCGCGAAGGAGGTCGGGATCACCATTGATGAAGCCTTCAATGAAACGCTGAAAGGGATTAGTCGCATGGACTCCCTGCAGCGGATCCTGCGTCACGGTGGCAAAGAAGACGCGTTCGACGAACAGCAGCGCCTGGCGCTTGCGCGTAAAAAAAATACGCTCTATGTCCAGTCGCTGGCTTCGCTTACGCAAGCGTCACTGCTCCCGGGCATTCGTGAGGTGCTGGCCGACATACGTACGGCAAACGTCAAAATTGGGCTGGCATCTGTCTCACTCAACGCTCCCGGCATTTTGCAGGCGCTGGGGATCCACAGGGCGTTTGATTTCTGTGCCGATGCGTCCCGCATTGCCCGCTCCAAACCGGACCCGGAAATCTTCCTTGCTGCCTGCGCGGGTCTTAACGTCCGCCCGGAGGAGGCTATCGGCATTGAGGATGCCGCCTCCGGCGTTGAGGCGATCAACGCCGCAGGGATGTTGTCGGTGGGAATAGGGGCAGGCCTCAACCATGCGGGACTTCAACTTCATTCAACGCGGGAGCTGACCTGGAAATGCCTGACAGATTTCTGGGCTTCCCGGACGGTACTGATAAGGAATTAAGAATGGCGCAACTATCGCTAAAACATATCCAAAAAATCTATGACAACCAGGTCCATGTGGTCAAAGATTTCAACCTCGACATTGAGGATAAAGAATTTATCGTTTTCGTCGGGCCATCGGGCTGCGGTAAATCGACGACGCTGCGCATGATTGCCGGGCTGGAGGAGATCAGCGCCGGTGAGCTGGTGATTGACGGCGTGCGTATGAATGATGTCCCGGCCAAGTCCCGGGATATTGCGATGGTCTTTCAGAACTATGCGCTGTATCCCCATATGACGGTGTACGACAACATGGCGTTTGGGCTGAAGATGCAGAAGATCGCGCCTGCCGTCATTGAAGAGCGCGTTAACTGGGCCGCTCAGATTCTTGGGCTGCGCGATTACCTCAAGCGTAAGCCCGGTGCGTTGTCGGGTGGCCAACGCCAGCGCGTAGCATTAGGCAGGGCGATTGTGCGTGAAGCGGGCGTCTTCCTGATGGATGAACCGCTCTCAAACCTTGACGCCAAACTGCGTGTTCAAATGCGTACCGAAATCAGCAAGCTGCATCAAAAGCTGAATACCACCATGATTTATGTGACGCACGATCAGACCGAAGCCATGACGATGGCAACCCGCATTGTGATCCTGAAAGATGGATACATTCAGCAGGTGGGCGCGCCGAAGCAGGTCTATAACGAACCGGCAAATATGTTTGTGGCAGGATTCATTGGTTCGCCAGCAATGAACTTTATTCGGGGGGCGATCAATGAACGCTACTTCGTGACGGAAACGCTTCGTCTGGAGATCCCCGAAGATATGCTCTCGGTACTTAACGCTCAGGGGTATCAACGTAAAGCCGTGGTCTTTGGCATCAGACCGGAGGATATTTTCACCTCGCAAGCCAGCGGTGCGGCGATTGCCGCCAAAATCAGCGTTGCCGAACTGACCGGCGCTGAATTTATGCTGTATGCCACCGTCGGGGGCCACGAACTGGTCGTCCGGGCAGGGGCTGCCACTGATTATGCTGCAGGGGATAATATCGGCATTCAGTTCGATATGAATAAGTGTCATTTTTTTGACGCGGAAACAGAAGCGGCAATCAGATAATAAAAATGTTCGCCGGAAATATTCATTTCCGGTTTTTTTGTTTGTCCATTATAAAGGAATATTTTAATGAGTACTCTACTAAGAAGTGCTGCGCTTATTCTATGCGCAGGGGTTAGCTACGCACACGCCTCAGAACCGGCACCACACTGGAATTTTAATATAGGTGCCATGTATGAAATTGAAAACGTCGAAGGTCAGGGGGATGATAAAGACGGGTTATATGAACCCTCCGTGTGGTTTAACGCCACATGGGATGCGTGGACGATTTCCCTTGCCATGTATCAGGAAGGCCCCGTTGATTACAGCAGTATGACCCGTGGGACCTATTTTGATCGTCCCGAATTCGAGCTGCGCTATCGTTTTATTGGAACCGATGATTTTACCCTCGGCCTGACCGGCGGCTTCCGTAATTACGGTTATCATTTCAAAGATGAACACGGCGCGAAAGACGGTAGCGCGAATATGCAGCGCTACAAAATACAACCAGACTGGGATATTAAGTTAAGCGATGACTGGCGTTTCGGCGGCTGGTTTGCCATGTATCAGTTTGCCAACGACCTGGAAAAAACGGGTTATGCCGACAGTCGCGTTGAAACAGAAACGGGCTTTACCTGGACCATTAATCAAACCTTCGCTGCAAAAGTGAATTACTATTTAGAGCGCGGTTTTAATATGGACAGTTCACGTAATAACGGTGAGTTTTCAACGCAGGAGATCCGCGCCTATTTACCCATTTCATTAGGCAATACCACGCTGACGCCGTATACCCGCCTGGGGCTCGACCGCTGGTCAAACTGGGACTGGCAAGACGATCCTGAGCGTGAAGGGCATGATTTCAACCGTCTGGGCCTGCTTTATGCCTACGATTTCAATAACGGTCTTTCAATGACGCTGGAGTATGCCTATGAATGGGAAAATCACGATGAAGGCGAAAGCGATCGATTCCACTATGCGGGCGTGGGCGTGAATTACGCCTTCTGATCGGCTGTTCACCAGGGGCTATCAGCCCCTGGTTTTAGCGAAGAGAATCAGCGAACGAAAAGTGGGTTTCAATCAGCACCTTATGCGGGGCGGGTTTACCGGAGATACGCCTGAAAAGCAGGTCGCAGCTCTCTTCGCCCAGCTTGCGCGTAGGAATATCAAATCCAGCTGGCGCAGGCGTCAGAATCAGGGAGAGCATCGGGTCGCTGTAACCCGCCACGGCAACCTGCTCAGGTAGCATCAAATTTAACTCATCCGCAGCGCGATAAAGACTCAGCAATTTCATGCTGTCGGTGGCGAATACCGCATCCGGTGGGGTGGAAGAAGACAACAACGTAATGGCCGCTGAAAGTGCGCTCTCATGGGTATAACCGCCATCAATGATCCAGTCCGGGTTTACAGCAATATTCGCCTTTTCCAGGCTGGCTTTATAACCCGCGAGACGATCAATAGACACGTGATAATCGAGTGGCGCATGCAGACAGGCAATTTTTTTCCGCCCGTTTTTAATAAACGTGTCGGTCAGCATCTCGCTGTCACGAAAATTGTCGGTATCGACGGAGTAAATATTCTGAAAGTCGCCTTCGACTTTACCGATTACGACCACCGGCACACCGTAGATATCGAGCCGAGAGAAAAAGGATTCATTGGCGGGCGAACTCAGCATAATGACCCCTTTAATCATTTTCTGCTTTATTTTGCTTTCGCATTTTAGCAGGTCATCTTCACTGCTCTTTGACGTTTGCAAAATAACATCAAACCCTTCCTGTTCCGCCTTGGCGGTTATGGCGTGCAATACGTCGGAGAAAAAAGGATTACCGGCGGTGGTTTTTGTTGAGCGGGTGGAAATCACCATAATGGCGTCAAAGCCAGATGAGGTCAGAGCGCGGGCAAGTTTATTTGGTTGATAATTTAGCTCTTCAATCGCCTTCAGCACTTTCTCCCGCGCTTCAGGAGAAATATTGGTTTGTTTATTCAACACTCTGGACACGGTTGATTTAGAAACACCAGCAACGCGCGCAATATCATAGATGGTGGGTGACATACACCTTACTCACTCCGGGACGGCAATGTCGTTCATCTTACTGGAGAAAAAACGGCAATAGCAATAATTATGAATTGATAATCAACGATCTGCCCCTATTTACTGTATTCTGAAGCAAGTCATTCCAGGCTTCCAGCGACGAAGGACGGCGATGAAGCGACTTAAAAACGAACTCAACTCTCTGGTGAACCGCGGCGTCGATCGCCATTTGCGTCTGGCGGTCACCGGGCTTAGCCGCAGTGGCAAAACGGCGTTTATCACGGCGATGGTTAACCAGCTGCTGAACCTGCACGCCGGGGCACGCCTGCCGCTGCTCAGTGCGGTGCGGGAAGAGCGTCTGCTGGGCGTTAAGCGCGTTCCCCAGCGCGATTTCGGTATCCCTCGCTTTACTTATGATGAAGGGCTGGCACAGCTTTACGGTGACCCACCCGCGTGGCCGACACCCACGAGAGGGGTGAGTGAAATCCGTCTCGCGCTGCGTTTTCGTTCCAATGAATCATTGATGCGCCACTTCAAGGATACCTCCACGCTCTATCTGGAGATTGTGGATTACCCGGGCGAATGGCTGCTCGATTTACCCATGCTGGCGCAGGATTATCTCAGCTGGTCGCGACAAATGACCGGTTTGTTACAGGGTCACCGCGCGGAGTGGTCGGCAAAATGGCGGCAGTTATGCGCAGGATTAGATCCGCTGGCACCCGCAGATGAGAACCGCCTGGCGGCGATTGCCGAAGCCTGGACGGATTATCTGCATCAGTGCAAACAGGAAGGGCTGCACTTCATCCAGCCAGGACGGTTTGTTTTGCCGGGCGACCTGGCGGGTGCGCCTGCGCTGCAGTTCTTCCCGTGGCCCGACGTGGATGGCGTCGGAGAGGCAAAACTGGCGCAGGCTGACAAGCACACCAACGCCGGGATGCTGCGCGAGCGCTACAACTACTACTGTGAAAAAGTGGTGAAAGGTTTTTATAAAAACCACTTTTTACGTTTCGATCGTCAGATTGTGCTGGTGGACTGCCTGCAACCGCTCAACAGCGGGCCGCAGGCTTTCAACGATATGCGCCTGGCGCTGACGCAACTGATGCAAAGTTTTCACTACGGACAGCGTACGCTGTTTCGCCGCCTCTTTTCGCCGGTGATCGACAAACTGCTGTTTGCGGCCACCAAGGCCGATCACGTAACGGTTGATCAGCATGCCAACATGGTGTCGCTGTTGCAGCAACTGGTGCAGGACGCCTGGCAAAATGCGGCGTTCGAAGGGATCAGCATGGATTGTCTTGGGCTGGCTTCCGTACAGGCGACGCAAAGTGGGCTGATTGATCTTAACGGCGAGAAAATCCCGGCCCTGCGCGGGAATCGCCTCAGCGACGGCGAACCGCTGACCGTGTATCCGGGCGAAGTGCCTGCACGCCTTCCGGGGCAGGCATTCTGGCAGAGTCAGGGCTTCCAGTTTGAAGCCTTCCGCCCACAGGTCATGACCGTCGATCAGCCATTACCGCACATTCGTCTGGATGCGGCGCTGGAGTTTTTGATTGGAGATAAATTGCGATGACGGAACCGTTAAAACCCCGCATTGACTTTACCGGGACGCTTGAGCAGGCGCAGCAGGAGGCCTTTAAAACGGCGCAGACGTTCAGCGGCGAGCAGGCAGAACATTTTGCGCCGGCCCTGACTGACGAGCCGTCCGTTGAGGAGGGCCAGGCGGAAGCGGTCGTTGAGGCTGCTTTACGTCCGAAACGTAGCCTGTGGCGTAAGATGGTCACGGCCGGGCTGGCGCTCTTCGGCGTAAGCGTGGTGGGACAAGGCGTGCAATGGGGTATCAACGCCTGGCAAACCCAGGACTGGGTGGCGCTGGGCGGTTGTGCTGCGGGGGCGTTGATCGTGGGGGCAGGCGTAGGGTCGGTTGTCACCGAGTGGCGTCGACTGTGGCGTCTGAGGCAGCGTGCGCATGAACGGGATGAAGCACGCGATCTGCTGCACAGCCACGGTACCGGAAAAGGCCGGGCATTCTGCGAAAAGCTGGCGGCGCAGGCGGGGATCGATCAGTCGCACCCGGCACTGCAGCGCTGGTATGCCGCCATTCACGAAACGCAAAATGACCGGGAGGTGGTGACGCTCTATTCGCATATGGTGCAGCCAGTGCTGGATGCTCAGGCGCGGCGCGAGATTAGCCGCTCTGCGGCGGAATCAACGCTGATGATCGCGGTCAGCCCGCTGGCGCTGGTGGATATGGCGTTCATCGCCTGGCGTAACCTGCGCCTGATAAACCGTATCGCCAGTCTTTACGGTATTGAGCTTGGCTACTACAGCCGGCTGCGGCTCTTTAAATTGGTGTTGCTGAACATCGCCTTTGCAGGTGCCAGTGAGCTGGTGCGCGAAGTCGGCATGGACTGGATGTCGCAGGATCTGGCGGCCCGTCTCTCAGCGCGTGCCGCGCAGGGAATTGGGGCAGGGTTGTTAACCGCACGTCTGGGCATTAAAGCGATGGAAGTCTGCCGACCACTGCCGTGGATCGACGGAGATAAACCGCGCCTGGGCGATTTTCGTCGTGAATTGATTGGGCAGCTCAAAGAGACGCTCAATAAAAAACCGGTTCAGTAACCGGTTTGTTTACTTATCGTGCTGGCTGTCAATCTTTCTTGACAGCCATCTTCCGCATCACCGTGTTCTGACATATCATTTTAAGGTTATTGGCTTAAAACGGTGAATTTCCCATGCGTCTTGAAGTCTTCTGTGAAGACCGTCTCGGTCTGACCCGCGAGTTACTCGATCTCCTTGTTTTACGTAGCATTGATTTACGTGGCATTGAGATTGATCCTGTCGGGCGAATTTACCTCAATTTTGCCGAAATTGAATTTAATACTTTTAGCAGCCTGATGGCTGAAATCCGCCGTATCGCTGGCGTTACGGATGTACGCACCATTCCCTGGATGCCATCTGAGCGTGAGCACCTCGCACTGAGCGCCTTGCTTGAAGCCATGCCAGAGCCTTTCCTGTCACTGGATTTGAAAAGCAAAGTTGAGCGGGTAAACCATGCGAGCTGCCAGCTGTTCGCCCAGAGCCAGGACAAGCTCACTCATCACCATGCCGCGCAGCTGATCCCGGGGTTTAATTTCCAGCGCTGGCTGGACAGCAACCCGCAAAATACGCATAGCGAGCATGTGGTGATCAACGGGCAGAATTTCCTGATGGAGATTACACCGGTGTACCTGAAAGGAGAGAACGACACTCGCGTTTTGACCGGGGCCGTTATCATGCTGCGCTCTACCGTGCGGATGGGCCGTCAGCTGCAAAATCTCTCCAGCCAGGATGTGGGAGCGTTCAGCCAGATCATTGCCGTCAGCCCGAAAATGCGTCATGTGGTCGATCAGGCCCGCAAGCTTGCCAGCTTGACCGCGCCGCTGCTGATTACCGGCGATACCGGGACCGGAAAGGATCTGCTGGCCCACGCCGTGCATCTTGCCAGCCCACGCGCGGCAAAACCGTATCTGGCGCTGAACTGTGCCTCTATTCCTGAGGATGCCGTCGAAAGCGAGCTGTTTGGCCACGCCCCGGAAGGCAAAAAAGGCTTCTTCGAGCAGGCGAACGGCGGCTCCGTGCTGCTGGACGAAATTGGCGAAATGTCGCCGCGCATGCAGGCCAAACTGCTGCGCTTCCTGAACGATGGGACCTTCCGTCGCGTAGGGGAGGATCACGAAGTTCACGTGGATGTGCGCGTGATTTGTGCCACCCAGAAAAACCTCGTTGAGCTGGTACAGAAAGGGATGTTCCGGGAAGATCTCTACTATCGACTGAACGTGTTGACGCTAAACATTCCGCCGCTGCGCGATTGTCCGCAAGATATCATTCCGCTGACGGAGCTGTTTGTGGCACGCTTCGCCGACGAGCAGGGGGTGCCGCGTCCGAAACTGTCAGCCGATCTGGGTACGGTGCTGACGCGCTACGGCTGGCCGGGAAATATTCGTCAGCTGAAAAACGCCGTTTATCGTGCGCTGACGCAGCTGGAAGGGTACGAGTTGCGTCCACAGGATATCCTGTTACCGGATTACGATGCTGGTACGGTATCGGTGGGCGAAGAGGCGATGGAAGGCTCGCTGGATGATATTACCAGCCGTTTCGAGCGTTCCGTGCTGACACAGCTTTATCGCAGCTACCCAAGCACGCGTAAGCTGGCAAAACGCCTGGGGGTATCCCATACCGCGATTGCGAATAAGCTTCGTGAATATGGACTCAACCACAAGAAGGGTGACGAATAACGATAAAAGCCTCTGTAAAGAGGCTTTTTTTCGCACTTACTCTTTCGCCAGAGGCGTGGTATCTACCTCGACTTTCGTTTCGCCCTGAATCCCCGCAATTTTCTGTTCAACCTCTTTCACCTGTTCCTTGCTGTGAAGCAGGGTATAGGTCAGGTCGAACTGCGTGCTGGCGCCAGGTTGTAGCTGCTTAACGCGTTTCTGCTCGCGTTCAATGGTGACGGGATAGGCGTAGCTGGTTCCCGGCTCAATACCCGTGACATAGCCCTGTTTGAGCGTATCGGTATTTTTCCATAAGGTCAGGACAGGCAACTGCCGCGTGTCGAACTGAATTGACGCACCTTTGTCTCCCGCTTTATTGACCACTGCCGCCAGGGTTTCATGATTATTATCCGCGAGCGGTTTGATATTGAAGACCATTTCATCAAAGCCCTGAGTGGGGCCGGCGTAGGTTTGCCAGTTATCCAGACCCGCTTTGGCATAGTCATTGAAAGGACCAATGCTGGCGGCCGGCGCAAGGAAGCGGGCACCTTCTTCGAGGATTGGCGTACCAAAGTTGCTGTGATAGATAATCTGATAATCATGAGGATAATCAGCATGGTTAGTCAGAACATCATGCAGGCTGAACTGGTTGCTGCCTGGTACGTAACGCAGTTCGGTCATCGTCTGCAGATCTGCTTTTTTAAACGTGCTCTCTTTGATTAATCCGCGAATACGAATTTCATGCGGTGCGGCATCAGCAACATCGACTTCCACCTGCGACGCAGGCGTATTTCCCGCCTTGCCGTGTAGGGTATAAATCTGACCGTCAGCCGTGACCGGGTGGCCTGTCCATTCATAGCCGCAACGAACCATCATTTCGTTGAAACCTTCCAGCCAGCCAAGTCCGTTTCGACTTTCCAGATTGATATAGGCCGGATTCACCACCTCTTTGACAGGAGAATCCCACCCCATTCGGGTACCAAAGCCTTCGACATGCAGCAGATTCATCCCACGCGTCGGGCTGAGGGTAATTGTCAGACCATTTTTGCTGCTGATAATAATTACCTTGCTGCCTTCCTGCTTGCCACCATGCAGGACTTTTTGCTCGATGCTGAAAGGCTGTCCCTGAAACTTCAGCTCATCGCTGGAAATTTTCCAGTTTCCTTTCTCCACGCCGCTTTCAGCGCTTGTCAGCACCCAGGTTTTAGCGGCGGCATGTCCAGATATCAGTACCGCAAGAACCGTAAAAGCCAGTTTAATCTTCATATTTAATCCCTTTTGCTGAAACGATTTTTTATCACGTAAGCAAATCTAATGTTTAGGCGAGAAGGGAAATGTGACGGGCTTCACTGGCGGAGAAATTGCGGTTTTTAAACCTTTATTATGTGTTAGCGATCTCGTTATGGTGAGAATGGAACGTTTTTATTTCATGGTATATGTGATTTTAGAACGTTTTTGCTTTAACGATTCAGCTATTGAGGCAATAAAAAACCCCGCATCGGCGAGGTTTGGAACGCAAGGTCTATTCTTAAATAAACCTTTTATTTCATTACATTGCTAAGCTTTATAAAATGCCTGTAAATAATCAGGCTTTCAGTGATTCCAGCGCAGCGGTGTAGTCAGGTTCGGTGGTGATTTCGTTGACCAGTTCGCTGAACACGACGTTATCGTTTTCATCGATTACCAGCACGGCACGCGCCGCCAGGCCTTTCAGTGGGCCTTCAGCAATGCCAACGCCGTATTTTTCCAGGAAATCCGGGCTGCGCAGAGTTGAAAGGGTAATGACGTTGCTCAGACCTTCAGCACCGCAGAAACGGGACTGCGCGAATGGCAGGTCTGCTGAAACGCACAGCACCACGGTGTTGTCCATTTCAGTGGCCAGCTGGTTGAATTTGCGCACGGATGCGGCACAGACGCCGGTATCAATGCTTGGGAAAATGTTCAGTACTTTGCGTTTGCCAGCAAACTGGCTCAGTGTGACGTCAGACAGATCTTTAGCCACCAGAGTAAAAGCCTGCGCTTTGCTGCCAGCCTGAGGAATGGAACCTGCTACAGCAACCGGGTTGCCCTGGAAATGAACGAGTTGTGACATAGATATCTTCCTGTTTACATATAGTTAACGTCGAGGCTAGTGTATGCCATCAGCGGATAACACGGCAAACCAATTTTTTCGCCTTACCGGGCTGCAAGGAGTCAGTGATGAGAAGCGTTAAGGTCTATGAAGAAGCCTGGCCATTGCATACCCCGTTTGTGATCTCTCGTGGCAGCCGAAGTGAAGCCTGCGTGGTAGTGGTCGAAATAGAAGAAGAAGGGGTTAAAGGGGTTGGTGAATGCACGCCTTATCCTCGCTACGGAGAAAGCCTTGCCTCGGTGATGGCGCAAATTATGACCCTGGTACCTGACCTGCAAACCGGGTTGACGCGTGAGGCGTTACAGCAGCGTTTACCTGCCGGGGCGGCTCGTAATGCAATTGACTGTGCGCTGTGGAGTCTTGAGGCGGCGAGGCAGCAGATATCCTTATCGTCGCTGGTCGGCGTGACGCTTCCGGAGAAAGTGGTGACCGCGCAAACCGTGGTGATTGGCGAGCCGGAGCAGATGGCTGCCAGCGCAAAAGCGCTCTTTGAGGCTGGTGCCACGCTGCTTAAGGTGAAACTCGATGATCGCTTGATCAGTGAACGCATGGTCGCCATTCGGGCGGCGGTGCCGGACGCCACGCTGATTGTCGACGCCAACGAGTCATGGCACCCGGAAGGGCTGGCCGCGCGCTGCCAGCTGCTGGCCGATCTGAGTGTGGCTATGCTGGAGCAACCGCTTCCGGTACAGGATGATGCGGCATTGAAGAACTTTATCCACCCGCTGCCGATCTGCGCCGATGAAAGCTGCCATACCCGCGAGAGTCTCGACGGTTTAGCGGGCTGCTATGAGATGGTGAATATCAAACTCGATAAAACCGGTGGGCTGACCGAGGCGCTGGCGCTGGCGTCGCAGGCACAGGCGAAGGGGTTTGCGTTGATGCTGGGATGCATGCTCTGTACTTCCCGGGCGATTAATGCGGCGCTACCGCTGGTGAATCAGGTCCGGTTTGCCGATCTCGATGGCCCGACCTGGCTGGCGGTTGACGTTTCGCCTGCGCTCACCTTCACCAGCGGAGTGCTTCATCTCTGAGGCTGCCAGCGCAGAAGATCTACCATCGCTTTCAGGTATTTTTCGCTGGCTTCGTCGGAAGATATCGGGGGGAATTCAGCGGTGATGCAGTGCAAGTCCAGATCGGCGCACCAGCTACCAAATGACCCCGGGGTTTCATAACCGACGCTGCTGACCAGAGGCAGGGCGAAGGCATCGGCAAGCCACTGCCCCAGTGCGGAGTGACGGGGATCTTCAATACAGGCCAGCGGATCGTGAAATGAGACAACCCATGCGGGGTGGATTTTGTGGATTAACTGGCAGAGCGCCTGTGTTTCTGGCTCTGAGCCGGGTTTTTCTCCCGTCAGTAACACCACGTCACGCTCTGCAGCCGAGCTGTTCCAGCGGTAGACCGTTTCACCGGCGCGCCAGTTGGCCGCCGGGAAGTTGCGGTTTAAGTCTATCCCTCTCGCATTCGCCCTCAGCCCAAGCTGACAGCCATCCGGGTTGACGCTCAGGATCACATGATGCCGGCGTAGTGTCGGTGCAAGGGTGCGTAACGCGCAGGAGAGGGTGACGATCGAGGAGTTCTCATCGCCGTGCGTTCCCGCAATAATCAGGCCGCTATGACGATCGGCATCCGGTGCGGGAAACCAGATTAGCGGTGCACCTAAGAAAGACTGGCCATAATGTTCGGTGCCTGGCGGGAAAGCGCCACGTTCCGTTCTTGGTCGGGTAACTGCCATAGGAAATCCTGATAAAGAAGTGCTTACTGGCAGTGTTGTGCAAAACCCACGTTTAATCAAATAGTTTCATCGAAGAACGAAGATTGCCAGATATCACCTTTCCGGCTTAAGGTATTTGCATTTCGCCGTTTCGAAACAAATAATTACGCATTCGCGTATTACCGATTTCTAAAGGGGATCTCATGAAGCATCCTGTTTCGCTGCTTTTTTCTGCACTGTGCCTTTGCGGGCTATCGTCATTTTCTTACGCTGCTGATGTGCCAAAGGGGACGGTGCTGGCGCAAAAACAGGAGCTGGTCAGACACATCAAAGACGAACCCGCGTCGCTTGATCCGGCCAAGGCCGTGGGGCTACCCGAGATTCAGGTGATTCGCGATCTGTTTGAAGGCCTGGTTAATCAGAATGAGAAAGGGGAGTTGACGCCGGGCGTGGCGACGCGCTGGCAGAGTAACGATAACCGCATCTGGACATTTACCCTGCGTGATGATGCAAAATGGTCTGACGGCACGCCGGTCACGGCGCAGGATTTTGTCTACAGCTGGCAGCGTCTGGTTGATCCGAAAAACACCTCGCCGTTTGCCTGGTTTGCTGCTCTGGCAGGCATTAACAACGCTCAGTCGATTATTGATGGCAAAGCCGCGCCCGATACGCTGGGGGTAACGGCGGTGGATGCCAGAACGTTACGCGTTCAGCTCGATAAACCGCTGCCGTGGTTCAGCAACCTGACGGCAAACTTCGCGTTCTATCCGGTTCAGAAAGCGAACGTCGAAAGCGGTAAAGAGTGGACGCGTCCGGGCTCCCTTGTGGGCAATGGTGCCTATGTGCTGAAAGATCGTGTGGTGAATGAGAAGCTGGTCGTTGTGCCGAATACCCACTACTGGGATAACGCGAAAACTGTTCTCCAAAAAGTGACGTTTATTCCGATCAACCAGGAGTCTTCCGCCACCAAACGCTACCTGGCAGGTGATATTGATATCACCGAGTCGTTCCCGAAAAACCTGTACCAGAAATTGCTCAAGGATATTCCTGGACAGGTATACACGCCGCCGCAGCTGGGAACGTATTACTATGCATTTAACACGCAAAAGGGTCCGACTGCCGATTCCCGCGTGCGTCTGGCGCTGAGTATGACCATCGATCGCCGGATTATGGCGGAGAAAGTGTTAGGTACGGGAGAAAAACCAGCCTGGCATTTCACGCCTGATGTGACGGCAGGTTTCACGCCAGAGACATCGCCATTTGAGCAGATGTCGCAGCAGGAGCTAAACGCGCAGGCCAAAACCTTGCTGCAGGCGGCGGGGTATGGCCCTCAGCGTCCACTGAAGCTGACCCTGCTGTATAACACTTCAGAGAACCATCAGAAAATCGCGATTGCGGTGGCTTCGATGTGGAAGAAGAATCTGGGGGTAGACGTCAAACTGCAAAACCAGGAGTGGAAAACCTATATCGATAGCCGAAACACAGGGAATTTTGATGTGATCCGCGCGTCCTGGGTCGGGGACTACAACGAGCCATCGACCTTCCTGTCGCTGCTGACATCAACCCACAGCGGCAATATCTCCCGCTTTAACGACCCGGCATACGATAAGATCATCAATCAGGCGACGCTTGAAACCACCGCCGAAGCCCGTAATGCGGATTACAACCGGGCGGAGAAGATCCTCACGGAAAAAGCGCCAATTGCGCCGATCTACCAGTACACCAACGGACGTCTGATTAAACCCTGGGTGAAGGGATATCCGATCAATAACCCTGAAGACGTGGCGTATAGCCGTACGATGTATATTGTGAAGCACTGAAAAACGAGAGTCCGCTAATTTATTTCCCCTCCTGATACTGCGCTGGCCCGATATCACGTGCCAGCGCTTTTCTGTTCATTCTAGATCGTGAAGATGGCGCTGCATTGATACTGTGTTTTACAGCGCTGGGTATTGCTCTGTTTTTTTAAATTAAGCGAAATATTCATATTTTGAATATATTGCATTTCGTTAAAAAAACTGTCCATTATTGGACTTTTTAATGGGTGTCGCGTCTTGCGGAAGCGTGTAAACATTGATGCGGGTCATATTTTTAGGTGGCGCTGTAGATATTTTCTCTCGTATTGATTTAAATCAATAACGTTGCTTTGTTTGGATATGGATCTTCATTTTTTCACAGAAATAGCCACTAATGCTGACTATTTTCGGAGTTGTGGTTGATATTTCTTTATGAAAAGGCATGCTGCAAAACCATATTTTATTTCTATAGAGTAAAATTCTTAAGGAATGTCTTAATTTGGCCTTTGATTCCAGGTAGTTGATCTATTGTAGCGTTTTGTTCTAATATCGATTTATTCAGAAACGTCGTTAACTTCAACAAACATTCCTTAAGGAAAGGGACTGCTATGGCTGATACGTTCCAGAACGAGGTGCCTAAGGCACGCATTAATTTAAAACTTGCATTGCATACCGGAGGGGCGCAGAAGAAAGTTGAGTTACCCCTTAAATTACTCACTGTCGGTGATTTCAGTAACGGCAAAGAGAGCCGGCCATTATCTGAAAGAAAGAAAATTAACGTCAACAAAAATAACCTCAACAGTGTACTTTCGGAATTTAACCCGGAGGTCAACATGACGGTTCCGAATACGCTGGCGGGTGAGCGTACGGAAGAGAATGTGACGCTGCGCTTTTCAGATATGAAAGATTTTGAACCCGAACAGGTGGCCCGACAAATTCCTCAGTTACGTGCCATGCTGGCGATGCGTAATTTATTACGTGACCTCAAGTCCAATCTGCTGGATAACGCCACTTTCAGAAAAGAACTCGAGAAAATTCTTAAGGACCCGGCGCTGTCTCAGGAATTACGTAACGAAATGAGTGCCCTGGCCCCGAAATAAAAACGGGCGCGTCTTTTAATGGATTAAACGAGAGAATGCTGATGTCTGTTAATACTGAAAATGGCTCCGCGCAGGGGCAGACCACTGTGCTGGAAAAAGAGAGCGTCTACGCCTCCCTGTTCGACAAAATCAACCTGACCCCGGCCACAAGCCTGGGCGATATCAATGCGTTTCTGGACGATGCCGCACTGTCTGATGCTCCGGCAGGTGAGCGCCTGACAGCGGCAATGCAGGTATTTATGGACTGCATCCGCAAATCCGGCCAGCCAGTGGAAAAACTCGATAAAACCCTGATTGACCACCATATTGCAGAGCTGGATTTCCAGATCAGCCGCCAGCTGGATGCGGTGATGCATCATGCAGAATTCCAGAAAGTGGAATCCCTGTGGCGCGGCCTGAAGCAGCTGGTGGACAACACCGACTACCGCCAGAACGTGAAAACGGAAATTCTGGATGTGTCCAAAGACGACCTGCGCCAGGACTTCGAAGATGCGCCGGAACTTATCCAGAGCGGCCTGTACTGGCACACCTATACCGCTGAATACGACACCCCGGGCGGCGAGCCGATTGGTTCAGTCATTTCCGCCTATGAGTTCGATGCCAGCCCGCAGGACGTGGCGCTGCTGCGCAATATCTCTAAAGTCTCTGCCGCCGCGCATATGCCGTTTATCGGTGCCGTCGGGCCGAAATTCTTCCTCAAGGAATCGATGGAAGAGGTGGCCGCGATTAAGGACATCGGTAACTACTTCGACCGTGCCGAATACATCAAATGGAAATCCTTCCGCGACACCGACGATGCCCGTTATATCGGCCTGGTGATGCCGCGCGTGCTGGGGCGTCTGCCTTACGGTCCGGACACGGTGCCGGTGCGCAGTTTCAACTACGTTGAGCAGGTGAAAGGTCCGGACCACGAAAAATACCTGTGGACAAGCGCATCTTTCTCCTTCGCCTCCAACATGGTGAAGAGCTTCATCAACAACGGCTGGTGCGTGCAAATTCGTGGCCCGCAGGCAGGTGGGGCCGTGAAAGACCTGCCGATCCACCTGTACGATCTGGGTACCGGCAACCAGGTGAAGATCCCGTCAGAGGTGATGATCCCGGAAACCCGCGAGTTTGAATTCGCTAACCTGGGCTTTATACCGCTGTCGTACTACAAGAACCGTGATTACGCCTGCTTCTTCTCGGCGAACTCGGCGCAGAAACCGGCGCTGTACGATACCGCCGACGCCACTGCCAACAGCCGCATCAATGCCCGTCTGCCGTATATCTTCCTGCTGTCGCGCATTGCGCATTACCTGAAGCTGATTCAGCGCGAAAATATCGGTACGACGAAAGATCGCCGTCTGCTGGAGCTGGAACTCAATACATGGGTACGCAGTCTGGTGACCGAAATGACCGATCCGGGCGACGAACTGCAGGCCTCACACCCGCTCCGCGACGCGAAGGTGGTGGTGGAAGATATTGAGGACAACCCGGGCTTCTTCCGCGTGAAGCTGTTCGCGGTGCCGCACTTCCAGGTGGAAGGCATGGACGTGAACCTGTCGCTGGTGAGCCAGATGCCGAAAGCGAAAGCGTAAGGCGGGCGCAGGGATGAAAATTTATCGTCCGCTGTGGAACGAGGGGGCGCTGTTGTCCCCTCAGCAGTTCCAGCAACAGTCAGAATGGGAAACTTTTCGCAGCACAGGCGTTGCGGCGCTTGCCTCACCGTTTGCATGGGGTGTGGAGCGCGCTGAGTTTGATGAACGACTGCTGGGATCGGGTCTTCTTCAGATTACGCACCTGCGGCTCTGGCTGCCTGATGGCACGCTGGTGGACGCGGCGGTCAGCGATTTGCCGCCCGAGCCGCGCGAACTGGGAGCCTCACAGCTATCAGATGTGGTCACGGTGGTGATTGCCCTGCCGCTCATGCAGTCCGGGCTGAATAACGTGCAGCAGGAGTCGGCTGTGGCCGACAGACCGCTTCGTTACCGTGAAGAGTGGGTGAATGTCCAGGATGCGTTTGGCAGTGAGGACGAGTCCGTTGCGGTTGCCCGCTTTAACCTGGCTATCCGTTTTGAACATGAGGATAACGCATCGTGGCAGTGTTGCCCGGTTGTGCGTCTGATCCGTGACGGACAGGGATGGCGTCAGGATCCGGCATTTATTCCGCCCATGGCCCTGTTTTCTGCCAGCCCGGCGATGCGGGAAAGACTGGTGTTACTGAACCGCCAGCTTCGCTCACGCCGCCAGCGTCTGATGTCCATGCGCCGCGAGAGCAACGAGCGTCTGGCCGATTTCGCGGTGGCAGATGTGTCTCTTTTCTGGCTGCTCAATGCGCTGAACTCCCATGCGCGGGTGCTGACGGAGTTTGAACGTTTTCCGGCCCGTCATCCTGAGCAGGTGTGGGTGGAGCTCGCGCGGCTCGCGGGCAGCATGCTGACGTTTTCTCTCGACAGCGATCTGGACGCCATTCCCGGCTATGACCATGCCAGACCGGAAAACACGTTTCCTCCGTTGTTTGAGCTGATTACCGGCTTACTGGAAGCCAGCCTGCCGTCCCGTGTTATCGCGCTGGACATGCTTCGCCCGGACGAGCAGACGTGGAAAGCCTCGCTGCATGATATTCGTCTGCGTGAGGAGGCCGATCTCTATCTCTCAGTCAGGTCTGACGTTCCCGCCTGGCAGGTGGCAGAGAAATTCCCGGCATTATGCAAGGCGGGTTCCCCGGATGATGTGAATGCTATTTCCACCGTTGCGCTGCAGGGGATCCCGCTTATCGCCGTGAATCGCGTTCCTGCTGCGTTACCGGTACGGATGGAGAACCAGTACTTCGCGCTGGACATGGAAAGTGCTGCGGCACGGGACATGCTGGAGCAGGGAATTTGTATGTTCTACGTGCCTGCCCTGCTGGGACAGCTTGAACTTGAACTGTTTGCGGTACTGCGATCATGAGAAAAGAAACCGATATCGATGCCCTGATGGCGGAGACCTGGCTCACCGTCACCCTGCTTAAGCAGGGGGCAACCACGCCTGACGGGGATGTGCTGTACGACACCTGCAGCAAACAGGTGGAAAGTGTGCGTGGGGCGCTGGATCGAGCAGGATACGATGAAGCCAGTATCGATCATATCTCTTATGCGCAGTGTGCGCTGCTTGACGAAGTGGTCATGAGCAGAAAACTGCATGACGGGACCGATGCTGATGCGGGACAGGTGGCCTGGCGAAAAGCGCCGCTACAGGCGCGCTATTTCGGGTCGCTGCACGCAGGTGAAGCTCTCTGGGACCGTATTGCGGAGGTGTTACGCCAGCCTGCGCCGGATATGGCCGTCCTGACCTGCTATCACCGGGTGATCGCGCTGGGGTTCCAGGGGCTGTACAGCATGGGCTCTGTCAGCCAGAGCCAGCGTGAGGAGGCAATGAAAGCGCTTGCTGAGCGGGTGCCGCCTCTGGATGCCGGCCTTTCACTGGTGATACGCAGGACCGGAAAACACCGCTACAGCCTGATGCGCTCTGTCTGGTTCTGGATCGTCGCGGCGGCAGTGATCACTGCCGCCGTGTGGTGGGGCGGCCATCTCTGGCTCCAGGCGCTGCTGTCCGCACAGTTACCGGAGTTGCCTCATTAATGCATAAATCGGTCATGGTTTCTCTGATACTCCACGTACTGGCGGGTGCCGCTGCGCTTTTATGGCTTCTGTGGGGCTTCATTCCGGCAGGTACGCTGTTCAAAGGCGTGATGACACTATGCATCGTTGCGCTGGCCGTCTGGCAGATCCGGCGAAAAAGCCGTTTCAGCCAGGCTCAGGACAATAGCGGGACGTCTGATGCTGAGTTGCCTGTATTCGCTGACGCAGGGCCGGTTGTTCTCGTCTGTGGGGATGAACTGGACGCCTTATTCCAGGGACACGCCCTGCGCAAAACCGCGCAGGGCTGGTGGCTGCGGGTGAATGACATCAACAGGCTCACTGATATCGTGCGCGATATCCAGGAGCAGCAGCCGCGGCAGGCCGGGCAAATCGCCGTTATGTATAGCTGCCACCCCGACGGGCATCAGGATGAAGCGGTGCTGCGCGCGACCCTGAAAGCGTTGCGCCAGCAGATGAAACAACTGAGTCTGATCGCCGGATTCACACCGCCAGTGCTCCTGAGCGGTGAGTTTTCCGGCGCTGAAACTCCGTGGGTTATTGTCCGTGGCGACAAACCGGTTGTATACCCTCTTGATGGGACGCCACAGGCGCTGGATGACTGGCAACAGGACAATCATCTGGCGCTGATGCCTGTCCTTCGGGAAGCCTTTGCTTTTATACGCATCATTCTGATGGATGAATTGGCGAAAGAGGACCGGCTGTTCCCGGCGGTTCATCCGTTTGCTGTGGCGTTTCGCAGCGGTACGGCCTCTGCTGACACCGCTTCGCTGTGGTCGCATCACCTGTGTCGTCTGACGCATCTGGTTTTACCGCAGACAGCCGGAGCCGCAGAGGTGGCAGGGCGTTTTCCTGATGCGGTGTTGCCGATGCTTGCGCCTTACTGTGCGCCCTTCCAGGGCGGGCAGCGTACCCGTCGCCTCGTTTTATGGATGCTGGTATGTGTTCTTGCTGCCATCGGTTTTTCTGGGGTGAATAACGCGGCGCTGATCCGCCTGGTCGGGACGAATTTGCAGCGCTGGTATGCCATCCCCATGAACCATTATGAGCCGAAGGCGCAGTCACTTGCCGCGCTGAAACAGGACGCTCTTCTGCTGGAGCGCTGGCAGCGGCAGGGGGAACCGCTCAGGTATGCGCTGGGCTATTACTCCGGTCAGCGTCTGTGGCTGGCGTTACAGAGGGCGATTGACTCGTATGTGACCCCTCCGGCACCTGCCATGAAGCCAGTACCGAAAATCATCCGCCTCGACAGCATGTCGTTGTTTGACACCGGCAAATGGGCCCTGAAACCCGGCTCGACGAAGCTGCTGGTGAACTCGCTGGTGGGCATTAAGGCAAAGCCCGGCTGGCTGATTGTGGTGGCGGGTCATACCGACAGCACGGGCGATGACCCGTCCAACCAGGTGCTGTCGCTTAAGCGTGCGGAGTCCGTGCGCAACTGGATGCGCGATACCGGCGACGTGCCGGAGAGCTGTTTTGCGGTGCAGGGCTACGGCGAGAGCCGTCCTGTCGCCACCAACGACACGGCGGAAGGCCGGGCGCTGAACCGCCGTGTCGAAATCAGTCTGGTGCCGCAGGCGAATGCCTGTCAGCTGCCGGGCAACACACCCGCGCCATCGCAGGATGATGGCGTCTCAAAAAATGAAATGGAGTAATTAACATGGCAATTCCTGTTTATCTGTGGCTGAAGGACGACGGCGGCGCGGACATCAAAGGTTCCGTGGACGTGAAGGACCGTGAAGGCAGCATCGAGGTGGTGGCGCAGGAGCATAACCTGTACATCCCGACCGACAACAATACCGGCAAGCTGACCGGCACCCGTATCCACACGCCGTTCCTGTTCACCAAGGAGATCGACTCATCCAGCCCGTACCTGTACAAGGCAGTGACCACCGGCCAGACCCTGAAATCTGCGGAATTCAAGTGGTACAAAATCAACGACGCCGGGCAGGAAGTGGAGTACTTCAACACGAAGCTTGAGAACGTGAAGCTGGTGAAAGTGAATCCGAAGATGCACGACATCAAGGACCCGGCGTTCGAGAAGCACAACCACCTCGAGCAGATTGAGCTGCGCTACGAAAAAATCACCTGGACCTACAAGGACGGCAACATCATTCATTCCGACAGCTGGAACGAACGTACCACCGCGTAAGCCCCGTGCGGACAGGGTTGCCTGTCCGCCGTTTTTGCTGAACGTCTGTAACCGCGGGCGTTCAGCAAAGAACAACACAATCTGCCTGCCCGACCTTATGCGCTTTGGGTTCCTGAATGACAGGGAACAGCGACGGGCGGTAGCGTGTCCGGAACTGATAAAGAGAGAGCCTCATGGAAAATCCAGCCATCCTGTTACGCCGTCTTAACCCCTACTGCGCCCGTGCCATGGAAGGCGCGGCCTCCCTGTGCCAGACCCGCGCCCATGCGGAAATCCTGCCCGAGCACTGGCTGCTGAAGCTGCTGGAGCAGGGAGAGGGCGACCTGACGGTGCTGGCACGGCGCTACGAATGGGATATGGACGCCATCTGGCAGGATTTGCTGGCATTTCTCGACACGCTGCCCCGTTCGGTACGCAGCCGTCCGCAGCTCTCCGGCAGCATTCAGACCCTGATGCAGGACGCCTGGCTGCGGGCGTCGCTGGCGGGCGAAGAGCAGATACGCAGCATTCACCTGCTGATGGCGCTGGCTGAAAAACCAAAACGGGTGCGCTGCGACGGTTTGTGGCCGCTGCTGACCCTGGCGCAGAGCCAGCTGGAGCGTCTGCGCGGGCTGCTGGATGCGCAGTCGGACGAGCGTCCGGAGGTGCAGCAGGAAGAAGAGCTGGCGCAGGACGGCGAGGTGACGTTTGTCGGCCGCCCGGTTGATGCCGGAGTGAAAGAGGGGGAACTGAATCCGGCCCTGCAGAACGCGCTGGACAAATTCACCCTCGACGTCACCGCCCGCGCCCGCGAGGGCAAAATCGACCCGGTGTTCGGCCGCGACAACGAAATCCGCCAGATGGTGGATATCCTCTCCCGTCGCCGTAAGAACAACCCGATTCTGGTCGGCGAGCCGGGCGTGGGGAAAACCGCCCTGGTGGAAGGGCTGGCGCTGCGCATTGCGGAGGGCAACGTGCCGGACGCACTGAAGCCGGTCTCGGTGCGCACCCTTGACCTCGGCCTGCTGCAGGCGGGTGCGGGTGTGAAGGGAGAATTCGAACAGCGCCTGAAAAACATCATTGAGGCGGTGCAGCAGTCGCTGCTGCCGGTGCTGCTGTTTATTGACGAAGCCCACACCATTATCGGCGCCGGCAACCAGGCGGGTGGCGCGGATGCGGCCAACCTGCTGAAACCCGCGCTCGCGCGTGGCGAACTCAGAACCATCGCCGCGACGACCTGGTCTGAATACAAGCAGTATTTTGAGCGTGATGCGGCGCTGGAACGTCGCTTCCAGATGGTGAAAGTGGATGAGCCGGACGACGACACCGCCTGCCTGATGCTGCGTGGTCTGAAATCACGCTACGCACAGCACCACGGGGTGCACATTACCGATGAGGCCGTCAGGGCGGCGGTCACCCTGTCCAGACGTTACCTGACCGGCCGCCAGCTGCCGGACAAGGCGGTTGACCTGCTGGACACCGCCTCGGCCCGCGTGCGCATGAGCCTTGACACAGTGCCGGAGCCGCTGACCCGGATGAAGGCGCAGCTCACGGCCCTGGCGATGGAAAAGCAGGCGCTGATGGAGGATATCGCGGTGGGCAACACCTCCCACAGTGAACGTCTGGCGGCCATTGAGCAGGACGAAGTCCGCATCATCGTGGAACTCGACGAACGGGAAACGCAGTACGGCCGGGAGCTGAAGCTCACGGAAGAACTGCTCGCCTGCCGCGCGGACATCTCCCGCCAGGCGGAAATTGCCGGTCTGCAACAGCAACTGAGTGACGTTCAGCAGGGTAACCCGCTGCTGGGGCTGGACGTTGACGTGCGCACCGTCGCCACGGTGATTGCCGACTGGACGGGAGTGCCGCTCTCATCATTAATGAAGGACGAGCAGACGGAGCTGCTGAGCCTGGAAACCAGCCTCGGTAAACGCGTGGTGGGCCAGGATGCGGCGCTGAATGCCATCGCGCAGCGCCTGCGCGCGTCAAAAACCGGGCTTGCGCCGGAGAACGGCCCGCAGGGCGTGTTCCTGCTGACCGGTCCGAGCGGCACCGGCAAGACCGAAACCGCCCTGGCTCTGGCGGACGAACTGTTTGGCGGCGAGAAATCCCTGATAACCATCAACCTCTCCGAATACCAGGAGCCGCACACCGTCTCCCAGCTCAAGGGCTCCCCTCCGGGCTATGTCGGTTTCGGTCAGGGCGGCATCCTGACTGAAGCGGTGCGCAAGCGTCCGTACAGCGTGGTGCTGCTCGATGAAGTGGAGAAGGCGCACCGTGACGTGATGAACCTGTTCTATCAGGTGTTTGACCGGGGCTTTATGCGCGACGGCGAGGGGCGGGAAATTGACTTCCGCAACACAGTGATTCTGATGACCTCCAACCTCGGCAGCGACCACATCATGCAGCTGCTGGATGCACAGCCGGAAGCCACCGAACCGGAGCTGCACGAGCTACTGCGTCCGCTGCTGCGTGACCACTTCCAGCCAGCCTTACTCGCCCGTTTCCAGACGGTGATTTACCGTCCCCTCACGCAGGAAGCCATGCGTACAATTGTCGGGATGAAGCTCGGTCAGGTGAGTCAGCGTCTGGCGCGTCACTATGGTATGACGACCACCATCGATGGATCCCTGTACGACGCGCTGACCGCCGCTTGTCTGCTGCCGGATACCGGGGCGCGCAACGTTGACAGCCTGCTCAATCAGCAGATTCTGCCGTTGCTGAGTCAGCAGCTGCTGACGCATATGGCGGCGGGGCAGAAGCCACAGCACCTGTGGCTTGGCTGGGATGAGGAGGAGGGGATTGTGCTGGCGTTTGATGAAGGAGCGGGCGTATGAGTGATTCTCTGATAAATGATGCAGTGAGTCTGGTAAAGCAACTGCTCGGTCAGTCCCGTTACCGGCTGGACGTTCATGACTGCGCTGAATTTCTTGACGTACTGAAATTCACATCGGTTGAATCCCTCAGCAAGCCCTGGCGGTATGATATCTCCGTGACCTGCTCTTCGCCGGATATCACAAGTGAAGCCGTGCTGTTAAAACCCGCATCCTTTACGTTCCAGACCCCGGTATTTGACGGGACGCCTGCTTTACCTGTGCGTACCGTTTACGGCGTGATTGAGGAATTTGAGCGCAAATCCACATCAAAAGAGGATACCGTTTACGCCCTGGCGCTGGTGCCGCGTATTGCCCTGTTAGCGAAAACGAAGGGCTGTGAAATTTTCCTCAATCAGTCCGTTGTTGAAGTGGTGGAGCAGATCCTGCGTAAACACGGGCTGGAGGGGGCAGACTTTGAATTCCGCCTGTCCCGCGAGTATCCGGTTCGGGAGCTGATTACTCAGTGGCGTGAAACCGACCTGGAGTTTATTGAGCGTCTGCTGGCCGAAGTGGGGATTTTCTGGCGGTTCGAGATGGACAGCCGCCTTGAGCAGGATGTCGTCATTTTCCAGGACTCTCAGGAGCAGTACCAGTTTGGTGTGACCCTCCCGCTACGAAACCCCGCCGGGATGAGTGACAGCGGAAGGGAGAGTATCTGGGATATTCATACCGCGTACCACGTTGTCAGTGGAGGGGTGACAACCCGGGATTACAACTACCGGGAAGCGCTGACGCCGCAGGACAGCACGGTCAGTATCAGCGGACAGGAAGACATCACAACGGGTGAAACCTACCACTACGCAGAGCCGTTTCTGACAGCCGGTGATACGGAAGGTCCTGAAACCGGCGCGTTCTTTGCCCGTCTGCGCCACGAGCGCATCCTGAATGAGCAGTATACCGTCAGCGGGCGTACCTCCAGCCCGCATCTGGCGCCGGGCCAGGTGCTGGAAACCGATACGGGCCTGCCGGAAATGGTGAAAGACGGAATTGTAATCACCACGGTAAAAGCCAGTGGCTCGCGACAGGACAGCTTTCAGATGAAATTCGACGGTATACCGTACAGCGAAAGCATCTGTTACCGTCCAGCATTGCTTAACCGTCCGGTGATTTCCGGCTCACTGCCGGCGCGCGTGGAGAGCGCGCAGAAAGGCGACACTTACGCCTGGCTGGATACGCAGGGGCGTTACCGGGTGAAGCTGGACTTTGACCGCAACAGCAGCGAACAGGGTTACGCTTACCTGTGGCTGCGGCTGGCGAAACCATATGCTGGTGACACTTACGGCTGGCATGCACCGCTGCTTGACGGAACGGAAGTGGCGGTGATGTTTGATAGCGGCGACCCGGACCGGCCGTATATTGCATATGCTCAGCACGACTCTGAACACCCTGACCACGTCACCAGTGATAACCACACGCGCAACGTCCTGCGCACTCCGGCGAATAATAAGCTGCGGCTTGAAGACAGGAGGGGTGAGGAGCATATCAAGCTCGCCACGGAGTACGGGAAAAGTCAGCTTAATATGGGCCATCTGGTTGATGCACAGCGCGAACAGCGTGGTACCGGTTTTGAACTGCGCACGGATGAGTATGGTGCCGTTCGTGCGGCCAGGGGGCTTTTCCTGGCCGCACATGAGCAGCCAGAAGCTCAGGGGCAGGTGCTGGAGATGACTCCGGTGGTGAATCAGATTACCCAGGCCAACAGTCAGATGCAGGCGCTGAACGGTGCTGCCGAAGCCGCCGGCGCGCTGGTCTCCGATATCAGCACCCAGGTCAGCCTGGTTACGGGCAGGCTGAAAGATCTTCAGTCGTCTGTGATACTGGCAAGCGCCCCGCAGGGGGTGGCACTGACCTCCGGTGAACATCTCCAGCTGACCAGCACGAAGAACACCATGATTAACGCCGGCGAGCATCTGGATTTCGGCGCTATGCAGAACCTGTCCGTGACGGTAGAAAAGGCGCTGGGGTTGTTTGTGCATAAGGAGGGGGCGAAGCTGGTTGCGAATCAGGGGGATATTGAAGTTCAGGCACAGCACAACACCATGTCGTTGTTATCTGAAAAAAAGATGTCCGTGACCAGCAGCGAAGACGAAATCATCATTACCACGCCGAAAACCTTAACGCTGAACGGCGGCGGGTCATATCTTAAGCTGAGCAAGAACGGGATAGAGCATGGCTCTGAAGGGATGATGATAATGAAAGTGGCTAATTACCTGGTGCCTGGCACAGGGGCGTCAATGAAAAATGTCACACAAGTATTTAAGAAAACCAGTCTCGAGCAGGTTCTTTCTACAGAAGAACAGCAAGATGAAAATTCACAACCACCAATGCAGCGGCGCGGAAGATTTTCCCGATAAGGAGTGTCTATGAAAATTTGCTATCCCATCAGGAACACAAGTGGTCAGGAGTTTCGCTCGCTGGATGAAGTCATGCGTCTTGTCGACGATGAAGCTCACGGAACATGGCTATTGGGTGCAAATAGACAGTGGCATGGCGGGATCCATATCAGTGATGTCTCTAATCCCTTCTCGGCCCTGAACCCGGATGCACTCAATACCGGAGAACCTGTACCACTCCAGTTTATGGCTGACGGCACTGTGGTTGCGTACCGATTAAACAAAGAGTATCTCACTGCCCCATACTGTGGGCAACAGCTACGTTACAGCAGTAGTTTTGTGCTGGTTAAATCGCTGTGTAAACCGGATCCGCAAAAAGAAAAAAGCTGGCTGGAATTTTACAGTCTGTATATGCATCTTGCCCCGGTTGCCGATTATCCGGCTTCTCCCTGCTATAAAGTCAGGGACGGGCACAGCGGCATACTGTTACGTCAGTATAAAAACGGGCAGAACGGTATGCCGGAGGGCGAGCCGGACAACGGTGAGGCCGGAAAATATCCTGCGCCAGCCAAAACGAAGAAGAACCTTAAGGCAGGTGACCGTTTTATCTCTTCCCGGACGGGGCGTTTTTATGTCACGAAGAAGGGAAAAACAACCCTGACAACTTTTGGGCTGGTCCGTTTACTGAAAAATAATATTCCGGGAAAAGAGCAGTACTGGGTAACGCTGGATCCTGAACTGATGGAACCGGACGGAGAAATACAGGGGCTGATGCCTGAATGGATGCAGAAGGCGAAGCAAAAAGGTGTTTTTGATTCTGTAGAACTGACAGGGGAAACGGAAGAATGGAAGGTCAGCGCCGGAGCGCCTGTCGGATTTATGGGGTGTACGGAATCCCCGGGAGAGGGAAGTCGGCTTGTGGACAGGGAATGGTTTGTTCATCTGGAAGTGCTGAGTACAGACAGCAGGATGCCCGGTTTTTTGGCCAATCCGGAATGCGTGAAGGGCGATAAAAAGTCAGTTCTGGCATCAAAAGGAAAGCTCCTGTTTACCCGGCAGGATGCAACAGGGCAAACGGTATTTACCCCGATATCAGCCAGACTGAGCGCACAGTGCCTGCTCACACGGGGAGCAACAACACCCGTTGCGGATGAATCACAGAACTGGTGGTACAAAATTACCGGGAGTGGCTGGTTACCGCAAAGTGATGTTGAAGAAGTGAATCAGTATGATTTACTGAAGCTCGGGTTTCAGGCGCTGGAAGAAGACTGCGGTGGTGATGTGATGGACAGCCCGTATGAAAGCTGGGTGCCTCAGTCGTTTGAGGCAATAAGCCGTTCAGCAGAACAGGGCGCGGGATATCAGTACGGTCTGGTGCCGCCATTTTATCGTGATCTGATGGCGGAGATGGACAGTAACCGTGACGGGAAAATTACTGCAGAAGAAATCAGACAGGCGCTGTTAGTGCGCGATCCGCTGGTGAAGAATGTGGTGAATCGTCTGGCGGTAAAACATCACAGCGAATGGAGTAAGGGGCGTTCAACGGGGCGCTGGGAAGGGTTTTACGAAGATCTGGATTCACTGGAGGTTGGGTACTGTGAAAAATGGCAGGCGGATCTGGAGTGGATGAGCAGGGTTCCGCCGTTTGATAAAGATGAGGCGGTGTGGCATTTTCATCCGATCGAGTTTTTATCTGCGCTAAAAACGGAAGAGGACTGCGCTAAATTAATCTGGGGTGAAGTGGTAAACCAGAGACTAGGTACTATTAAGGGATGTGAATTCCGGAGGAAAGTAGTTAGAATTTGTGCTGAACTATGGGGGGAAGAAAAGAAAAACGAATATGCTAATTCTCTTATGTCCTGCATGGCAGTTGAAACTTCACGTTTATTTACATCTTCCGTAGTTAAGTTAATGCCAAAAATTAATTCACAGGGAGACGTTGTTTTAAATAGTAAAGGGCGGACTATAAAAGAATATAGGCCCATTTCAAAGCAAGAAATAATTGCAGACCCATCTATAGCTGCGCAAAATGCGGTGGGCTTAATTCAATTTACTGGACCTGCCGTTACTCAATTAAATAGAGTTCATGGACTCTCAGTGACTAAGCAAGAACTGGCATTAATGGATGAAATAGAACAACTTGACTATGTAAAACTTTACTTTTCATCGAATGAATCACTTTTCAAAAAAATTAATAGCGCTGATGACATTTATTTGTGTATTTTTTGTCCTGCTGGTGTAGGAATGAATGATGACTTTGCTTTATATAGCAGGCAAAAAGATAAAGATGAAAGTGTAAATTATTATCAAGATAATCAAAGTCTAGATTCGACTGAACATGGTAATGCTGGAAATAATGATGGAATCATTCAACGAAGAGAGCTTTTAACTCGATTGAATAAGTTAAAAGAAGAGGGAGGACTATACGTAAATAAATGTATCTGCAATCCAGACTCTTTGACGATATCTAAAGAACCTAGTGGAGCACAATGGGTGAACAGATTCCCAACAAGTGCAGTACTTAATGACTTACTTCCTGCATTTTCTACATCCGTACAAAATTTTATTAATTCAATCGAAAACGCCGGCGGCCATGTCAGAATATCCGCGACTTACAGACCGGTAGAAAGAGCATATTTAATGCATTATTCATGGAAGATTGCCAGAGAGGGTTTAAACCCCTCTGAAGTTCCGGACAAAGAAGGTGTAAATATAGATTGGACCCATAAAGGAAATCATACTGCCGCAGTTACGGCCGCTCGGGATATGGTCAGCGGTTACCATACTGTTTACAAACCAGTTCTTACATCAAGGCATACTCAGAAACGTGCTATTGACATGACGATAACTGATATTATGGGTAAGGTATTAAAAAATGCTGACGGTACTGAAGTTCTTGTTAGCTCACAGTCTCAATTGCATAGTGTAGGGGCAACTTATGGTGTCTATAAATTGGCATCAGATCCTCCGCATTGGTCAGATGACGGTCACTAAAAAGGTGATATATGTTTAAATTACTAATAGCTTTATCTTTGATAATTTCTCCGTATTGGATTCAAGCTAAAGAATTTATTCCATCTTTTGCTATAGGGATTGTAACTAGTAAAGGGGCAAGATTGTTGATTTCGACAACAAAAAGTTCCTTACGAGATGACATAGTTTTAATCTGTTCCCCATTAAAGAGAATATGCAAACCCATTCTAAGTGAGTCTCTCACTGTCGTAGGGGGAAATGAATATGTTGAGGATGTTGAAACAAATAAAAGTATTTATACTTATTCTTTTTTAGATGATATGTCTTTAAATAATATCGATATTGCCATTATTTATCCGAAATTAAATGCGAGGGAAATTAATGTGACTTTTGGAGATAAAGAAGGTGTATTTATAACTGGCAATGCTTTTAAAGCTAGAGTAACCTTTTGCACTAGCACCGAAGGTGTGCATATTTATTCCGAGCCCAAAAAATATCACTTATATTATGCTCTTGGATATGAAGTCATGGCTAACTGTTCCGAGGGGGTTTATGAATGAAAAAAATCTTTCCTTGTTTGAAAGTTGTGATAGCTTTAGTGAGCTATTCATGCTTTTCAATGCCAATTAATTCAATTTCTCCAGGGATCTATACTTATACGCAAAAAGGTGATGAGTTGATTGATGGACAGAAAGCAAGTATTACGTGGAATGTTAATCTGAAAGATAATCACAATGCTATTGTTACTATCTCATCATGGCATGCGCCATTTAGTTGTGATGGTTCATATTCCATGATTAATGAAAAAGATTATTTGTCTTTGAGCTGGTCTCAAGAGGAAAATGTAGGAGGGGAATGTGAATCCCCTGCGCCTCAAATATTTATGAAAAAAACATCTTCAGGTGAGGTTTTAATACGCAGTGTGTTATTTCCTTGGGGGGATGGAGATTGGCATAGTATCAGGAAAATACATTAATAACTCACATGACGCTTAGCTGGAATGAAGGAGGCGGGTTTGTGTTGATATTTGACAACCGTAAGGCAGGAATGCGGCCGTGAATGATTCTCTAATAAATGATGCAGCCTGGTAAAGTAGCTGCCGAGTCAGTCACGCTACCGGCAGGGCGTGCATGACTGCGCTGAATTTTTATCCAGCAGGATACAGCAGGACAGCTAGTATTTGCAGCAACATTAGCCAGACTGAGCGCACAGTGCCTGTTCATACTAGGAGCAACAACACAGCGAGTGGAGTAAGGGGCGTTCAACCGGGCGCTGGGAAGGCTTTTATAAAGATCTGAATGCGAGAAGGGCGATAAAAAGTCAGTTCTGGCATCAAAAGGAAAGCTCCTGTTTACCCGGCAGGATGCAACAGGGCAACCGGTATTTACCCCGATATCAGCCAGACTGAGCGCGCTGTGCCTGCTCACACGGGGAGCAACAACACCCGTTGCGGATGAATCACAGAACTGGTGGTACAAAATTACCGGGAGTGGCTGGTTACCGCAAAGTGATGTTGAAGAAGTGAATCAGTATGATTTACTGAAGCTCGGGTTTCAGGCGCTGGAGGAAGACTGCAGTAGTGATGTGATGGACAGCCCGTATGAAAGCTGGGTGCCTCAGTCGTTTGAGGCAATAAGCCGTTCAGCAGAACAGGGCGCGGGATATCAGTACGGTCTGGTGCCGCCATTTTATCGTGATCTGATGGCAGAGATGGACAGCAACCGTGACGGGAAAATTACTGCAGAAGAAATCAGACAGGCGCTGGCAGTGCGCGATCCGCTGGTGAAGAATGTGGTGAATCGTCTGGCGGTAAAACATCACAGCGAATGGAGTAAGGGGCGTTCAACGGGGCGCTGGGAAGGGTTTTACGAAGATCTGGATTCACTGGAAGTTGGGTACTGTGAAAAATGGCAGGCGGATCTGGAGTGGATGAGCAGGGTTCCGTCGTTTGATAAAGATGAGGCCGTGTGGCATTTTCATCCGATCGAGTTTTTATCTGCGCTAAAAACGGAAGAGGACTGCGCAAAATTAATCTGGGGTGAAGTGGTAAACCAGAGATTAGGTGCTGCTAAGGCTTGTGAATTCAGGAAAAAAATTGTCAAGATATGTGCTGCAATGTGGGGAGAGAAAGATAAAATAAGATATGCTGATGTTTTAATGGGATGTATGTCTGTTGAAACGAATCGAATGTTCACATCTTCTATTGTAGCTTACAGAAAAGCGCGCCATAAAAATGGTGATATTATATTTATTTCCAGTAAGTCGGGCACTAGACCTAAAATTGAACTTCATGTATTTACTAAAGAGGAAATAATTAAAGATAAAAGTATAGTAGAGAAAAGTGCAGTAGGGTTGATTCAGTTCACTTCTATAGCAGTACAACAAATAAATATAATTCACAATCTAACTTTGACTAAAATGCAGCTTGCACTTATGGACGAGATTGAACAGCTAGATTATGTGAAGTTATATTTTACTTCAAACAAAGAAAAATTTGATCAAATAAAAAGCCCTGAAGATGTTTATACCTTTATATTCTGTCCTGAAGGTGTAGGGAAGCCGAATGATGCAGTTCTGTATTCAAAGGTGGACAATGAGAAAGCATATGGCAGAAATGCCAGTTTAGACTCTACAGAACATGGAAATAAAGGGAATAATGATGGTTTGATACAAAAAAGTGAATTACTTGCAAGGTTGAGTGTTTTGATTGCCGAAGGGGAAAGATATAAGAACCAGTGTTCATGTATAGTTCAGAAAAATAATAATCCAGATTGGATGCCAATTGCAATATCAGAATATAATAAATATAAAGATTTAATTGAGTCCGATTCTGTATTAAATGATAAAATTAAGATATACCATGACACAACTAACGCTAAGGGCAAAGATGGTGAGCACCTCATGGTGCTCTTCATTTGTAAACTGGTGCTTTACACAGACTAAGTATGCTCCATTAGCTACGAAGAGTGCTTTGGCGTATTCTTGAGGCATGGGTTCTTGGCAAAATGGTGAGGTTGTAGATAAGCCCTTCTATGGAGCTATTGCTGTGATGAAATATAGCCACGTTGGATTTGTTTGCGGCATTAATGCTCAGGGTCGACTACTTATACTAGGAGGAAACCAGGGCGGTGGGCGAGAAGGAACTGCAAATTGCATTTCTATCCGAGCCAACTCGATAACAGCTGTTAAGTATTTTATGAAGCCAAAAGGTTATAACGTTAGGCCAGAAGATTATGATTTAGAAATTATGAATGTTTCTGGACCTGATTCAAGTTATTCTGATACACATTAAGGGCAATGAATGAAAATAATATCGTTTTTTTTGCTATTCGTGTCTATCCCTTCAATTGCTGATGAGTTGATATATTCTAATTATTTTAGGGGTTTTACAAAGGCATTTACGCCCCCGATTATTTCAGTGAATGATTATTCAAGGTTATCTTCTTATAAACTTCACCCTGAACTATTTATTGATTTCGGGAAATCCCCTCCGGAATCATTTGGTAACAACGATTTGCATAATTCAAATGTTATATTTAATGGTGCGGCATCTAAAAAGTTCTTTATCAATTTTGTCAACTCCACTTTTCTAAATGGTGACGCTTTGGATGGAAATATAAAAAAGTTTACTGACAAAAATGGGAGTTATTCTTTTCGGGTTAAAATAAAAAATGGGCGGATCGTTATTTTTGAAAACATGCTCATTTCTGCTCCGGAGAATATGACTGCTGAATTTAGTTGTTCATATACGTTTGATACTACAAATAAAGATCCATTAAAGTTAACTGACGTGTTTTGTGCCGGTTAAAGAGGAGGATGGATGGTCAACCTGATATCAAGTATTGTATTCTTTATAACGTTTTTATTTACCTGCGCTTCAAGTGCCTCAGAACTTACTCGCTCTGATGAGAAATATTTCTTTGAAATGAATGGTGAAACGTTATCTGATGGTTCACAAGTTTATATGCGATATGATGTGGATATGTTTTACGGACAAAAAAAAGCGCATGTCAGGATAACTACATGGCATGCACCCGTCTCATGTGATGGTGATTATAATATAAAAAAATAATAAAGAATATATTTTAATCTATACAGGAGGTGATGATGGGTGTGTGTATCCGTCACCTCAATTCCAAATTAAGCAAAAAGGAAACCATATGTATATTAAAGGAGAGCCTCTCGTTTATGGTCAGGGGGGGTGGTTGAGAATGACACGGAGGAACAAATAATATTTAGATAATATTAACAGGTGATATGAAAAATAAATCCCAACAGAGGAATAAATATGTTGCAAATTATTCGAAAAGGCGACAAAACCACGCACGGTGGTTCAGTAGTGACCTGTTCCGAAACCATAATTTTTGGTGGAATCGGCGTGGCACGTAAAGGCGACAGGGTTTCCTGCCCGATACCTGGGCATGGTCCGACAACGATCATCGAAGGTAATCCCAACTATTTGGATAATGGTATCCCTGTTGCTTTTCACGGCCACAGGTGCGGTTGCGGCTGCACTTTGATCAGTTCTTTTGTTCCTGCAAAGGTTGGTTGAACATGCCCGTCTGGCTGGACGCCATTCCCGAAAAAGCGCCGAAAGTTATGCGCCCCAATCCCCGGCGCTGGTTGCTGTTTCTGGCACTTATGCTGGTTGCTGGTATCACGTTAACGCTCTGGCAATGGACCTCAAGTAGAACCGGATTCATTTTCTGGTTTACTGCGCAGGGGCTACCATTTTGTTTATGGGGAGTGCTCTTTTCCCTGCGTCGATTCGCGTACAAAGCGGAACAGGTAGGGGCTGAATCCCGTAATGCTGAGCGGGAAGCGCTGATTCAGCAGGAAATCCGCCGTGGTCAGCGTTGCGGCTGGATGCTGGGTTATCACATTCAGCATCCCGCAGGAAATAAGCCCGGAGCATTGCTGCAGACGGCGAGCCATACTATGCCCATAGTGCATTTCTCAACGCCGCGGGGCAGTAAAGTCACTGTCAGATATGCAGCCCTGACAGGATTTCAGGTCGACCTGGAGGCTGAAATAATTGCCACCACCTCAACACTTGCCGCTCGGGTGCAGGATATTACCGCAACACTCCCGACGGATATTCTCTGCTGCCTGATGCTGGACTGTGATGACGATATCAGGCAATGCGTTGAGTCACATCTCAAAAAAGAACTTGCTGCCAAAACAGGGAGAAGCTTCAGACTCCTGTCTGGCAAAGGTCTGTCGGCGTTTGATACCTGGCTGGACCTGCGCTGGGAAAAGCCGGGCATTCTTGCAGCTGTGACATTCTCGGTACCAGCGTACCCCAGTCAGGGTGACGCCGATGCCATCACACTGGTGGTGCTCTGCAACCGAAAGGCTGCTGCTTATCCTCACGCAGTGTGCCTGCACCGCCCGGAAAAAGGCAAAGAGCCCGCGCTGGTAAAAACGCTGAACCGGGCACTACTTTGGGCCGACACAGACCCTGAATCACTGAAAGCTGCCTGGCATACAGGACCAGCCCTTGCCAGCGGGAGCGGGTGGAACGAAGCTTGTGAAGATAACGGAGTGACATTCAGCCTGTCAGATGACAATCGCAGTATTGATTACGCTATGGGATATGCCGGGCGAGCCGCTCCCTGGCTTGTCATTATTCTTGCTTCTGTCGCATGTCACGATAATGGATCACAAATCATCGCAGCCCAATCAGCTGCAGACGAAGAAGATGTCTGGGTAGCCGTCGTTAATAAAAAAGGCGTTCGTAAGGAAAATCAAGGGAATGGCTAAAGTAAAAGTCAAAACGCTCATTGGCGCAACGGCTGGAGTTCTGTTTTTTTTGACAGCGACAGTCGCATTTCTGTTTTATGCGTTCCCGCAATGGCTGGCATCTGCCACCGGACTGGGACCATATGATGGACAGCGCATCCTGACATTTTGCGCATTGTTGAATGCAGCCATATTCCTGTTGGGATGGATGACTGAAAAAGCGTTCAGCTATGCGGGGAAAGCGGGTCTTTATCTTCACTGGGGAGATAGCCAACGACAGGCCATGGCTCAGTTAGCAGAGATTCCGTCTGCTGACGGTGATGGGCAGGAAGCTATTTTCAGTGATGAACAGATGTCAGTACATCTGGAGATGCGATATGGTCGTCGCTGGCGGTCTAAGGTCCGGATCCTGCTTGTGCAGGGTAATGCTGACGAGACGGAAAAAGCAGCCCCCGGACTTTGTCACGATCTCTGGCAGGAAGGTGATGGCAATATTCTGGTATATGGCGGCGATGCTCAGTCTCTTCCCGACGAGCTTTTCCTGTCCCGGTTAAAACGCCTGCGTCCCGGCAAACCTGTGGATGGCATCATCCATGTGATGGATACCGCAGTGTTGCCGACTGATACAGAGCGCGATGCGTTTTTACGGTGTCGCCAGAAAGCCGATTACCTTCTGGGGTGGCAGGCTCCGGTCTGGCTATGGCTGACTGACAAGGCAGCCACATCCGACGATCAGGCGGAACCTGTGGCGACCGGCGCGTTATTTGGCCCCGGTGTGACCGCGCAGGATGTTCTCAGTACGCTGGATACGCTGGTTCCGCATTTACGCCAGGTCGGGATGTCTCAGGTGCTGAATAATCCGCATCATAACTGGCTGCTGCAACTCTCGTCCCGTCTGCAGGGGGACCTGAAGGCAGGCCTGCACGCCCTGTTTGACGGGCTGTTACAGGGCTCTGCTGCTTATCGGCTCCGGGGCGTGATATTCAGCCATGAACTGGCCGTTGCCGGTTCAGTACCCAATGCCCGGCTTGATACTCCCGGCTGGAAAGCCGTTATTGATGACTGCTCTACCATCCGCGCCAGAAAGTTGAACTTCGACTGGCTTAAAGGGCTGCGTTTACTGGTGCTTGCCCTGAGTGTCCTCTGGGGAGCCGGTACACTGCTGTCGCTTGCCGTCAACCGGGCGCAGATATACCAGGCTCAGAGTACCGCCCGTCTTGCCGCGGATACTGAAAGTCCTCTGACAGAGCGTCTGCGTAACCAGCTTGTGCTCCAGCAGGCGATTGCCAGACTGCAGAACCGGGAAGCAACCGGTGCGCCCTGGTACACCCGCTTTGGACTCAATCAGGACCACGACACGCTGGTGGCCCTGTGGCCTCTGTATGCCCGTAATAATGCGCTGCTGATACGAGATGTCACGGTTATCCACCTGAAACAGCAGCTTCAGGCTTTTGTTAATCTTCCTCCGGCCAGCGAAGCCCGTATGCAGGGAACACAACGGGCTTACGATGTGCTCAAAAGTTACCTGATGATGGCCAGACCGGACAAAGCTGATGCCAGATGGCTGGCGCAACATGTGCTGACGGCCTGGCCGAAACGGCAGGGTATATCAGATGGAGCCTGGCAGGAACTGGCACCAAAACTGCTGGGCTTTTACGCCCAGAACCTGCCGTCACATCCGGAATGGAAAATTAAGCCTGATGCCGGACTTGTCACAACCGTGCGTCAGATCCTCCTTAAACAGATTGGCCAGCGTAATGCTGAATCCGGGCTGTATCAGGACATGCTGAAGCGCGTTGCCAGCAACTGGCCGGATCTCACGCTTGCCGATATGACCGGTGACACGGATGCCTCCTCCGTCTTCAGCACAGAAGAAGTGGTGCCGGGCATGTTTACCCGCCAGGCCTGGGAAGAGCAGGTACAGGATGCTATTAACGATGTGGTCAAAACCCGTCGCGACGAAATTGACTGGGTTCTGACGGATAAAACCCGTCAGCCGGGGAGCGATATCGCACCCGAAGCGCTGAAGGCCAGGCTGACCGAACGTTACTTTACCGATTTTGGCAATGCCTGGCTGAATATGGTCAACAGCATTCAGTGGCAGGAAGCGACTTCGCTGTCAGAAGCCATTGCCCAGCTCAGCCTGATCGGCGATGTGCGTCAGTCACCCCTGGTGGCGCTGATGAACACCCTGAACTACCAGGGAAAAACAGGCGAGAAGGGCGAAGCGCTGGCGGATTCGATAGTGGATTCGGCGAAAAAACTGGTTGGCCGGAAAAAATATGCCCGGCCGTTCATCGAACAGGCACAGGGGCCGAAAGGACCGCTGGATAACGTGTTTGGTCCGCTGACGGGGTTCATGGAGGGAAAAGAGGGCACCGGACGTAACGGTAACCTGAGTTTCCAGTCCTGGCTTGCTCGCGTGACGCAGGTGCGCCTCAAGCTCCAGCAGGTCACCAGTGCGCTGGATCCGCAGGCGATGTCCCAGATGCTGGCCCAGACAGTCTTCCAGGGCAAGGCTACCGACCTGACCGATACGCGTGACTACAGCAGTCTGGTGGCGGCGAGCCTAGGTCAGGAGTGGAACGGATTCGGTCAGTCACTGTTTGTGCAGCCGCTGGATCTGGCCTGGCGACAGGTGCTGACTCCGGCGGCAGGAAGCCTTAATACCCGCTGGCAGACGACCATTGTCGATCAGTGGAACAAAGCCTTTGCCGGTCGCTATCCGTTTAAAGCCACCGGCAGTGATGCCTCACTGCCTTTACTGGCGCAGTTCCTGCGCAGTGATTCAGGTCGCATCGCCACATTCCTGAAAACCAGCCTCGGCGGCATTCTTCATCAGGAAGGGAACCGCTGGGTGGTGGATCCTTCAGCAAGTCAGGGGATGGAGGTGAACCCGGATTTCCTCCGGGCCATTAACCAGCTGGCTGAACTGTCGGATATCGTTTTTGCCCAGGGGGATGCGAACGTTCACTTCGAACTGATGGCGCGTCCTTCCCGCGATGTGGCCCGCATGCAGCTGACGCTTGACGAGCAGAATCTGGACTTCTTTAACCAGATGGAAAGCTGGCAGAGCTTTACCTGGCCGGGAAACACGTACTACCCAGGAGTGAACCTCCGCTGGCGCAGTGTTAACAGCGGGATGCAGCTTTACACCAGCAACCAGGGCAACTGGGGATTCATTCGCCTGCTGGATAAAGCCCTGATCACCCCCCTTGATGCGAGCCGAATGCAACTGGTGTGGATAGCGCCGGACGGTAATCCACTGAAGTTTGTGATGCGCAGCGAACTGGGTGATGGTCCGCTTGCATTGCTGAAGCTCCAGGGGTTTACGCTGCCTGAAAACATATTTACGGTTGCTGCCAGCGCTGAAGACGTTGAATAAAGATGAGACAAGGAAAAACATGAGTTCTCCGGAAGCCCTGTTAGCGGCATGCGCCACAAATCAGGAAGAACAACAGAAACTTATCGAAAGCGCCTCCGTCACCCTGTCACTCTGGGATAACTGGTTAAAACCTGTCAGACCTGAGACGGAAACGGGTGACGATCCGGCCTATGACGACAATTTCCAGCTGATGCGCGAAGAAATTAATAAGCTCTCGGGGACCGATCCGGAGCTGCTTTGTAGGCTGGCGGAAAAGATACTGTGTGAAAGCGCCAAAGATATCCGCGTCGTCACCTGGTATATCCAGGCCCGACTGAGCGTTGACGGTGAGAAAGGGCTGGCAGAAGGGGTATTGCTTCTGGTCGCGATGCTGTCCCGCTACGGCAAACGCTGTCACCCGCTGCGCGCTAATGCCAGAAAATCTGCCCTGGAATGGCTAAACAGTTCAAAAATGCTGGATACACTTTCGCGCTGGCCGGAAGTGGATCGGGATGATGCCGGACTGACTGCGGGGGCTGTCAGTCTGCTGGCGGCGAGCGTTGCTGATTGGCCTGAAGATGAAAAACCGTCCTTTACCGGTCTCTGTACCACCCTGGATAATCGCCTTGCGCGTTCCGGCGGGGTGGAGGTACTTATACCCCAGAACAGCAGCATTCAGGAAACCGGACGCGACACCGTCTTATCTCCGTCGCCACAACTGACGGCCGTGAAATCCGGGCGTGATTTGCTCGATCAGGCAAGGCTACTTTCCGACTGGCTGGGTGAACAACCGCAGGGATGGCTGGCCTCTCACCGGCTGATAAAAACCATTCGCTGGGATACGGTTGATCAGATCCCGCCGCTGGACAGCGCTGGCCGTACCCGGCTGCTCCCGCCTAAACCCGAGTACCGGGCGCAGCTGAAACGTCTGTATCTGCAGAAAAACTGGACTGAGCTGATCGAACAGGCCAGCCAGATATACTGCGAAGCGGTGAACCATTTCTGGCTCGATCTGCAGTGGTATCTCTGGCAGGGTCTCAGTCATGCGGGGCAGCCGTGGGAGAACCAGGCGGAATCTGTTCTGCTGGATCTCCGGCTGCTCCTCAGACGCCTGCCCGGGCTTGAAGGACTGGCATGGAATGACGGTACCCCGTTTGCCGATGAGGTGACCACGGGCTGGATAGCGGAAAAGGTACACGAAGAGGGGCTGTCATTTGCCAGTGATCGGGTAACACCCGCCACCGGGCATGAGGACGATGTGCTGTTACTGGAAGCCGAAGCGATGGAAAAGGGCGACAGCGAAGGTCCCGAAGCCGCACTCGCCTGGCTCCAGTCCCGGCCGGGAACGGACACCCCGCGCCAGCGCTGGCTGGTGCGCCTGCTGATGGCCCGGGTGGCCGAGCAGTATGGCCGCAACGAGATGGCACTGCATCTGCTGGGGGAACTGACGGCCTCCGCCCCGCAGCTGACGCTGGCGGACTGGGAGCCGGGCCTGCTGTTCGAGGTTCAGGCCCGCCGCCTGAAACTGCTGCGCATGAAAGCCGGCCGCAGCGAATCTGATAAAGCCCGGCTGATGCCCGAGATGGACGCGCTGCTGGCAGGGCTGATTGCCATCGATCCGGCCCGGGCCATGGTGCTGTGTGGCTAGAACTTACTTGTTAACAATCAGGAATACCGTGCATGGATGACTTAACCCTGCGCTATTACGAGGCCGAAATGCGCTATCTGCGTGAGGCCGGAAAAGAATTTGCTCGTGCCCATCCGGATCGGGCGGCAATGCTCAACCTGGATAAACCCGGTGCACGTGATCCCTACGTAGAGCGCCTGTTTGAAGGCTTTGCCTTCCTGATGGGCCGACTACGTGAAAAACTCGATGATGACTTGCCGGAGCTGACTGAGGGGCTGGTCAGCCTGTTATGGCCGCACTACATGCGGACCATCCCGTCGCTTGCCATCGTTGAGTTTACGCCGGACTGGCGGAATCTGCGTCAGACAGAGACGCTGGCCGAAGGGTTTTCGGTGCTGTCGCGCCCGGTGGGGCCGCACAAAACCGCCTGTCAGTACCGCACCACGCGGGATGTTCCCCTGCAACCCCTGCACCTTGCCGGTGCGCGTCTGCATACCGAAACGGATGGTCGTTCGGCCATCCGCCTGCGTTTTGAGTGCCCGGAAAAAGTGGACTGGAGCAATGCCGGGCTTGAGAAAGTCACTATTTTCCTGAATGCCGAAAGTCCGGTCAGTTCAGCCCTGCATCTGGCGATGACCCGTCGTGTTCACGCGATGTATGCCCGTCACGCCGGAACTCACACGGAGCGGCACAAGTTTGACGGCTGGTGCAGGCCGGTGGGCTTTGATGACAATGACGGCCTGTGGAAAAAAAGCGACACGGCCTTTAGCGGCTACCAACTGCTGCTGGAGTATTTCAGCTTCCGTCCGAAGTTTATGTTTGTGGAGCTGCGCGGCCTTGACACACTCGGACTGACGGCGGCCAGCACCTGGTTTGAAATCGACATGGTGCTCAGTGAGGCCTGGTCGCCCGATCTGCCGTTTGAGACAGACAATTTCCGTCTGCACTGCGCGCCGGTGATTAATCTCTTCACGCTCGAGGCAGATCCGCTGACGCTCAGTCCGCTGGAAAATGAGTATCTGCTGCGGCCGCTGCGCCTCCAGGACGGGCACACCGAAATTTACAGCGTGGATAATATCCACGGCGCGGTAAAACTCGGCAAGCACCCGTATGTTCCGTTCACCAGCTTCCGGCACCGGGGCGGCATGATGCGCCACGATGCTCCGGAGCGCTACTACCACACACGCGTTAAGCGCGGCGCGTCCGGTCTTTATGACACCTGGCTTATCCTCGGTGGACGTTCATTCGAGCTGGATCAACTGGCCGAAAAACCGGAATCGCTCTCCATGCGGATCACTGGCACCAACGGGCAGCTCCCGCGTAAGGCGCTCGAAAGCACCTTGCTGGACAGGGTGGTGAAAGTCGGCAAAGTTCCGGTCAGGGTACTGAACGTCACGGCTCCCACCATGCCCCTGTATCCCCCAGCAAACGACCGGTTCCACTGGCGGGTAATGAGCCATCTCGGCTCAAACTTCCTCAGCATGATGGATAACCCCGAAGTGCTGCGCGGCACGCTGGCGCTGTATGACTGGACTGACGATGAAATGAACCGCCGTCGCCTTGAGGCCATCGTTGCGGTGAAGCACACGCTGATCCGCCGCTTTGAAAAAGGTTTTATGCTGCGGGGCGTAGATATCGAGGTCACGCTGAACATGGACAACTTTGCAGGCGAGGGCGATGTGAACCTGTTCGGCGAGATGCTGAACCGTTTCTTTGCGCTCTATGCGGATATTCACCTTTTTAACCAGCTCACGCTGGTACTGCAACCGACAGGGAAACGACTGAGATGGCGCGAGAATCACAGCCAGTACGTACCGGGCTGACGTTAACCCTCAATAAGGACATCTGGCAGGCTAACTTTTATCGTTTCTGCCAGTTGCTGGAGCAGGAGCATCCGGATGCACCAAAGCTCGGCGCGACCAGCCATCCCGGTGACGATCCGGTGCGTTTCCGACCCTGGCCGGGGATGGGGTTCCCGGTCACCGAACTGCGGACGGTTGAGACCAATGAGGACAATCCCGGGTTACCCCCGACCGTGCGCACCACCTTTCTGGGAATGTACGGCGTGGATTCACCGCTGCCGGGCTCGTATCTGGATGATATCGCGCAGCGTCGTGAGGGATACGAGGCGGTCACGTCGTTTCTGGACATCTTTAGTCACCGTATCACCACGCAGTATTACCGGATCTGGCGTAAATATGCCTACCCGGCCACTTTTGAGGCGGGCGGTAAAGATGCGACATCCCAGTGCCTGCTGGGACTGGTCGGTCTGGGTATTCCCGGCACGGCGGAACATGTGGAAACGCCCGTTTCCCGCTTTCTGGCGCTGCTCGGCACCATGCGGCTGCCCACCCGCAATGTGGAAGGTACCCGGGCGCTGGTCAGCCTGCTAGCCCCGCATACCCGTGTGGTTATCACCGAACCTGACCCGGTTACCGTGCATATTGAAAACCGCACCGGGCTGGACACCGGCAACCGTGTCCGTCTTTCACAGCGGGCAACGCTTGGCAAAACCGCCAGGGAAGCTTGCAGCAGGGTGCGGGTGACGCTTGTCACGGAAGATCCTGATGAAGCCGAAGGCTGGTTACCCGGTGGTCAGCTCCATACCGACTTGCTGGTGCTGATGCGGGTTTATCTGGGTTACCGCAGCGATGCACGGCTGTGTCTTACCGTACCGGTCCGGTTGTTGCCAGATCCCCGGCTGGGTAAAGGCCGGCGAATACAGCTGGGCCGCACCGGCCTGCTCGGCCTGAAGGACGGCAGGCTCAGCGATAACCGGGAGACTCTCACGGTGAGTCTGGGCTGCTATAAAGGTCTGAACTGCCGGGCGTTACCGCCCGCTGAAGGCGGTCATTACCGTTTCGATTAATTGCGTACTTTCCCTCTTCAAAAGGAATGTTGAATGACAACAGTCACCCCCTGGCGGGCGCTGACGCTAATCGCCTGCGCCCTGCTGACAGGCTGCGGCCTGACCCAGACCGTGACGGACGGTACCGTCAGTCTCACTAAATCCATCTTTTACAAGAAAATTAAAACGCTGCATCTGGATTTCACCCCCCGTACCGCGGCGAATGCAGACGGCGCCCAGACGCCGCTGGCCACCATGGTACGGGTTTACCAGCTGAAAGACCGCCAGGCAGTCGATAGTGCTGATTATCAAGCTCTGTTGCGCAATGCTGATACGGTACTGAAAGACGATGTACTGGCCTCAAAAGCCTTGCTGGTGATGCCCAAAGGCAGCGTGACGCTCAATATGCCAATGGATGAAGACGCACAGTTCGTCGCCGTGGTGGGGCTGTTCAACCGCCCGGACATGCAGGACAACCGCTGGCGTCTGGTGCTCACGCGGGATGACCTCGACCCGGATAAACCCCGCACCATTGAACTGGGTGACGGCTGGCTCAGTCTGGTGTCGGTAAAGGAGTGATGTGATGGACAAGGACAACTGGCTGGCTTTGTTTGACGGGCAGCCGCGCTATCTGCTGGAGATTAACGACAGCCCGGTAAAAGCGGATGTGCTGAAATTCACCGGGCACGAAGCCCTGAGCGAGCCCTTTCGCTGGACCATCGATTTCACCACCCCGCAGAACAATCTCGCCCCTGAAGACGTGCTGATGAAACACGCCACCCTGAGGATGCGCAACGGCAAGGCAGTGCACGGCATCATCACCCGCCTGGAGTGGCTTTCCACCACCGCCGACCAGTCGCATTACCAGGTGGTGCTCAGTTCCCGTCTGGCGCTGCTCAGCCGCACCCGCCAGTGCCGCATTTTCCAGCACCAGCCGGTGCCGGAGGTGGTGGAGCAGGTACTGCGCCAGCATGGAC